>NZ_CP188256.1:318631-637262 GCF_049994875.1 Cellulomonas sp. McL0617
TGCGAGGACCAGCACCGGCAGGCTCGGGGCCAGCGCGGCCACCAGGGTGCCGACGGCCAGGGCGGTCAGGACGCCGATGAGGACGCGACGCTTTCCGGTCATGTCGCCGAGCCGCCCGAGGACCGGCGTGAGGACCGAGGCGGACAGCAGGTACGCGGTCAGGATCCAGCTCGCGTCCGCCGTGGTCGCTCCCAGGTCCTTCGCGATCACCGGCAGCGTGGGCGCGACCAGCGACTGGAGGACCGCGAACGCCAGACCGCCGAGCGACAGGTACAGCACCAGGAACCGTCCGGCAGCGGGCTTGTCGGCAAGGGGGGCGGTGGCGACGCCGGCCTCCGCGGTGGGGTGCGACATGACGGTCCTCGGTCTCGATGTACACGACTGTTGACCTATGGATAGCGCATGCGGTCGACCTAAGTCAACGATCGTTTACATCGGCCCGGGTCGGGCACTAGGTTGAGCACGTGAGCGGGACCGAGGTCGCACCGAGGCGACGCGACGCCGACGGCACCCGGCAGCTGCTCCTCGCGGCCGGTCGGCGCCGGTTCGCGACCGACGGGTACGCCGCGACGACGGTCCGGAACATCGCCGACGACGCCGGAGTCAACGTCGCGCTGATCAGCCGCTACTTCAGCTCGAAGGAGGGCCTGTTCGAGGCGTGCCTGACGGGTGCCGCCGACGAGCTGGAACGCTCGCTGGAGCGTGACGCGACCCTCGGCGAGGTGGCTGACCGGATCGTTCGTCAGCTCACCGCGCCCGACGCGGTCGACCGCCCCAACCAGCTGCTGCTGCTCGTGCGGACCTCCGGCGACGAGCGGGCGGAGCTGATCCGGACGCGAACGCTGCGGTCGTTCGCGGAGAGGCTCGCCGCGATCGCCGGTGGGCCTCCGGAAGACCACGAACGGCGTCTGCTCGGTGCGCAGCTGGTGGTCGCGGCCGGCTTCGGCATCTCGATCACGCGCTCATGGATGGGCGTCGACCCCCTGGGCTCCGCCGGGTACGACGAGCTGGTCGGACCGGTCCACGACCTGCTCGTCGCCCTCCTGCGACCCGATCAGTCACCCGCCCGGTGAGGCCTCGGGCACTGCGACCGTGAACCTCGCCCGGACCTCAGGCGAACGTACGAGTTGCGCAGAGGCTCGGCCGCCCGGCTTGCTCGGTCGTGCGAGGCTACGGTCGTCCGCGGACGAGATCGCAGGGGAGGTCCGGATGGCGCAGGAGCCCGATGCTGGGACGCTCGATCCCGAGGCGTACGACCGTCGGAGGTCGACGCTCCGGTGGGCGTTCGGCTCCGTCGCCGGCCTGTGCCTCATCGGGCTCGGGCTGCTGTGGTGGCTGCTCGGGCCGTTCGTCGCGCTCCTCGCGGCGGTCTGGGGCGGGCTCGTCCTCGCGATCTACTACCGGTCCGCCACCCGTCGGGCCGAGCGGCTGAGCGTGCGCCCGCCCGTCAGCGAGTGGTCCGCGGTCCCGGCGGCGCTCGGCGCGGCGACCTCGCAGACCACGCTCGCGGCCGCGAGCGCGATGACGGACCTCGACGTCCGCCGGGTGCGGGCGGCCCGCACCCAGGGTGGCGACCGAGCGGCGATGACCGAGATCCACCACCAGAGGCCCGCCCTGTCCCCGGTCGTCGTGGCGGAGATGCTCCGGATGCTCTGAGCCGCCGTACCGTGCACACGTGCCGTCCTACCGCGTGAGTGCCGCCGTCGGGCTGCTGCAGCCGGGTGTCGACGCCCCCGACGTGCTGCCGCAGGCGGTGCAGGTGGCCGAGTCGTTCACCACCGTGGAGGCGTTCGACGTGAGCGTCGTGCGGGGTCAGGCGCGGGTGACGGTCCGGTTCGAGGCGGCCGACGACCAGTACGCGCGCCGCGTCGGCTGGGCCGTGCTGGCCCGTCTGGACGAGCTGGCCGAGATCAGCGGGCGGTCGGTCACGCGCCGGTTCGGGTCGCGCTGGTACCCGGTCCGGGCGCAGACGAGCTGATCAGGCCGGGCCCAGCTCCTCGGCGGCCTTGGCGATGCGCCGGGTGCGCGTCTCCGCCGTCTTGGCGGCCTCGATCGGCTCGATGATCGCGCGCTTGCGGCTGAAGGACAGGGCGTCCAAGGCCGCGCGGCCGCCGTCCGAGAGGGCGGCGGCGAGGTCGTCGGGGACCGCGATCGTGCGAGGTGCGGCGTCGTGCTCGATGTCGACGTCGACCTCGTCGCCCGCCGCGATCCCCGCCCCCGCGCGGTTCTCGGCGCTCACCGGGAGGAGCGTCCGGCCGCCGTACGGCGTGACCGTGCTGCGGTAGGAGTACCCGTTGATCGTCACGACGACTGGGAAGCGTGCGCCGCGGTCCATGGCCTCGACCACGTCCGCGGGCACCTGCAAGCCGGTCGCCGACTTGCCGCTGAGCTCGAGAACCGTCCGGAAGCGCATGGCCCCGACACTACGGGTCAGAGCAGCGGCTCGCCCTGCCCCAGGACCAACGGCTCGCCCAGCGGTCGTGCCGCGCGGGCCCGGCCCTGGCCGCTGGGGGTCGCGGGCACGTAGCGGTGAGCGACGACGAGGCTGGGCTGGTGCGCATCGGACGCCTCGACCAGCACAGCCGGTCCGTCGCCGGCCTCCGGGGTCGCCAGCGAGCCGTACCAGGCGACCGCGCCGCGGGCCGCGCCCGAGGAGCGGACCCACTCCCGGGCGACGTGCTGCGCCTGGGCCGGGTCTCCGTCGAAGCTGCGCACCTGCGGCCCCTCGGCGCCGTCGACGAGCGCGAAGGGCTGAGGAGCGGCCGGGGTGGTCAGGACCTGCTCGAGCGCGTGCTCGAGGGCACCGAGCGCGATGTCCTGCGCCGCCGCGGACGGCGGGACCGGGAGCTCGGCCGGGGTGCGGGGCAGGTCGTCCGCGGCCAGCCGCGGGGTCGGCAGCTCGGCCCGGGGAGGCGTCGATGCCGCCGCAAGATGAGCCGCCGCGTTGGTCACGTACTCGCCCACCCACTGCGGCGTGCACCCGGAGACCCACCGAGTGCGGACGTCCGTCAGCGGGAGCGCGGCGTCCAGCCCCGTCGCCGACACGACGGTGGGCGTCGGGTCGTCGGAGCCGTGGTGCAACGCCCACCGGGCGCCCGGGACGCGCGCGATCAGCAGGTCGCCGACGCCCACGCCGAGGGCCAGGATCATGGCCGCGGGCGGTGCCGACGCCGGGAGGGCCGCCCAGGACGTCCGAGCGTGGTCCAGGAGCGCTCCGACGGCCGACGGGTCGGTCACGTCGACGCCCGCCGACCGCAGGTTGTCGCGCGCGCGGTCGAGGTGCACCGTCTCGGCCGGGGTGAGGGTGCGGATGCCCGGGGCGATGTCGACGGCGCCGGACGCGGGTGGGGGCAGCGTCGAGCGCGCATCGTTCATGCGGGCGGGATCGACCGCCTCGAGGGGCTCCTTGAGTCCCGCGCCCCTGATTCCACCCGTTGCCAGAAGACACTCGTCCGAGCGCGGTCCGAAGTGCACCGAAGTGCCCGATGACGACCCGCGTGCGCCCGGGACCGGGTGGCCTTCGTCGGGCGCGGGGTGGCGTGCACGGCCTCGGCGGCTACCCTGACCTGACGCGGGGGGCCGTGTCCCTGTTCGCCGTCCCGGAGACCGACATCCGCCGACCAGCACGCAGCATCACCGCCGCCGTGACCGCCGTCCTGGTCGTCGGCGTGGCGGGTGGTGCCTGGGCGTGGGACGCCCACCGGGACGACGTCGCCGCCCAGCAGACGGCTCAGTCGCAGGCCGAGGACCGGGCCGCTGCGGTCGTCGACGCACAGGACGCCGATGTCGACGGCGCGGTCGGGCGTGACGCCGCCCTCGACCGAGCGCAGGCCGCCGCCGTCCTGGCCGTTGCCCGCGCGGACCTGCAGCAGGCCAGCGACACGGCCAGCGCCACGCTGGTCGCGACCGACGGACAGGTGGGCGACGACGCCGTCCGCCAGGCGCTCGTGGCCCAGGTCACCGCAGCGGACGCCGCCCTCGGCGCGGTCCCGGCGGCACCGTCGGACAACACCCCTGCATCGTCGCCGGGCACCACCAGCTACGGCGCCGCGGACCTGCGGACGTTCACCGCGGCGCTCGCGGCCGCGAACGCGGCTGTCCTCACCGCCCACGACGCGTGGTCGCAGCAGCAGGTCGCCGCATCCGCAGCCGCGAAGGCCGCGAAGGCCGCGACACCGAAGCCGCCCAAGGTCGCTGCGCCGACCAAGGCGCCATCCTGCGGCACCACCTACACCGGGCCGCCGTTCTACACGTCCCCGCCGACGGTCGGCGGCGACGGCTCCAACGGAAAGCTCCCGCCGAGCGCCCTGACCGCGATCTCGTGGACCAAGGACCCGCACGGCACGCCGTACTACCTGCGCTCCGATGCCGCCGCGGCGCTCGAACGCCTCGACGTGGCGTTCCGGTCGGCGTTCGGGCACAACCTCGGCCTCGACCTGACGTACCGGGACTACGACACGCAGGTCGCCATGCGGGCGGCGCTGGGCACGGTCGCCGCCGTCCCCGGCACGTCGACGCACGGCACGGGGCTGGCGCTCGACGTGCCCGAGCTGCCCTGCGAGTACGGCTGGGACACCCCGCAGCGCACCTGGCTGGTGACGCACGGCCCGACGTACGGCTGGACCTCGCCCGCGTGGGCACACCAGAACGGCTCCAACCCCGAGTACTGGCACTTCGACTACGTCGGCTGATCGCACTCCACAGACCACGCGCATGGGACGCTGAGGGCTCGACGAGGTGCAGAGCATCGAGCTCAGCCGCACCTGCCTCGGTCCGGTCACCTTCGGGACGGAGCGGGAGCCCGTGGCCGAGCTGGTGGTGGACCGACCCGACCCGCTCGACCCGACCCGCTCGACGAGACGACCTGGAGGCTCTGAGCAGCGCTCAGGCGGGAGGCCGGACCGCGTCGGCGCGGTTCGGCACCGTGAGCAGGGAGACGGCGGCGCCCCCGGCAAGCAGCCCGGCGCAGACCAGCAGGGCGATCCGGTAGGCGGGTTCGAGGGTGGCGGGGTCGGTGAGCGACGAGCCGACGCCCGCCGCGAGCGGAAGCACGGCGATGGAGAGCAGACCGGCCACGCGGGCGACCGCGTTGTTGACCCCGCTCGCCGCACCGGCCAGGTGGTCGGGCGCAGCGGCCAGGGCGGTCGTCGTGAGCGGCGCGACCGTGGCCGACAGGCCGAGCCCGAACACGAGGATCCCCGGCAGCACGTGCGTGAGGTACGGGGTGTCGGGCGTGACGCCCAGCAGCAGGACGACGCCGACCGCGCACACCAGCGGGCCGATCGTCATCGGGAGCTTGGGGCCGATGATCGTGCTCAGCGCACCGGCCCGCGGCGACAGCAGGAGCATGAGCACGGTGACCGGCAGGGGTGCCAGACCTGCCTCGAGCGGTGAGTAGCCGGCGACGACCTGCAGGGTCACGACGAGGAAGAAGAAGACCCCCGAGATCGCCGCGTAGATCAGCAGCGTGGCCGCGTTCGTGCCCGAGAACGGCCGCCAACGGAAGAGGGCGGGCGGCAGGATCGGGGCGGCGGCGCGCGACTCGACGACGACGAACGCCGCCAGCGCCAGGACACCGAGCAGGAGCGTCCCGACGACCACGGCATCGGGGCTCCCCGACGCGGTCCAGGCGGTGAACCCGTAGGTCAGGCCGGCGAGGCCGAGCGCCCCGAGTGCCGTCCCGGCGACGTCGAGCCGCTTGGACGCGGTCGCGTCCGCACTCTCCGGGACGTGCCGCATGGTCACCGCGACGACGACGACGGCCAGCGGAAGGTTGATCCCGAACACCCAGCGCCACGACGCCACCTGGACGATCCAGCCGCCGAGGAACGGTGCGATCGCGCCGGCGATGCCGCCGAGCCCCGACCACGCCCCGATCGCCCGGCCGCGGTCCGTGCCCGTGAACGTCGACTGCAGGATGGCGAGCGACCCGGGGGTCAGCAGCGCGCCGCCCACTCCTTGCAGCGCCCGAGCGGCGATCAGCAGGCCGACCGTGGGCGCGATCGCGCAGACCAGCGACGCGGCCGCGAACCACACCACGCCGAACAGGAAGATGCGCCGCCGCCCGAACCGGTCGCCCAGCGAGCCGCCGAGCAGCAGGAACGCCGCCAGGGTCAGGGCGTACGCGTTGACGGTCCACTGGAGGTCCGCCGTGGTCGCGTCGAGGTCGTCGGCGATGTTGGGCAGGGCGATGGTGACGACGGTCGCGTCGATGAAGGCGATCGCGGAGCCGAGGACGGTCGCGAGCAGCACCCAGCGACCACGCGCCGAGGCATAGACGATGGGGTCGGGACCGGCAGGGACGGTCATTCGCGAGGTCGGTCGCGGTCCTTGCTCGGCTGCACCCGTTTGGGCTCACCCGGCATCTTCGGGTACTCGGGCGGGTACGGCAGGTCGCCCTCGCCCTCGTCGGACTCCTGCCGTTCGGCCAGCTCGAGCAGCGACTCGATGGAGTACCGCGGGGTGGTCCGGGCGACCAGCGGCGCGAAGAGGTCGCCCACCTCGGCGAACCGTGCGGGCATCGTCCTCACCGTGAAGTCGTCAGGCGCGACGTCCGCCACCTCGTCCCAGCGCAGGGGAGCGGACACGGTCGCGCGCGGGTTGGTGCGGATGGAGTACGCCGAGGCGATCGTGCGGTCGCGCGCCATCTGGTTGTAGTCGATGAAGATCTTCTGGCCGCGCTCCTCCTTCCACCACCTCATGGTCACCTCGGACGGCATGCGCCGCTCGAGCTCGCGACCGAACGCGATGGTGGCGCGGCGTGCCTCGACGAACGACCAGCGCGGCTCGATGGGCACGAAGATGTGGATCCCGCGGCCGCCCGACGTCTTCGGTGTGCCCTCCATGCCGTGCTCCTGGAGGAGCTCCCGCACGTGCGGTGCGACGCGCGCGGCGTCGGAGAAGTCGGTGCCCGGCTGAGGGTCGAGGTCGATGCGGATCTGGTCGGGCGACTCGACGTCGTCGCCCAGCACGGGCCACGGGTGGAACGTCAACGTGCCCAGGTTGGCCGCCCACGCCACCACCGCCAGCTCGCTGGGGGCGACCTCGTCGGCGGTGCGGCCGCTGGGGAAAGCGATCCGGGCCGTCCTGACGTAGTCGGGCGCGCCCTGCGGCACGCGCTTCTGGTAGAACGCGTCGCCCGTCGAGTCCATCCGCGTGGCCAGCTTGGCGCCCTCGAACACGCCCTTGGGCCAGCGCTCCAGGGTGGTCGGCCGATCGAGCAGCGCGCCCAGGATGCCGTCGCCCACCGAGACGAAGTACTGCACGACGTCGAGCTTGGTCAGGCCCAGCTCGGGGAAGTAGAGCTTGTCGGGGCTGCTCACGCGCACGGTCCGACCCTCGACCTCGAGCTCGACCGCGGGGACCTTCGACGGGGACATGCTGCTCAACCTAAGGCGTGCGTCCGGCACGCGCCCAGGGTCCCGGAGCCGCCGGGGTCAGCCCGCACCGATCAGCCCCCGCTGGTGCGCCACCGACACCGCCTCGGCCCGCCCCGAGACCCCGAGCTTGGCCAGCAGGTTCGAGATGTGCACGGAGACGGTCTTGCCAGAGATGTACAGCTTCTCGCCGATCTGTCGGTTGGACAGCCCCTGCGCGACCAGCGCCAGCACCTCCGCCTCCCGCGCGGTCAGCACGTCGGCGCCCGCGACGCGCACGCCCGGCAGGTCCAGCCGCCCGCGCCGAGCGAGTCCCCGGACCGCGGTGGCCAATGGCACGGCGCCCATCGCGTCGGACTCGCGCAGGGCCGTCCCGGCCTCCGCGAGCGCACCCTCCCGGTCACCGCCCTCGAGCAGCGCCTCGGCCAGCCGGAACCGGGTGCGCGCCACCTCGTAGCGGTAGCCGTAGTCGAACTCGTGCAGGGTGGCGCGCCACAGCTCGGGGTCGTTGGTGCCGACGAGCCGCGAGTGCTCGGCGTGCGCGCGCGCGAGCCAGGCCCGGCCCTCGGGGCCCATGGTCCCGCCGCGCGGCCGACCGCGGTCCGCGGTCTCGACCGCCCTCTGCAGCAGGCGCGCGCCGGTGGCGAGCGCCGCCGACACGTCCTTGCCGAGCAGCCGGTCCTGCTGCGTCTGGTCGGCCAGCGCGGCGAGCGCGAGCGCGACGAGCCAGATGCCGCCGAGGAAGTAGTCCGACCAGGTGCGCCACAGGTACTCCAGCAGCCGCAGGGCCAGCGCGACGGCACCCTCGAGGTCCCCGCGCCAGGTCAGGGCGTCGACCGTGCACCCGCCCCCGACGAGCGCGATGAACCCGTCGCGGTGCCAGGACTGCTCCAGCGCGAACCCGCGCTCGGCGGCGTCGGCGTCCCCGCGGGCCACGGCCGCGTACAGGGCCTGCGACCGCAGCACGTCCGCCAGCTCGTCGGGTGCGCCGCCCAGGTCGGCCGCACCCAGGTCGCCCATGACGTAACGGACCAGGTTGACGAACATGTGCAGCTCGAGGCCGTACGCGCTCCACGTCATGCCGAGCGCCTGTGCGCGGCCAACCCCTTCGGTGGCGAGCCGCGCGGCCTCGGGCAGGTCGCCCGCGTAGTAGCGGTTGGCCGTCAGGTTGAACATCGTGCGCAGCTCGGTCACGTAGTCGCACGCCTCGCGCGCCCGCGTCAGGGCAGCGTCGAGCAGCTCGGCCGCGCGGTCGGCGTCGTCGACGACGAGCACCGCGAGGGTGGTCAGGGCGTCGGACTCCGCGTCGGCGGCACCGGCGGCGCGGGCCACGATCACCGCCTCCTGCGCGCTCTCGTCGGCCTCCTCGTCGAAGTCGGCGTTCAGGGCCGCGCGGGCGTACGCCGCTAGGGCCCACGCCCGGGCGGCGCTGTTGCCGGTCGGGAGCGCGTCGCGCGCCAGCGACGCCTCGCGCATCGCCTCGTCGGCGTCGTCCGTTGCCAGCAGGTACCGCGCGAGGACCGTGCGCAGCATGGCCTGCCGCTCGACCTGCGGTGTGGTCTCGTCGACGGCCGCGCGCGACAGCTGGACGGCGCGGTCGGCCTGTCCGGCCCGGGAGGCGGCGGCCGCCGCGGCGTCCAGCACGTCGGGGTGGTCCTCCGCGAGCGTCCGGGTGACCTCCGGGACCGCCCCCCACAGGCGCAGCACGACCTCGAGGTGCCGCAGCTCCTCGGCCGGGGCGAGGACGCTGCGCGCCTGGTGGGCGGCGTCGAGCGAGGCGAGCAGGGCGGTCGGCAGGTCGGGCGCGCGCAGCGCGTGCGAGGCGAGCTGCGAGGAGGGGCCCAGCGTCGGGTCGTCGCGCAGCACCCGCAGGTAGGCGCGGTGCAGCGCGGACTGCTCGCCGGGCAGGAGGTCGGTGTAGACCGCCTCGGCGAGCAGGGCGTGGCGGAACGCGATCCGCTCGTCCTCCCCGCCCAGGATGTGGTGCGCGACGGCCTCGCGGAGCGCCGCGTCGAACGCGCCCGGAGCCGTCAGCAGCGCGTCGCCGTCCGCGGTCACGACCGCGCGCAGCAGCGGCTCCGACACCCGGCGACCCGCCGCCGACGCCACCCGCGCGAGGCGCTGCACGGACGGGTCGAGCTGTTCGAGGCGCGCGCGCAGCACGTCCGCGAGCGACCACGGCAGCTCGTCGGCCATCACGCCGTCCGTCCCCGCCTCCATCAGCTCCTCGGCGAAGTAGGCGTTGCCCTCCGAGCGGTCGATCACCCGCCGCAGCGTGCGCTCCTCCAGCGGCGCTCCCGCCAGCGCGGTGGTGAACTCCCGGACCTCGGCGTCGGTGAACGGTGCGAGGTCCAACCGCTCGACGCGTGGGTGCCGGGCCAGCTCCGCGGCCACGGGCCGCCAGGGGTGTCGACGGTGCAGGTCGTCCGTGCGGTAGCTCGCGACGACCACGAGGTGCTGGTCGCGCAGCCGCGAGACGAGGAAGCGCAGCACGTCGCGGCTGGACGCGTCGGCCCAGTGCAGGTCCTCCAGCACGAGCAGCAGGGGGTGCCCGGGCACGCCGACGGCGGCGAGCGCCTCGACCAGGCCGTCGAACAGCTGAAGCCGGCTGGACTGGTCGTCGAGCGGGCCGGTGGCGCCCGTCGGCCCGGGCAGCAGGCGGGCCAGGGCGGGCCGGTCGGCGACGACGGCGTCGACCGCATCGGGATCCAGCGCGCGCAGCTGGGCGAGCGCCTCCGCGAACGGCAGGTAGGGCAGACCGATCTCGCCCAGGTCCACGCAGTGGCCGATGACGACGCGGCCGCCAGACGCCTCGGCCAGCTCCGCGACGTGCCGCAGGAGCCGGGTCTTGCCGACGCCGGCGTCCGCCGCGATGAGGACCGCGGTGGGCTCGCCGGCGTCCGCGCGCCGCAGGGCCAGCGTGAGCTGGTCGACCTGCGGCGCGCGTGCCACGAACGGTGTGCTCATCGAGCCACGTGCCATGCTCCCGATCCTCGCAGGAGCCACCCACGCGCGGCACTGATTAGCGGGTGGGTGGGACGCACGGGCCGCAGCCGCCCGTCGGGCCGGACCACCCGCGCGTCCCGCGTCGGGCGCCGCAGCGCCGTCGACATGCGGTCCCGGCGGTAGGCGAGCTCGCCGTCGAGGGCGGTTCCCCAGAATTCAGCCATGGTGTTCCTCCTCTGTACCGCCGGACGGTTTCCGACGACTCGTTGCTGACATCCACGAATCTCGTCGTGAGGGAGGGGGTACCGGATCGGTCGACCGACCGGTTGTGGGGTCGTGCTCGTCGCCCATCTGCCCTGAGGTGCCTCTGAGGTGGTCTGAGGCACCTCAGACGGGGGCACGATGGGGCGATGGAGCTCCTGCAGGTCGCCCAGCGGGCGACCGACCTCGACCGCGCGGCGACGTTCTACGCGGACCTGCTCGGCACCGCGCCGACGGCCCGCTTCGACCCACCTGGGCTGCTGTTCTTCGACCTCGCCGGCGTCCGGCTGCTCCTCGACGTCAACGCGCCCAGCGCGCTGCTCTACCTGCTGGTGGACGACCTCGAGGGCACGGTCGACCGGTTGCGATCGGCGGGGGTCAGCATCGAGTCCGAGCCGCACATGATTTTCCGGCACGCGGACGACACGCTCGGCCCGGCCGGGACCGACGAGTGGCACGCGTTCGTGCGCGACTCGGAGGGCAACCTCGTCGGGCTGGTCAGCAGGCGGTCCTGAGCCCTGGGACCTCCGACCCTGGCGCCCGGGCGAAACCTCACCGGGCCGTGACTGCCGGCGGGGCTTCACCCGGACGCGCGCGGGCACCGCCCGGGCGGGAGGCCCCCGACTCGGGCACCCTAGTCAGATGGGCGACGTCCGGGACCTCCGCAGCGCGGCGAGCGCGCGGCGCGCCGACGCGCACGTGGTGGACGCCCAGCTCGTCGTCGAGGCCGAGCGCTCCGCCCCACGCACGGCGCGGCACTGGGTGATGCGGGCCATCGCCGAGGCAGGCGTCGGCGGGTCCGCCAACCAGGTCGTCGAGCTGCTCACCGGCGAGCTCGTCGCGAACGCCGTCGTGCACGGTCCGCCCGACCGCTCCGTGACGGTCCGCGTGCGGATCGACGCCACCGTCGTCCGCGTCATGGTGAGCGACGCCGGAGGCGGTGTGCCGACGGTCGGGCACCCCGAGCCGACGGCTCCGAGCGGTCGCGGGCTGGCCCTCGTCGAGGCCCTGTCGTCGGACTGGGGGACGCTCGGTCGGCCCGACGGGAAGACCGTCTGGTTCGAGGTTCCCGCCGACGACTGAGGTCTGCGTGGGGGGCAGCTGCGCCTTCCCGACGGATCGGATGCGCCCTGGCCTGCGGTTCGGCGGTGCGCGTGGCGCCCGTCCGGCGTAGTTTCGGGGCGTACTCGAGGGACAGCCATCGGCGGACGAGGGGCAGCGACACCATGAGCGACGAGGGCCAGAAGGGGTCGACGGCGACCCGGTTGCCCGAGATCAGCGCAGAGGTGCGCGAGGACGGCACCGGCGAGATCTCGATCGACGGAGTCATCGAACGGATCACCAAGGCCAACCTCGCGGAGGCGGGCGCGGCCATCACGTCGCGCATCGCCGAGGTTGCCGGGACCGTCGGGCAGCCAGTCCCCGTGCAGGTGCGCGACCCCGAAGGGCTGTGGTCGCTGATGATCCACCCGGACGGCGTGGTCGACGAGGCGCCGGCTCCGCCTGCTGAACCCCGCCCGTCGACGAACGGGTCGCCGGCCGTCAGCGAGAAGGACTCCGTCGCCGCGGTGGCGGGTCTGCCGGAGGTGGCACCGGCCGCGCCCGTCGCCCCGCCCAGCACCGTCGGCCGGGGACCCGTCGCGAAGCGCGCCGACGCGCCGTCGACCCCCGCCCCGCCTCCCCAGCCCGCGCCTCCGGCAGCGTCCGGCCCGCTCCCGACGCTCGACGACCTGCTCGCCGCTCGGCACCCCGTCGTGACCGGCGGACCCGCCGAGCACGGCTGGCGGCACGGCGTCCGGCGGGTCACGCTCGGCGCGGTCAAGCCCGGTCCCGGCAAGTCCGAGCGGCGTCGTCGCGCCTCGTCGGCTTCCGTTCGCCGGACTCTCGACGGGCCCAAGACCATCGTCGTCATCAACCCCAAGGGCGGCGCCCACAAGACGACCGCGACGATGCTCATGGCGGCGACGTTCGGCCTGCAACGCGGTGGGTACACGCTCGCGTGGGACAACAACGAGACCCGCGGGACGCTCGGCTGGCGCTCGTCGCACGCCGACCACACCCGTACCGCGGTCGACCTGCTGGACGCCCTGCCCACGCTGGGCGAAGAGGGGACGGTGCGCATCGGCGACCTCGACGGCTTCGTCCGCACGCAGCCGACCGAACAGTTCGACGTGCTGGCCTCCGACGAGAACTCGGCGTCGGCGTCGTCCGTGGACGCCCGGTCGTTCGCCGACCTGCACCAGGTGCTCTCGCGGTTCTACCGGGTGATGGTCATCGACACGGGCAACAACATGCGCGCCTCCAACTGGCAGGCCGCGATCGACGCGGCCGACCAGATCGTCGTCGTGTCGACCATCCGCGAGGACACCGCCCAGTCGGCCGCGTGGGCCCTGGACGCCCTGCGCTCGACGGGGCACGAGGAGGCCGTCCGTCGCGCGGTCACGGTGCTCTCCGCACCCGAGCCCAAGGTGGACAAGGACCTGCGCAAGCGGCTGCGCACGCACTTCGGGGCCCTGACTCGCACGGTCGTCGACGTCCCCCACGACAAGGCCCTCGTGGCCGGCGGACCCATCGACTACGAGGCCCTGGAGCAGCGGACCCGCGACGCCTGGCTGCAGGTGACCGCGGTGGTCGCCGACGGGCTGTGACGCGGGCGCAGCCCCGCAGCCGGCGGGTGCAAGATCGGGCCGGCTGACGACACAGGTGAGGTGTAGGCCATCGCCGACCCCGGGAGCACCGTGCCACCGCGCAGCACGTCCACGTCCGAGACCGCGGGCGACGCCGTGCTCGAGGGCGCCGAGCCGGACGCCGTCGGCCCGGTGCACGACGGCCCCTGGTTCGAGGCGCTGGTCCGCGCGCACGCCGCCGCGGTGCACCGGTTCCTGGTCCGTCGCGTGGGTCGCGACGAGGCCGACGACCTCGCGGCCGACGTGCTCACCACCGCGTGGCGCCGGCGGGACGACATCCCCGACGGCGCCGAGCTGCCGTGGCTGTACCGGACCGCGGGGTTCGTCGTCGCGAACCACCGCCGCAAGGGCCGTCCGGAGCCCGTCGGGGACGTCCCGGACGACGCGCTCGGCTCGGACGACCCGGCGGCCCAGCTCGTCGAGGACGAGCAGGTGCGGGCCGTGCTCGGTGCGCTGGGCGCCCGCGACCGGCAGATCCTGCTGCTGAACGCGTGGGAGGGGCTCGTCGGCGAGGGCCTCGCCGCCGTGCTGGGCGTGTCCCGGGGGGGTGCCGATGCGGCGCTGAGCCGCGCCCGCGCCCGACTGCGTGAGGCCTGGGCCGCCGCCGAGGCCTGACGTCGGCGCAGCTGTGGCTGCAAGGTCTGAGCGCGTCGCGACACATACGCAGCAGAGGACCACCCCGCTCAGGAGGCGACGCGATGACCGACGACGACCAGCCCCAGCACGACCGCCGCGACGAGGCCGACGACACCGCGTTCGCGCGGCTGCAGGCGGCCGACCCTGCCCGCGGCTCCGCCCCCGACCTGGCGTCCGTGCTCGCGGCCGTGACCGCGTCGACGGGCGTCGTCGTGACCGAGGAGACGATCCTCGTCGACGAGCTCGCGGTGCGCCGTGCGCGGCGCGCGCCCCGCTGGCTGCAGGTGGCGGCGCTCGTCGCGGGGATCGCCGTCATCGGCGGCGGGAGCTACGCGCTCGGGGGGGCCCGCGCGGGCACGACGCCGGTCGCGGCCCCGGCCGCGGCGCCCGCGATGAACCTCACGGGTGGCGGCCGCGGCGCGGCGGACTCGGCGGCTGCTCCGCAGTCAGCCGAGAGCCTCGCCGGGGGTGCGGCCGGCGCGGACGCCAAGATCGCCGGCTGGGGGTTCGGGCGGACGGTCTTCACGGCCAAGGGCCTGTCGAGCGACGGGGGCAACGCAGCGGCGTACGGCTTTGACGCCGCCTCGACGTACTCGCAGGCGACGGCCGAGAAGGCCGCGGCGGCCCTCGGGGTCTCCGGCACCGCCCAGCAGCAGTACGGCACGTGGACCGTCGGGCCCAACGACGGCACCGCGCCGAGCGTGTCGGTCTCGTCGGACGGCCTGACGAGCCTGTCCTACTACGACCCCACCCGTGACCCGTGGACGTGCATCAAGGCCGGCATGGTCCCCATCCAGCCGCCCACGCCCGACGCCGCGAACGACGGGGCCGGCACCGACGCCGTCGCGCCGCCGGGTCCCGTCACCTGCCCGACCGGCCCTGGCACCGGCCCCGCGCCGAGCGCCGACGCGGCCGTCGGCCAGGCCAAGGACACGATGACCGCGCTCGGTGTCGACCCGTCGGGCTTCGAGTTCGAACCGTCGACCGACACGTCCGGCGCCCAGGTCACCAGCGTGTCGGCGTACCAGGTGGTCGACGGCCAGCGGTCCGGGGTGTCCTGGAACTTCACGGTCGTGTCGTCCGGGATCCAGTCGGTCAACGGCTCGCTCGCGCCGACGGTCCCGCTCGGGGACTACGCCGTGGTCAGCCCGACGGACGCGGTCGCCCGGCTCACCGACCCGCGCTTCGGGCCGAGCTACGGCGGCATCATGCCGATGGCGGCGGCGGGCGCCGCGAGCGGGTCGGCGACGTCCGACGTCGCGCCCGCGCCCTCGGACGAGCCGACCGTCCCGGCGACGCCCGCGGCCGGGAGCCCGCTGGCCTGGCCCGTGCAGCACGTGACCATCGTGTCGGCGCGCCTCGGTCTCGCCCAGACGACGTTGCCCGACGGAGCGTCCGTCCTGGTCCCGACGTACGAGCTCGCCGACGCCGACGGCACGACCTGGACCGTCATCGCGGTGGCCGACACGGGCCTGGACTTCGCCGGCTGACCTCCCCGACCACGGCCGGCCCGCGCCTGGAGGGGAAGCGGGCCGGCCGTCGACAACGACGTCGGCGACGCCACGGGAGTGCAACGTCGTTCTCGACGCCGCCAGCCGGGCTGCTGACAGACTGACCGCATGCCCGGACGTCCAGACAAGCTCCTGCTGCTCGACACCGCCTCCTTGTACTTCCGCGCGTACTTCGGCGTGCCCGAGTCGATGACGGCGCCCGACGGCACCCCGGTGAACGCTGTGCGCGGGCTGCTCGACATGATCGCGCGGCTGGTGAGCGACCTGCGGCCCACGCGCCTCGTCTGCTGCTGGGACGACGACTGGCGTCCGGCGTTCCGGGTCGACGCGATCCCGTCGTACAAGGCGCACCGGGTGGCCGTCGAGGTGCCGGGGACCACGGGCGTGGAGGAGGTGCCGGATACCCTCGCACCGCAGGTCCCGATGATCGTCGACGTGCTGGCGGCGCTGGGCATCGCGCGGGTCGGGGTGCCGGGCTACGAGGCCGACGACGTGATCGGGACGCTCGTCGCGCGGGAGGTGGCCAAGCCGGCCGACCGGGCGATCGTCGAGGTGGTCACGGGAGACCGCGACCTGTTCCAGCTCGTCGACGACGAGGTACCGGTGCGCGTCCTGTACACCGCGCGCGGCATCCGTGACCTCGAGACGATCGACCAGGCGCGGCTGCACGAGAAGTACGGCGTCGCGACCGGGCCCGGCTACGCCGACATGGCGGTGCTGCGCGGCGACCCGAGCGACGGCCTGCCAGGCGTGCCGGGGATCGGTGAGAAGACCGCGGCCGCGCTGGTGCACCGGTACGGGTCGCTGGTCGGGATCCTGGCGGCCCGCGACGCCGCCGACGCAGGCCTGACCTCGACGCAACGTCGGCGGCTCACCGAGTCGGCCGACTACCTCGCGGTCGCACCCGCCGTCGTGCGGGTGGCCCCGGACGCGCCGGTCGGAGAGGTCGACGACCGGCTGCCCGACGTCGTCGGTGACGCCGAGGCGCTCGTCGCGCTCGCGGAGCGGTGGGGGCTCGCGTCCAGCATCAAGCGCGTGGTCGACGCCCTCGCGCTCGGGTGACGGCTCAGTCCTTGACGAAGACGTTCGCCGACGACTCGTGCCAGCCGGCCGGTGCCGTGACGCCCGCAGGGACGAGCATGACGTCGTCGAGCCGCAGCGTGCCGAGGTCGCCCGCGGTCGAGGTGCAGCTGGTCTGGGGCAGGTCGCCCAGCGGGACGGACACGAGGCACAGCTGGTTGCCGGGCGCCGTCGCCGCGTAGTACGACCCGGTGTCGTCGGTCAGCAGCAGGCGTGTGGAGTCCGGGGAGATCAGCAGGTCGGCGCGGTCGTCCGCCGCGATGACGTCGCCGGCCCGCTGGGTCTCGGCGAGGGCGGGCACGAGGATCCCCGGCTGGACGGGCGACGCCGTGGGCGTCTGCTGGGCCAGCCGGACCCCGACCAGGGCACCGACGACCACCAATGCGGCACCCGACAGGGCGAGCCCGGTCACCAGCCGCGAGTGCCGGGGCGACGGTGCCACGCCGCTGAAGCCGGTGAACGCGTCGCTGAACAGGTCGGCGTCGTCGGTCGTCGTGTCGTACGTCGTGTCGTACGTCGTCATACCCGAGATCATCGGACGCCCGGGGCGCGGACCTGAGGAGCACACGCGTGTTGTGGTCGATTCGTCCCTCGTTCGGGCGATGCGGTCGTCCGGCAGGCCCGCGGGGGACGGCAGAATGCTCGATGTGATCACGGTCAGCACGGACGGCTCCTGCCTGCGCAACCCCGGCGGAGCCATCGGCTGGGCGTGGGCCAACCACGACGGCACGCACGACAGCGGCGGGCACGCGTCGGGGACCAACCAGATCGCCGAGCTCATGGCAGTGCTGGAGGCCGTCCGCGCGCACCCCGGCGACGAGCCTCTGACCATCCAGGCCGACTCCCAGTACGCCATCAAGTGCTCGTCGGAGTGGATCCACGGCTGGCGGCGCAAGGGCTGGCGGACGGCGTCGGGCGGCCCGGTGCAGAACCTCGAGCTCATCAGGTCGATCGACACCGCGATCTCGTCGCGACCCGGCGGGGTGACGTTCGTGTGGGTCCGTGGGCACCGCGGCGACGAGTTCAACGAGCGGGCCGACGAGCTCGCGGGCATCGCCGCCCGCGCGGTGCGCGACGGGGTCGCCCCGGTCTTCGCGGCCGCTCAGCCCGTTCCTGTGCTCGCGCAGGTACCCGCGGGCCTCGACGACGACCCCGACGTCCTCTTCTGACTCAGTGCGCGGAGCGGTGCCCCGCCAGGATCGCGAGCGCGCCGGCCGCCGCCTCGTGCACGTGTGCGGCCAGCCAACCGGTCGGCGCGTGTCCCCAGTTCCTGCCGACGGACGCGATCGGGAAGATCACCAGGTCGTGCGCGGGGTGGCTGAGCACGAGCTCGGGCTCAGGGCCGTCGTCCGCCGTGGCCCACGCGAGGCCTGGCACCCGTTCGGCCACCAGGTCGCCCAGCGCGACCCCGAAGGCGTGCACCAGGGGAGCGGAGTCGGTGCGGTCGCTGCTCTGCAGCCAGATGGCCTGCACGCGGTCGAACAGGTCGCTGACCGTCTGCGCGTCGACAGAACCGGAGCACAGGTCCGCGACGATCTCACGGTGCTGGGCCGCCCAGATCACCTCGGCGGCGTTCAGCGGCTCGACGTGGACGTCGCGGACCTCGTCGGCCGGGGTGCGCGGGTGCGGCACCTCGAGGCCGTCCTCGGGTCGCGCCGCTCGTCGGAACAGTCCCATGCCCAGGCATCGGCTCGCGGCGACCGCGGATTGAGCGCCGCGGCACGCTCGATGACCGGCAAGACGAGGGCCGCGCGGCCCCGGACGGGATCGCGCGGCCCTCGTCGGGACGTGCCTACCTGATGGACTTCACCGTCAGCGTGCGGCTGGCGGCCGAGCCGGAGTAGCCCCGGTCCCCGCCGTAGGAGGCGACGACCGGGCCGGTCTTCTGGACGGCCGGCAGCGTGATCGTGCCGACGCCGCCCGTGAGCTGGGCGGTCCCGACGCGCTTGTTGTTGAACGTGAGCACCACGGTGCCGGTCGGGGTCGGTGCGCCCGTCGGACCGGTCACCGTGACCGTGATGGTCGGCGTGCTGCCCTTCGGCACCGACCACGTGACCGCGGACAGGGCCGTCGACGACTTGGCCTTGGTCACGGTGTAGGTCTTGCTCGCCTGTGACCCGGACACGTCCGCGCTGCCGCCGAAGACGGCGGTCAGCTGGTGCGTGCCCACGGTCAGGTCGTTCGGCAGGGCGATCGTGGCCGTGCCGGTGAGGCCGGAGACGGTGAGCGTCCCGGACCCGACGACCACCCCGTGCGACCTCAGCGTCACGGTGCCCGCCGGTGCTGCGCTGGCGCCCTTGACCTTGACCGTGGCGGTCGTCGCCGAGCCGAACGGCGCGGTGTTGCGGGACAGGCTCAGCGTCGTCGTGGACGTCGACCTGCTGACGTCGACGACGACCGCGGCCGACGTCGACGCGGCGTAGGTCCCGTCGGTCGGTGCGAAGGACGCGGTCAGCGAGTGCTTCCCGGCTCCGAGCGTGGCCGTGATGCTCGCCTTGCCCTGGGCCACCGGCGCGGACCCGAGCGGCGTGCTGCCGTCCAGGAACGTGACGGTCCCCGTGGCCGCCTTGGGCGAGACCGTCGCCTTGAGCGTGAGCTTCTTCCCCGCCGTCCGGTCGCCGGTGACCGCCAGGGTCGTGGTGGTGGCCGTCGCGGTCGGGACGGTGACGTCGACCACCTGCCAGCGGGAGGCGACGTCGGGGTTCTGCGTCTGGAGCACCAGCAGCTTGCCCGTCGCGGCGCCCGTGCCCTTGTGCACCCCGATGGTCTCGCCGTCCGCGCCGACCGACGTGAACGTGCCGTCCACGGTGTTGTCGAACCAGAACGGCGGGTCGTACGGGTTGACCGTGAACTGCGGCGAGGTGTCGATGTCGCCGTAGGTCGAGGACGTCGACACCTTGACGATCGGTGTCGCGCCCGCGGGGATGCCGGCGGCCGCGAGGCTGATCGGTGCGACGAAGACGTTGGAGTCGAAGACGCCGGAGTCGACCGATCCGTCGAAGCCGTTGATCAGCTCGGTGTCGAGCACGTCGCCCGTGGCCAGGTCATAGGTCGTGGCGACCGTGATGTCGGTCGTCGGATCGAGCTTGCCGATGTCGGTCTCGAGGTCCCACGTCCCGTCGCCGTCGATGTCGATGTCGATGTAGGGCAGGACCGCCAGGCCGAGGCTCGCCCAGTCCCCGTTCGTCGCGACGCCGATGCCGAGCATGC
The DNA here is from genome assembly GCF_049994875.1 of Cellulomonas sp. McL0617. Taxonomy (GTDB): domain Bacteria; phylum Actinomycetota; class Actinomycetes; order Actinomycetales; family Cellulomonadaceae; genus Cellulomonas. The sequence continues at coordinate 338,339 of NZ_CP188256.1, forward strand.
CGTCGGACGGTTTGCCCCCGGCGGCCGCGACCACCGGAGCGGTCGACGCCCAGCCGACGAACCTGAGGTCCGCTGCCGCCCGGGTCGACGGTGACACCGCGGTGTCGGTCGTCGGATCCAGCTGCGGGCTGGTGGAGCCGAGGACGAGCGGCGTGGTCAGCGAGTACCAGCCGCCGGACGCGACCCCGCGCCCGGACAGGGCCACGCCCGCGGTCGTGGCTGTGGCGTCGGGGAACGTGACCGGTGCCGCGGTGAGGTTCGCGACGAGCCGCGGGGCGGCCTGCAGCGGCACACGCAGCTGCGTCGCGCCGGACGTCAGGACCAGCCGGCCGGTGACCTCGGAGACGAAGTCGCGGGGGATGCCCAGCAGCTCCGGCTCCATGGTCGGGTCGATCTGCCGCTCGAGCGTGGCCGGATCGGCGGTGAACGTGAGGGTCACGAGCGCGGTCTTGCCGGCGGGGATGGTGAGGGCCGCCGGTGCCGCCGTGATCTTTGCGCCGCCGGACGTCGACGCGCTGGACACCGAGGTGGTGAACCGCTGGCTCGTCGACCCGAAGTTCCGCACGGTGACGGTCTTCTTCTGCACGACCGTGCCGGCGCCGACGGGCACGATGCCCCAGCTGACCGAGGTCTGCTCGGGCGACTGCGTGTTGTAGGCGATCACGTTGGTGCCGACGGCGTCGAGGGCGTCGACGCGCCCGGACCCCACACGTTCCGGCCCGTACGTGAGACCGGTCTGGTTCAGACCCTGGTACAGGTCGTGCGTCGCCGTGTTGACCACCGCGGCCTTGACGTCGGCCGACGTCCAGCCCGGGTGGGCCGCGACGACCATCGCGGCGATGCCCGCGACGTGCGGCGAGGCCATCGACGTGCCGGACAGCGAGTTGGGCTCGTTGCCGGTGCCCGACGCCGCCGAGTAGATCAGCGACCCGGGCGCGGACACGTCGGGCTTGGTCCAGCCGAGCGAGCCGTGCAGGCCGCGCGCCGAGCTCGGGTTGAGCACGTCGCCGGCCCCGCCCTCCTCGACAGAACCCTTGAGCCCGGGCCCGATCTCGACGGTGAGCGTCCCGGCGTGGATCTCGGGCAGCAGGGCCGCGGTGGTGCTCGCGGTCATCTGCGTGCCCGGGATCAGGGGCGACCCCGTGATGCCGGCCGTGAACACCGGCACCGAGGAGGGCAGGAGGACGCCGACCGCACCGGCCGTCGCCGCGTTCCCGAACCGGGCCGCGGAGCCGCACCTGCGGGTCGAGTCGTTGTCGTCCCACCAGAGGTAGGCGATCTTGCCGGCGACGGCCGCGGCCTGCGCGGGCGTGAACGGCGTGCACCCGTCGAAGTCGCCGCCGGGGTCGCCGACCGGGGCCGTGACGTCCGCGCCGGAGTAGGCGATCGAGTTCTGGCCCGCGTGCAGGCCGACGAGCGCCGGGTTCGAGGCCGCGGTGACCTTGATGGCGTCGTAGGTCAGCGGCGAGCCGACCGACCAGGCGACCGTCAGCGCGCTGGCCGCGTTGCCGGGGGCACCGCCGATGTCGGTCATGTCACCGGAGTTGCCGGCCGAGTTCACGACCACCGTGCCGAGCGCGCTGAGCTGGTCGACGAGCAGGTTCTCCGGGTCGTCGGCGGGCTGGCCGTCGGCGCCGAGCGACATGTTGACCACATCGAGCCGGTCGGAGAAGTCGCCGTCCTGGTTCGGGTCGGCCGCCCGGTCGAGGGCCTCGGCCACGAGGTTGGTGGAGCCGCCGCCGTCGCCGAACACCTTGAGCGAGTACAGCTGCGCTCCGGGTGCGGTGCCGGGCCCGACCTGCCAGTCGGCGACGCTGGTCAGCCCGCTGTAGTCGCCGCGGAACGTGGTGCCGTCCGGCAGGACGCCGAAGCCTGCGGCGGTTCCGGCGACGTGCGTGCCGTGCCCGTCGTTGCCACCCGTGTAGACCGCGTCGATGGGGTTCTCGTCCGGCACCGGCACCGTGCTGGACCCGGGGACCTGCCCGTCCCCGTCGTAGTGCGGTCCGGCAAAGTCGTGGCCGCCGATGAACTTCGTCGGGTCGAACGAGCCGGCCGGGATCGGCTGCGTGCCGTCCACGCCGTACGCGGCGTCGTAGGCCGCGACCGTGCCGGCCCCGCCGAAGTCGGCATGGGTGTAGTCCAGGCCGGTGTCGATGACGCCGATCCGCACGCCCGCGCCGGTCTGGCCGGTGTTCTCCCAGACCTGCAGGGCGCGGGTGAACTCGACGGAGTGCGCGTTGTCGACGGTCTTCGGGACCACCCGGTACACGGCGACGACGTCCGGCGACGACTCGAGGCCGCGGATCTGGGCGGCGTCGCCGGTGACCAGCGTGCCCGCGACGAGGTTGGTCAGCGTCGCGATCCGCTTGGGTGCGGCGGTCCGGGCGGAGCGCTCGGTCAGCTGCTGCGGGACGACGTCGGCGGCGAGCGCCTTGGTGTCGGCGGCGTTGGCCTTGACGGCGGCAGGGCTGCCACCCTCGGCTGCGACGTCCGTGCCCGCCTTGGCGTCGAGCTGGACGAAGGCGGTGATCGTCCCGGTGACGCCCGCGAGGTCGTCGACATGGGGATGCCCGAGCTTGGCGCCGGGCCTCGGTGCGATCGGTCCGGCTGCGGTGGGGCCGCCGCTCGGAGGTGGCGGCGCCGCCGAGGCGGCTCCCGTCCCGAGCATCACGGTGCCGACCGTGAGGGACAAGGCGGCGAGTGTGGCGACGACCGATCGACGTGACATGTGCGCATCCCTGGTTCGCGACGGACCAACATGCGAACACTCGGCATGACGGGAGTCACACCGAGCGTCCGACTTCGTGCACGTTACTGATGACATGCCCGATTCGCCATCGGCCGGGCGGTTCGTCCGCTCACCGCCGCCGCGCAGCCGGCTCCTGCGCTCGCGGCCCGCTCAGCGCAGCGGCACGAACCGGTAGGAGCCGTACGCGCTGACCGCCGTCCGGTCGCCCGTGCGGACCACGACCTGCAGCGTCGAGCGCACCGGGATCACCATGCGGCCGCCCTCCGGCGCCAGCTGGGCCACCAGCTCCGCCGGCAGCTCGTGAGGTGCCGCGGAGACGAGGATCCGAGGCCAGCCGCGGTCCGTCGGACGTCCGAGGACCCCCGGGACCGCCGGCTCCAGCGAGGCCCAGGGCAGCTCGTGCGCCGCGAGGTTGGCGGCACCCCACCGGGCGAGATCGGGGTCGAGCTCGAGCCCGAGCACCAGCCCGCGCGGGCCGACGAGCCGCGCCAGCAGCGCCGTGGTCCAGCCGGATCCCGCGCCGACGTCGAGGACGCGGGCGCCGACCGGGATCTCGAGCAGGCGCAGCATCGTCGCGACCGTGCTCGGCTGCGAGCTGGTCTGCCCGTTCCGGAGCGGCAGGGGTCGATCCTCGGTCGCGTGCTCGCGTTGGTCGGCAGGCAGGAAGCCGGCCCGCGCGAGCGCGCGCATCGCGTCGGCCACGTCGGCGGCGCGCTGCGGGTCGTCGCCCTCGCGCATCGCACGAGGATACGAGCGCCGGTGCGCCAACGGGGTGGTCCGGCGGGTCCGGGGTTCAGTCGACCGGGTGGCGTGCCGACGGCGTGAAGATGGGTGCCTTCGCCGACGATGTGCTGACGAGCGCCCCGACGCAGCGCGCCGGGGCGCCCGTCGCGCTGCCGCGCTCAGCCGACGCGCTGCTCGCGCTCGTCGACGGAGGGGACCGGCGCTGCCGGGGCGACCACCGGGATCATGCCCGTGCGGGGTATCTCGGCGGCCGCGGGCGCCGGGACGTAACGGGGCTTGCGACCCGGGCGACCGCGCTCCCGGCGCGTCTCGATGCCCTCGAGGGTGGTCGCGCGCCAGACCGCACCGCCGTTGAGCCGTCCGTCGGGCTGGGGGAGCCACGGCACCTTGCGGGACAGCCAGACGCGGATGGTCGCGTGCTCGACGCCCAGGCGCTCGGCCAGGCGGGCGATGTCGTAGAGGTCGTCGAGACCGTGGGTGGTCCGCGGCGCGGGGGTGTCGTCGGCAGGCACGGCGGAAGCCTAACCGGCCGAGTCTATGAATTGTGTGACGACGCCGTAACAGGATGCGCACGAGATCTCCCCCGCGTTCGGCCTCAAGTTGACCTGGACACTCGTCCGAAACACTTAACGTGTTACGCGTGAGTAACAAGTTTCTGCGGCGCGGTCGGCCTGAGGGTGGTCGGCACGCTGCCGCGCGCCCCGCGCAGGCCACGCACGCCGGCATCTCCCTGCGCCCCGCACGTCTGGCCCAGGGGGGTGTGGTCGCCGTCCTCGCGGTGAGTCTGTGCGCCACCATGGCCGCGGCGGCGAGCGCCCACGACGGTGGCGGGCTTGCGCTCGGCATCTCGCACACCGCCCGTGCCGCGGCACAGGTGGCCGCCGCCCGGGACGGCGCGGTCAGCGTCGCGACCGACGCCATCGAGGTGGCTCACGCCGTGCAGGCCGAGGGCAGCAAGGCGGCCGTCGACGCCACGCAGCTCGCCGCACTCGAGGCCGCGACCGCCAAGCTGAACGACCTCGTTGCCTCCGTCGACCCCGTCGCCGCGGCTTCGGTCGCCGACGACGCGGTCGCCCCGACGGCCCCCGCAGCCGCGGCGGTCCCCAGTGCCGGCGCGCCCGCAGCGACCGGCGCCCCGGCAGCGACCGCCGCCCCGGCAGCGACCGCCGACCCCGCCGCGGCCGCCGCCGCCACGCCGACACCCACGACGTCGACCGACCCCGCGCCGACGAGCGCCGCCAAGCTCCCGGTCGACGACCCGGCACCGACTGCGTCGCCCACCCCGTCGACCATCCCGACCATCCCGCGGACGGACGGCCAGGAGGACGAGACGACGGCCAGGCTGCGTGACGCCGTCGAGACCGTCGCCACCCTCACGGCGGACGTGCAGAAGAGCGCCGAAGCCAACCGCGTCGCGGCCGCCGCGGCGGCGCAGGCCGCTGCCGACGCGGCAGCCCAGGCCGCCGCCGCAGCCGCGGCGCAGGCCGCCTCTGACGCCGCCGCCCAGGCGGCCGCCGATGCCGCCGCCGCACAGCGCGCCGCCTGGAAGCAGTCCCTGCAGGGCTACGCGAACGGCCGGATCCCAGACTCGGCGCTCTGCGGCGTCAGCTTCGACGCGAGCGTGCGCCTGCGCTGCGACGCCGCCCAGCAGCTCGACGTGCTGAACACCGCCTTCAAGGCAGCCTTCGGGACGGACCTCGTCGTCTCGGACTCCTACCGCTCCTACGCGGGCCAGCTCGACTGCGTGCGTACCAAGGGTTACCTCTGCGCCACGCCGGGTACGTCCAACCACGGCAACGGCATCGCGGTCGACCTCGGCGGCGGCATCGAGACGTTCGGCACCAAGCAGCACACCTGGATGGACAACAACGCGCCGGGCCTGCTGTGGGTCCACCCGAGCTGGGCGGAGCCCCGCGGGACGAAGCCCGAGGCGTGGCACTGGGAGTACTCGGGCTGACCGGTCATACGATCGGGCCATGAGCTCCTCCGGCCCCGGGCGGACCTGGCCCCTGGTGGGGCGCGCAGCCGAGCTCGACGACCTCGACGAGCTCCTGGCGACCACCGCCGGCGGCCAGGGCGTCACGGTCCTGCTCGAGGGCGAGGCCGGGGTCGGCAAGTCCAGCCTGGTGGACGCCCTGCGCGGGTCCGCGCGGCTGCTGGACGTCCAGCTGAGCACCGCCCGGGCGTCGAGCATGCGGCCGTGGCCGTTCGCCTTGCTGTCCGACGCGCTGATGCAGACCTCGTCGCGAACCGCCCTGGAGCTCGAGCTCGCCGCCCTGCTGGACACGCTCTACGCGCTCCCGGTCGTGCCGGCCGACGAGATCGCCCGCGCGGGCGCGATGTTCGCCGACCTGCTCCGCAGCCGCGGAGCGACGCGTCCGTGGGCGCTCGTGCTCGAGGACGTGCACGAGTCCGACACCGCGTCGCTCGAGGTCCTGCACGGGCTCGCGCACGAGGGCGCCCTGCACCACGCGCTCGTCATCCTGACCATGCGGCCCGTGCCCTACCGGCCCGAGCTGGCCGCCGTCGTCGCGGCCTGGACGCGCGCCGGGGCGCGGCACCTCGAGCTGCGCCCGCTCAGCGGACGGGCCACCGTCGAGCTCGCCGAGCACCTCGTCGGCGGCGACATCGGGCCGTCGCTGCGCGGCACGCTGGCGACCACGGGCGGGAACCCACGGTTCGTCGCGGACGTGGTGCGCACCGCCCGGTCCACGGGTGCCCTCGTGACGGTGGACGGTGTGCACGACACGACCGGCTCGGAGTGGCTGCTCCCGCTCGACGAGCTGGTCCGACGACGACTCGAGTACCTGGGCAACGACGTGCTGCTGCTGCTCGGGCAGGCCTCCGTGCTGGGCACGTCCTTCGTGATGTCCGACCTCGCCCTGCTCGCCCGGGAGCCCGTCGCCGACTGCTGGCGCACGCTGCGGCACGGCCTGGCGGCCGGCGTGGTCCGCGCCCGTGGCGACCGGCTGGTGTTCGGGCACGACCTCGTGCGCGCCGCGTTGTACAACGGTCTGGACCCCGACGAGCGTCGCGCCCTGCACGCGCAGGCCGCCGTCGCCCTGCGGCAGGCCGGAGCCCCCGCGCAGATCGTCTCGTCCCATCTCGAGCGCGCGCGCTGAGGTCCTCTTAGCGTGGGACGTCCGCACACCGACGAAGGAGCACCATGGCCACTCGCACCGCTCGCACGGCATGGAACGGCACGCTGCAGGAAGGGAGCGGCCAGGTCGAGCTGACCAGCTCGGGCGTCGGCACGTTCGACGTCTCGTTCCCCGCTCGGACGGCCGACGACGCCGGGGGCACGACGAGCCCCGAGGAGCTCATCGCGGCCGCGCACTCGTCCTGCTACTCCATGGCGCTCGCCGCCGAGATCGCGGGTGCGGGCGGCACCCCGGTCGCGCACCAGGTCACCGCCGACGTCACGCTCTCGCCGGACCCGGCCGGTGGCGTCCGCATCAGCGCCATCCACCTGACCGTCCGCGCCGAGGTGACGGGCCTGGACGCCGACGGTTTCCAGGCGGCCGCGCAGACCGCCAAGGCCGGCTGCCCGGTGAGCAAGGCCCTGACAGGCACGACGATCACGCTGGACGCGGCCCTCGACTGACCGGCCGCGACGTCCGCCCTCGTGGGAGTCCGCGGGGGCGGACGTCCGTCAGGTTCGTCACGTCGCGTGGATACCTGTGCCGGTGAGCGCGTGGGCGGTGCGACACTGCGCGGGTGGTGGCCGTGACCGAGACCGTGGACGTCGACGACGCGCAGGTCGTGGCGGAGCTGCGCTCCGCGATGCGTGGCACGGTCGACGACTCCACCCGGCGACGCGCCGAGTACTCCAGCGACGCGTCCAACTACCGCGTGGTGCCGCAGGTCGTGGCCTTCCCTCGGGACACCGACGACGTGGAGGCGGCCCTCGAGGTCTCGCGCGCCCTCGGCGTTCCGCTCACGGCGCGCGGCGGCGGGACGAGCGTGGCCGGCAACGCCGTCGGCACCGGCATCGTGCTCGACTTCTCGCGGCACGTGAACCGGATCCTGTCCGTCGACCCCGACGCGCAGACCGCCCGCATCGAGCCCGGCGTCGTCATGGCCGCGCTGCAGAAGGCCGCCGCGCCGCACGGACTGCGGTTCGGCCCCGACCCGAGCACGCAGGCCCGCGCGACGCTCGGCGGGATGATCGGCAACAACGCGTGCGGCCCGCGCGCGGTCGCCTACGGCCGCACCGCCGACAACGTGCTCGCCCTCGACCTGGTCGACGGCACCGGGCGGCGCGTCACCGCGGCCTCTGGCGCGGGTGCGCTCGATGTGGTCCCGGGTCTCGACGGGCTCGTCCGTTCCCACCTGGACGTGATCCGGACCGAGCTGGGCCGGTTCGGCCGGCAGGTCTCGGGGTACTCGCTCGAGCACCTGCTGCCCGAGAAGGGCACGGACCTGGCCAAGGCGCTCGTCGGCACCGAGGGGACGGTCGGGACGCTGCTCGGCGCGACCGTGCGGCTGGTCCCGATCGCTGCCGCCCCGGTGCTCGTCGTCCTCGGCTACCCCGACATGCCGACGGCCGCCGACGCCGTCCCTGCGCTGCTCGCGCACGCCCCGCTGGCCATCGAGGGGATGGACTCGCGCCTGGTCGACGTGGTCCGACGGGTCCGCGGCGCGGCCGCCGTGCCGACGCTCCCGCCCGGTGGCGGCTGGCTGATGGTCGAGGTCGGCGGTGCCGATCTGGCGGAAGCCATGGACAACGCCCGTGCGCTCGCGGCGTCCTCGGGGACGCAGGCCGTCGGTCTCTTCCCGCCGGGCCCCGACGCCGCCCGCATGTGGCGCATCCGGGAGGACGGCGCCGGGCTCGGCGGGCGGACGCCGTCGGGCGAGCAGGCCTGGCCGGGATTCGAGGACTCGGCGGTCCCGCCCGACCGGCTCGGCGCGTACCTGCGCGAGCTCGAGGCGCTCATGGCGTCGCACCGCGTGGACGGCCTGGCCTACGGGCACTTCGGCGACGGCTGCGTACACCTGCGGCTCGACATCCCGCTCGAACGGTCGGGCAACCCGCTGCGCGCGTTCATGGAGGACGCCGCCGCGCTCGTGGCCTCGCACGGCGGCTCGCTGTCCGGGGAGCACGGCGACGGGCGCGCCCGTTCGGAGCTCCTGTCCGTCATGTACAGCCCGAAGGCGATCGGCCTGTTCGGCGCGTTCAAGGACCTGTTCGACCCGCGCGACCTTCTCAACCCCGGCGTGCTCGTGCGACCGCGCCCGCTCGACGCCGACCTCCGACGCCCCTGGGCTCGCCCGCTGCTCGCCGACGGCCACGGGTTCGCGTTCCCGCACGACGCAGGCGACCTGACCACCGCCATCCACCGCTGCGTCGGCGTCGGCAAGTGCCGCGCGGACAGCACGGCGACCGGCGGGTTCATGTGCCCGTCGTACCTGGCGACGAAGGACGAGAAGGACTCGACCCGGGGACGCGCCCGCGTGCTGCAGGAGATGGCGAACGGCACGCTCGTCTCCGGCGGCTGGTCCTCGCCGGAGGTGCACGACTCCCTCGACCTCTGCCTGAGCTGCAAGGCGTGCTCGTCGGACTGCCCGGCGGGCGTCGACATGGCTCAGTACAAGTCTGAGGTCCTGCACCGTACATATCGCCGCAAGCTCCGGCCGATGTCCCACTACGCGCTCGGCTGGCTGCCTCGCTGGGCCCGGCTGATCACCGGCGTGCCCGGTCTGGCCGCGCTCACCAACCTGATCCTCGGCATCCGCCCGCTCGCCAAGGTCGTCCTCGCGGGCGGCGGTATGGACACGCGCCGCGAGATGGTGACGTTCGCCCGCGAGCCGTTCCGCGCCTGGACCCGCGGGTCGGGTCGCGACGAGGTCACGATGGTCGGCGCGGGGGTTTCGGGAGCCGCCGGAGGCCGTCGGCCGCAGGTGGTGCTGTGGACCGACTCGTTCTCGGACAGCCTCTCGCCGACGGTCGCGCACGCCGCGGTCGCGGTGCTGCGGGACGCCGGGTACGAGGTCCTCGTGCCGGAGCAGAACGCGTGCTGCGGGCTCACCTGGATCAGCACCGGCCAGCTGGACGGCGCGCGCCGCCAGCTGAGCACCCTGCTCGGCGTGCTCGGGCCGTTCGCGGTCAACGGCATCCCGATCGTCGGCCTGGAGCCGTCGTGCACCGCCGTCCTGCGCTCCGACCTGCGTGACCTGTTCCCCGACGACCCGCGGGCGGTCGCGGTCGCCCGCGAGACCCGCACGCTCGCGGAGCTGCTGACCGCCCCCGCCCCGGTGGGTCCCGGCGACCGCTGGCAGGTCCCGGACCTCTCCGACGTCACCGCCGTGGTCCAGCCGCACTGCCACCACCACTCCGTGATGACGTGGAACCCGGACCGCCAGCTGCTCACCGACGCCGGCGCGCAGTTCTCCGCGTTGGCCGGCTGCTGCGGGCTCGCGGGGAACTTCGGCATGGAGAAGGGGCACTACGACGTGTCGGTCGCGGTCGCCGAGAACTCGCTGCTGCCCGCGCTCCGCGACGCGGCTCCGGGGGACGTGTACGTCGCCGACGGCTTCTCGTGCCGCACCCAGGGCGAACAGCTGGCCGGTGCGCAGGGCGTCCACCTCGCCGAGCTGCTGGCCGCGCACCTGCCGGCACGCGAACCTACCGCCTGACGGACCCCGGCTACTCCCGGCGCAGCTGCGTCAGTCCGCGGCCCGGGTGCCACGAGCGGACGACGAGGTAGGTCGCGGTCTCGTCGACCCGCGTGTGCACCACCTCGGTGATGTCGAGCGCGAACGCAGTCGAGGGTGGTGAACCCTCGGGCGGCGCGATCTCGACGAGTCGTCCGGCCAGCTTCGCCTCCCCGGCCCACGCCGCGGGGTCCTGGGGCGGCTCCAGCGTGGGGGAGTGGATGGCGACGCGGGGGTCGCGCAGGACGTCGGCGAGCTTGCGGCTGCGCGGCATCATCCCGAGGGTGACCTCGTCGCCGAGCTCGAGCTCCGTGCCCGAGATCCGCGGAGACCCGTCGGCCCGCAGCGTGGCCATCGTCTTGTTGGTGCCGGACCGGAACAGCGCCTCGACCTCGGCGGCGAACGCGGGCTCCGCCGCCCGGATGTCAGCCCATCGCGTCATGACGCTGTTCTACCGCCGGCCGCCCACATGCGTCCGGCGACCCTCACGACAGCAGCCACACCGCCGCGTCGGGGCGCAGCAGACCGCCTGACACCGCGTCGGGCGCCGAGGCGGCGATCACGGTGCCGTCGACGCGGGCGGGAGCCGCACCCATCGTCACGACGATCTCGACTGCCGACGTGCGGACGCGCAGGACCCCGTCCTCGTCGGCCCGGGCGTCCAGAAGCTGCGCGCGGCCCAGCCCGTGCTCGCGTCGGAGCGCGATCAGGTGCCGGTAGAGCGCGAGCGTCGAGTGCGGGTCCGCCGCCTGGACGTCGACGGCCAGCGCGGCGTACTCCGCCGGCTGCGGCAGCCAGGGCTCGTGCCCGGGCGAGCCGAAGCCGTACCCCGGTGCGTCGTGCCGCCAGGGCAGGGGGACGCGCGCGCCGTCGCGGCCGACCATCGCCCCGCCCGTGCGCACGAACATCGGGTCCCGGCGGGACTCGGGCGGGATGCGTACGTGGTCGGGCAGGCCGAGCTCCTCGCCCTGGTACACGTAGGCCGACCCGGGCAGCGCCAGCGTCAGCAGTGCCAGCGCACGGGCTCGCTCGAGGCCGAGGCCGTGGTCCGGAGACGGGTGGTCCGGGCCGATGCCGTTCGGCCAGACGTTGGAATCCGGTCGACCGAGCCGGGACACCGGGCGCACGACGTCGTGGTTCGAGATCACCCAGGTCGCCACCGCGCCCACCGAGCTCGCCATCTCGACCGACGACGTGATGACGTCGGCGAACCGCCGGGCGCCCCATCCCGCGGCGAGGTAGGCGAAGTTGAAGGCCTGCTGCATCTCGTCGGACCGGATGTAGTGGTGCAACCGTTCGGGACGCGTCCAGGCCTCGGCGACGAGGATCCGCGGCGGCTCGTAGGCCGCGAGCAGAGCGTGCCACTCCCGGTAGATGTCGTGCACCTCGTCCTGGTCCCACATGGGTCCGGCGTCGCCCCCGGCCTCGACCGCGCCGATGAACGTCCCGCCCCGATCGGGGAGGCCCTCGGCCTTCATCAGCCCGTGAGCGACGTCCACGCGAAACCCGTCGACCCCGCGGTCGAGCCAGAACCGCAGCACGTCCTCGAACTCGGCGCGCACCTCGGGATTGCGCCAGTTGAGGTCGGGCTGGCCCGCGGCGAACACGTGCAGGTACCACTGGTCGGTCTCCGGGACGCGTTCCCAGGCCGGACCGCCGAAGTTCGACTCCCAGTCGTTGGGGGGCCGGTCGGCGGTGCCGGTGGCGAAGACGTACCGCGCTCGAGCGGCCGAGCCGGGCTCGGAGGCCAGCGCCTCGACGAACCAGGGGTGCGCCGACGACGTGTGGTTGGGCACGAGATCGACGAGCACCCGCAGCCCGGCGGCGTGCGCCCGGGAGAGCAGGGCGTCCAGGTCCGCGAGCGTGCCGAAGACCGGGTCGACGTCGCGATAGTCGCTCACGTCGTAGCCCGCGTCGACCCCCGGGGAAGGGTAGAAGGGCGACAGCCAGACCGTGTCGACGCCGAGGTCGACGAGGTGATCGAGGTGCTCGAGCACCCCCGGAAGGTCGCCGGTGCCGTCGCCGTCTGCATCCGCGAACGAACGAGGATAGACCTGATACACGACGGCGTCGCGCCACCAGTCGGCGTGCATATGTCGGCCTTCTCCCGTGTCCGATTCGTGATGAACGTCTTCTCTGCAAACGCTTGCAGATATCGGCGACACGGTACTAGCGTCCCGAGACGAGGCGCAACGACGCCCGCATCAGGGACTCAAAGGAGAGCCATGAGACACCTCAAGCGCACACCCGCGGTGGTTCTCGCTGCCGCCGCGTGCCTCGCCCTGGCAGCATGCTCGAGCGGCAACAGCAGCAGCAGCGGCTCCGGTACCAGCGGCGCGGCCGCCGGCGGCCGAGGCCCGATCACGTACGTGCAGGGCAAGGACAACAACAACATCGTCCAGCCCATCCTCGACAAGTGGAACGCCGCGCACCCCGACGAGAAGGTCACCTTCAAGGAGCAGTCGTCGAGCGCCGACCAGCAGCACGACGACCTCGTGCAGAACTTCCAGGCGAAGAACGCGAACTATGACGTCGCGAGCGTCGACGTGGTCTGGACCGCCGAGTTCGCGGCCAAGCAGTGGCTGGAGCCCCTCAAGGGCGACCTGGCGATCGACACGAGCAAGATGCTCGCCGGCCCGGTCAAGGCCGCGACGTACAACAAGACGCTCTACGCGGGCCCGGTCACTTCTGACGGCGGTCTGCTCTACTACCGCTCCGACCTGGTCAAGACGCCCCCGACCACGTGGGACGAGATGATCAGCATGTGCTCCATCGCGAAGGCGAACTCGATGGACTGCTACTCCGGACAGTTCGCCCAGTACGAGGGCCTGACCGTGAACGTCGCGGAGGCCGTCGCCACCGCCGGCGGCTCCATCGTCGGCGCCGACGGCAAGACACCGACGGTCGACAGCGCTGAGGGCAAGAAGGGTCTGCAGAACCTCGTCGACGGGTTCAAGAACGGGAACATCCCGGCCGCCGCCATCGCCTTCAAGGAGGAGGAGTCGCGCTCGGCGTTCCAGGACGGCAAGCTGCTCTTCCTGCGCAACTGGCCCTACGTGTACTCGATCACCTCGAAGACGGACGGCTCCTCGGCCGTCGCGGGCAAGTTCGCCGTCGCGCCGTTGCCCGGCAAGTCGACGCTCGGCGGTCACAACGCGGCGATCAGCGTCTACTCCAAGCACAAGGCGACCGCCCACGACTTCATCGAGTTCCTGGAGTCGCAAGAGGTTCAGAACATGTACCTGACGATCGCCTCGAACGCACCCGTCCTCGCCGCCCTGTACGACGACCCCGCGCTGAACGCGCAGTTCCCGTACCTGAAGGTGCTCAAGGACTCGATCGCGAACGCTGAACCGCGGCCGGTCAGCCCGTTCTACCCCGCCGTGACCAAGGCGATCCAGGACAACGCGTTCGCCGCGCTGCAGGGCGACAAGTCGGTCGACCAGGCCGTGTCCGACATGTCCGCCGCCATCAAGACGGCCAGCGCAGGCTGACCCGGTACGCCGCACGTGTCCGGGTGCTCGGCACGACGAGCGCCTGGACACGTGCGGCCCTAGAGACGAGGTAGCACCGTGGCCACTGTCGATCTCCCCAGCGCGCGCGGCCGCAAGGCCTTCGACCCGCTCGCCATCCGGCCGTCGCATACCCAGAACCGCGCGGCGTACCTTCTGCTCCTTCCGACGCTCCTGCTTCTTGCGGTCGTCATCGGCTATCCGATCATCGCGGCCCTGATCCACTCCTTCCAGGCTGATCCGGGGCTGGATCCCGCGACCGGGCTGTTCGTCAACGGTGGCTTCGCGGGCTTCGACAACTACCTGCACTGGTTGCTGCAGCGGTGCGCCGGTCCGGACGGCACGTACATCTCGTGCCCCGACGGCAACCTCGCGTCGAACTTCTACGCGTCGGTCGGCATCACGTTCTTCTTCGCCGTCGCGACGGTGTCGCTGGAGCTGGTGTTCGGCATGTGGATGGCGATCATCATGAACCGCAACTTCCGGGGCCGCGGGCTCGTTCGCGCCGCGATCCTGGTGCCCTGGGCCATCCCCACCGCGGTCAGCGCCAAGCTGGCCTACTTCATCTTCGCCCCCACGGGAATCGTCAACGCCATCACCGGCACCGAGACCTTGTGGACGACGGCGCAGTGGGCGTCGCGTGCCGCGATCATCATCACGGACACCTGGAAGACCACGCCGTTCATGGCGCTCCTGATCCTCGCGGGGCTGCAGCTGATCCCCGAGGAGGTGTACGAGGCCGCCAAGATGGACGGCACCACCACGGTGCAACGCTTCATGAGCATCACCTTGCCGCTCGCGAGGCCGGCTCTGATCGTGGCGATCCTGTTCCGCACCCTGGACGCGCTGCGCATGTACGACCTGCCCGCGATCTTCAACGGGGGCGGTGGAGGCTCCGGCCACGCGACGACGACCTTGTCGATCCTCGTCGTCAACCAAGTGAAACAGGGCTACAACAGCGCGTCCGCGTTGTCGACGATCACATTCCTCATCATCTTCCTGGTCGCCATCGTGTTCATCCGGTTCCTCGGAGCCGACATCACCGGCACCGGTCGGGTGTCGAGGCGCCAAGCGCGCCGGGATCGCCGTGAGCAGGAGGAGCTGGCGCGACTCGAGGCGTCCGAACCGCAGCTGCAGGAGGTCGGAGCATGACCGTGTCATGGGGCGGACAGGCTGTTGTCGATGCCGAGCGCGCCGCCGGACCTACCACCATGGTCCCGCGCCCCGATCGTCGGGACCGTGCGGGAGGGTGGCGCACCGGCATCCAGGCCGCGGTCATCGTCCTGTGGTGCCTCCTGCCGTTCTACTGGATGGTCGTCACGTCGCTGCGGGACGTGAACTTCACGTTCGACACGACGCCCTGGCCGACCCACGTGACCCTGGACAACTACCGGGCCGCACTGTCCACGAGCTCGGGCAACCACCTGGTCCGGGCGCTCGGGAACAGCCTGATCATCGGCACGTGCGTGACGATCGTGGGCCTCCTGGTCGGCATCTTCGCCTCGTACGCCCTGGCCAAGCTGCGGTTCAGCTACCGAGGTCTCGTGCTCGGGGCCATCCTCGGTGCGTCGATGTTCCCGGGCGTCGCGATCGTCACCCCGCTGTTCCAGCTGTTCACGAACATCGGATGGATCGACACGTACCAGGGTCTGATCGTCCCGAGCATCTCGTTCGTCCTGCCCTTGACGGTCTACACGCTCAACTCGTTCTTCCGCGAGATGCCGTGGGACCTCGAGGAGGCGGCCCGGATCGACGGGTGCAGCCCCGCGGGAGCGTTCGTGCGGATCATCATCCCGCTCGCGACGCCGGCGATCTTCACGACCGCGATCCTCGCGTTCATCGCCAGCTGGAACGAGTACCTCATCGCGAGCCTGCTGTCAGGAGCGCGGGTGCAACCCGTCACGGTCGCGATCGCAGGATTCACGGGGAGCCAGCCGCACCAGGAGCCCTACACCGCGATCATGGCCGCGGGCGTCATCGTCGTGGTTCCCCTGATCTTCCTCGTCCTGGCCTTCCAGCGGCGGATCGTCTCCGGCCTCACTGCCGGCGGGGTGAAGGGATGAGCCGCCCGCAGCGTGATCCGGCGCTCGTCGAGATGCTGGACATCGCGGTCGGCGCCGTCGGCTTCTTCGCTATGGTCACGCTCGTCGGCGCCATCGTCGTGGAGGTGCGCGGCCAGCCCGCCCTGTCGTGGTCGCTCACGCTGCTCGGACTCGTCGTCCTCATCGGCATCCTCTGGGCCTCCCGGCGACGAGCTGCCGCCGTGGCGCTCGCTCGCGAACGGCGCCGTCGGGGACCGTGACTCGAAGGTCGAGGGGGGACGCTCGTGGTCAGCATCCACGATGTCGCGCGGGCGTCGGGCGTGTCCCCCGCGACGGTGTCCCGCGCCCTGCGCGGGCTGGCGTACGTCTCCGACGCCACCCGAGCCCGGGTGCGGTCCGCCGCCGACGAGCTGGGCTACGTCCCGTCGTCCGTCGCGTCGGGGCTGGTCACCGGTCTCTCGATGACGGTCGCGGTCGTCGTCCCGTTCCTTGGTCGCTGGTACTACACCACCGTGATCCAGGGTGTCGACGACGTGCTGCGGCCCGCCGGCTACGACATGCTCGTGCTCAACCTGGGCGACTCCAACGGCACCCGTGAGCGGGACTTCCACCACGCGATGCTGCGTAGGCGGGTCGACGCCATGATCGTGCTCGCGTTCAACTGCACCCCGGGGGAGCTGGCGCAGCTGAACTCGGCGCCCGTCCCGGCCATCGCCGTCGGCGGGGACGTCGACGGCATGCGATCGCTGGGTGTCGACGACCGCGAGGCGACCACCCTCGCGGTCCGGCACCTGCTCGACCTCGGGCACCGCCGGATCGCCCACGTGGGCGGGGACGACCCGGTGGGTCTGAATGCGCACGTGCCGCAGGAGCGCCAGTCGCGCTGGCGCGAGGTGCTGCAGGAGGCGGGGGTCTCGCCCGCCGCCGACTGGTTCGTGAACGGCGGATTCGTGCTCGAACGCGCGTTCCCCGCCGCGCTCGAGCTGCTGCGCGACCCCGGACACCGCCCGACGGCGGTGTTCGCGGGGTCGGACGAGATGGCGTTCGGCGTGATCCTGGCTGCCCGCGAGCTCGGGTTGCGGGTCCCGGAGGACCTGTCGGTGGTCGGCATCGACGACCACGACTTCTCAGCGACCTTCGGCCTGACGACCGTCCGGCAGGACCCGGTCGACCAGGGGCGACGGGCGGCGCTCGAGGTGCTCGACGTGTTGCGCGGACTCCCGCTGGTGCGGTCGCGGACCACCGCGTCCTGCGAGCTCGTCGTGCGACGCACGACCGCTCCGCCACCCCCTGCGTGACGTCGCGGTCCGGACCGCTCAGGTGGGCGAGTACGCGGAGACGACGTAGCACTCCTCGTCGTCGATGGCGTTCGGGTCACCCTCGAACCGCACGGCGGTCAGCATGCCGGTGCCGGGGTCGTAGGCGAGCTCGGACGGGTGCTCGGACGCGGCCCGGTCGGTCAGCGCGTCGATCGTCGGCACGTACGCGGCGACGTAGTCCGCGGCCGGTGCGTGCGTGGCGAGGTCCTCGACCTCGGTCACGCGCGCGTCCTTCACGGTCACCGCGTAGCGACCCAGGAGCGCCCGCTCGCCGCAGCTCGACTCGAGCACGTAGGTGTACGACGCGGCGGTCGCCGTCCCCTGGCCGGCGGACGGCCTCGGCCCGGACGCAGGCGAGGCCGCGCACCCGGCCAGCGGCAGGACGAGCAGCAGGGCAGCGACGACTCGACGCACGACCGGACCTCTCTCCTCGACGACCCCGGGGGAGGCCACGCTAGCGCCTGCGCGTCGGGCCGAATGGACACGAACGGCTCGTCCGACCAGGGTGGACGCATGCTCGTTGCCTTCTCCGTCGCCCCGCTCGGTGCGGGCGAGTCCGTGACCGCCGCCGTCGCCGATGCCGTGCGCATCGTCCGCGAGTCGGGCCTGCCCAACCGCACCGACGCCATGTTCACCACGCTCGAGGGGGAGTGGGACGAGGTGATGGACGTGGTCAGGCGCGCCACGGAGGCGGTCGGGCGGCACGGCCACCGGGTCAGCCTGGTGCTCAAGGCGGACATCCGCCCGGGCCGCACGGGCGAGCTCACGGGCAAGGTCGAGCGCGTCGAGGCGGCCCTCGCGCAGGACTGAACGACCGCCCGCGGGCCGTCTCGGATGTGTGATCGACCACGATCGTGAGGCCCGGATCCAGCCATCCGGGTGATCGCGCCCAACTGTTACCGGCGCGTCCGGGCGAGCGGCTGACGAGCCCAGCGCGCTGTGGGACAGTGTGGTCGCACGCGCCGACAGGACGTCTCCGCGGGCGGCACAACACGACCGTACGGCGGGCAGCGGCGCGCCCAGGAAGGCCGGGACAGATGCCCATCTTCGAGCTCGACGAGGGTCGACCCCGCCTTGTCCAGCCGATGCAGCCCCTGGCCGGCTCGTTCGCCCAGGAGGCCTCCGCGCTCCTCACGCACCACCTCGCGGCGATCGCCGGTGAGCCCCTGTTCGCAGTGCGCTCGCGGACCTCGTCGCCGGACCACGCCGACCTGCCGGCGCTGCTCGCGCTCGACGCCACGGGCCGTTGCGTCGTGGTCGACGTCGGGCAGGTGCTCGACGACGACGCGACCGTCTCGGCCCTGCGGCACGCGGGCGCGGCGGCCCGGATGACGACCACCGACCTCGCCCGCGCGTACCACCCGGACCCGTCCCGGTTCGCGGTCGACTTCGCCGCGTTCCGGGAGCAGGCGGCGTTCGGCGCGCAGTCGACCCGCCGCGAGGGCGTCCGGCTGATCCTGCTCTGCTCCGAGGTGGCCGCCGAGGCCGGCGACACCCTGGCGTTCCTGCGCGGACCCGGTCGCCACGTCGACGTGCTGCAGGTCGGCGTCGTGCGTGGCGAGGACGAGCGTCGGCTGCTGGACGTCTCGCCGCTGGCCACGCACGAGGGCGCCCGCCGGTCCGTCGAGCCGACGGCGCTGCGGCTGGTGCGGGCCAGCGAGGGCTTCGCGGGTCCGACGAGCCCAGCGCCGCCGCGCAAGCCGTCGTCAGGCGAGCTCCGGTCGGTGACGCCTCCTCCGGCGCCGCCGACGCTCACCGAGCCCACGCCGATCGTCCGCCGGACGGCGCCCGTGGACGAGACCGTGCTCCTCGAGCCGGTGCGCGACGACGAGCCGGCCCCGACGCCGCAGCCGGAGTCGGCCGAGCCGGGCGCCGTCGCTCCGCCCGTCTGGCGGTACGAGCCCGAGCGCGTCCTGACCACCCCCGCGGCGCCCCAGTCGACGTTCGAGGCGCCGGCCACGCTGACGCCGGTGGTCGGGCTGCGCGCGTCCCAGGAGCAGACGCCGCCCCGCGACCAGCCGCCGGCCGAGCAGACGCCGCCCCGCCACCAGCCGCCGGCCGAGCAGACGCCGCGGGACACGTCGAACGACGTGGCCGGCCCCCGACCGTTCCTCGCGGCCAGCACGTACGCGGACGCGCCGACCGACGACCAGGTCGTCCCTGCCGAGCAGACCCCCCAGGCGGCCCAGGACGTCGAGCAGGTCTGGGCCGAGCTCGCGCGAGCCGCGCACCCGACGCAGCCGCTGCGTCCCTCCCGTCCCGTGACGCGGCCGGCGACCCTGCCCGTCGAGCACTACGGCGGTCCCGAGCGGTCCACCGGCAGCGGTGTGCCGCTGGCGCTGCCCGAGCTGGCGACGCTGGCCAAGAGCCGCCGTGCGGTCACCACGCTGGTGTGGGTCCGCGCGCGCCGCGGCCAGCGGATCGAGGCGATGCTGCGCTCGGACGGCCTGATCGAGCTGCCGACGGGCGAGGTGTATGCGGACCCGGACGCGGCGGCGTCGGTGTCGGTCGCCTCCGAGAACCCCGTCGACGGCTGGCGCGCCTGGCGCCTGGGCGAGGGTGGCCCGACGCTGGCCGAGGCGACCGGCGTCATCCGGCCGTAGCTCACCCCCAGCCCCCGGGCCTCGAGAACGTCAGTTAGTCACGAGAACGGCAGTTCATACTGCCGTTCTCGTGACGAGGTGACGTTCTCGGGGCTGTAGGTCAGCCCCAGCCGTACGCCGAGACCCAGCGGTCGATCTCGGCGTAGAACCGCATCCGCACGGGCGCGGGCGACAGCGACAGTTCGTGCAGCCCGTCGTGCACCCGGATCACGGTCACGTGCGACCCCAGCTGCACGGCCCGGCGGGTCAGCAGCTCCACGTCGAGCACGACGTCGGCGGAGCGCATGTCCTCGCTCCAGCGCGGGCTGATGATCGTGCGGCTCGAGCAGAGCATCACGATCGGAGCGTCGATCGACAGCCCGCGGGCGATCCGTGCGTGGCCGATGGTGACGGCCCGCAGCCAACCGGCACGGACGGGGAACGACGGTGTCGGTCGCCAGGTCGTGTCGTACGTCCACTCGCCACCCGTGGCCGCGTCGATCGTGCGGGCGTAGTAGCCCGGGTCGATGTTGGGCAGCGGCGCCTTGGGCTGGAACCGGGCGAGGCGCGCGACGGCCGGGCCGGACAGATGGCGCAGCACCGACGACCCTTGCAGCTCGAGCCACGGGCTGTTCAGCACGAGACCGCTGAGCTCGTCGGGATGCCGCTGCGCCCACAGCGCTGCGATCAGGCCGCCGGTCGAGTGGCCCATGACCATGAGCCGCGCGTGCACGCCCAGCTCGGCGCGCAGGACGTCCAGGGAGGCCTCGAGCTCCTCGTCGTAGGCATCGAGGTCGTCGATGTAGCCGGGGGTCTGGTGCGGGCGCAGGCTGCGGCCGTACTTGCGCAGGTCGAGCGCGTAGAACGCCGCACCGCGGGCGTGCCAGAACTCGGCGAGCCCCGTCTGGAAGAAGTAGTCCGACCAACCGTGGATGTACAGGATCGCGCGCGACGGGCGCAGAGGTTCCGGCGCGGGCGGCGCGTACTTGACCAGGGTGGCCACCACGGGACCCTCGTCGTCGGGGCGCAGCTGGAGCGTGCGAGCCACGTAGTCCGGGCCGAGGACGTCGGGCTCCCACGTCACGCGCCCACCTCCAGCACGATCTTGCCGGTCTGTGCACCGTCCCAGAGCCGGCGGAGCGCCGCGTGCGCCTCGGCCAGCGGGAACGTCGAGTCCACCAGCGGGCGTACGCCGGTCCGCTCGAGGAACGCGAGCAGGTGCGACAGGTCGTCGCGGGAGCCCATGGTGGTGCCCGCCACCGTGATCTCCTGGAAGAAGATCCGGGTCAGCTCGGCGGGGCTGGCGTCGCCGCTCGTCGCGCCGGCGACCACGATGATCCCGCCCGGCTTGACCGACCGCACCGAGTGCGACCAGGTCGCCCTGCCGACGGACTCCAGGACCACGTCGACCCGCGGCACGCGTGCTCCCGGCTCCACCGCCGCGGCGGCGCCCAGCGACACGGCACGGGCGCGACGTGCCTCGTCGCGACCCGTCACGATCACCTCGAGGCCCGCGGCCGCCCCCAGGACGATCGCCGCCGTGGCGAGCCCACCGCCGGAGCCCTGCACGAGCACCCGCTGCCCGGGCGTCGCGCGGCCGGTGACGAAGAGCATCCGGTAGGCCGTGAGCCAGGCGGTCGGCAGGCAGGCGGCCTCCACGAACGACAGGGCGGACGGCTTGTCGACGAGGTTCTGGGTGGGGACCGCGACCTGCTCGGCCAGGGTGCCGGGGTAGCGCTCGGACAGCAGCGAGCGGGGCTCGTCGGGCAGGGTGATGACGCCGTGCACGACGACCTCGCGGCCGTCCGCCGTGACGCCGGCGGCGTCCGTGCCCAGGATCATCGGCAGCTGCTCGGCGCGCAGCCCGACGCCCCGCAGCGACCAGAGGTCGTGGTGGTTCAGGGCGGCCGCGCGGACATCGACGACGGTCCAGCCCGGTGCCGGCGTGGGGGCGGGCTGATCGCCCACCACCAGCCCGGTCAGCGGCTCGGTCGGGTCGAAGCGGGCTGCGTACGCGGCGATCACTGCCCCAACGTAACCTTCCCGCGCGACACCCGACCTGTGATCCTGGGCCGGTGACCTCCTCCTCCGCGAAGATCGACCATGTCGTCGCCCAGATGGACGGCCTGCGCGCCGGGATGCCGCACGCCGACGGGATCGGGGTGTTCCTCGACGTCTACCGGCGCGTCACGGCGCTCGTCGCCCTGCGGGTCGTGGACACCACGTTCCAGGACCCGGTCTTCACGGCGGACCTCGACGTGCGGTTCGCGGACCTCTTCCTCGACGTGCCGTCCGACATCGTCGCGAAGCGCCCGGTCTCGAAGGCCTGGGCCCCGCTGGTCGAGCGCCGCGCGGTGCACGGGATCCTGCCCATCCAGTTCGCGCTCGCCGGGATGAACGCGCACATCAACAACGACCTCGCGCTCGCGGTGGTCGCGACGTGCACCGCGCGCGGCGTCGAGCCCGACGACGGCTCGATCCATCGCGACTTCGAGAAGGTCAACTCGGTGCTCGCCGAGGTCGTGCGCCCGATCCGTGACTCGTTCCTCGACAAGGCGGTCGTCGAGCACGGCGCCGCGGTCGCACCGCTGGCCGACCTGGTCAGCAACTTCTCCATCGACAAGGCACGCGACGCCGCCTGGGTCGCCGCACTGACGCTCTGGCACCTGCGCGACGTCCCGGTGCTGGAGCGCGCCGCCCGCGACACCCTGGCCCACACGGTCGGCCTGGTCAGCCGGCAGCTGCTCATCCGCGTCGAGCTCTAGCTAGAGGAGCGGCAGCATCCGGCCGAGGTCGGGGACGGCGTCGCTGGTGTAGCGCGGGTGCAGGGCGACGGCCAGCTCGTCGACGTCGTACGGCTGACGGCCGGTCGCGAGCCGGACCCAGCGCCGGGCGTCGCTGACCTCGAGGTCCCAGCCGCCGCGCGCGACGACGACACGCAGCAGCGCGTCCGCGACGAGCCGCAGCGCACCGGGCTCGACGGGGTCGACACCCCGCGGCACCGAGCGTGCGAGGTCGTCGGCGTGCACCACCAGCTCCAGCACCCGCGAGACCGTCATGGTGCTCAGCAGCACGGGACCCCGGCGGCCTTGGACGACTCGCTCGTCCGGCCCCAGCTCGTCGAGCCGGTCGAAGGCGGCCTGCGCGCGCGCATCGACCTCGCCGAGCGGGTCCGCCGAGATGGCCGTGGCGAGCTCGCGGGTCGTCTGTGCCGTCTCGGCCGCCCTGTCGGCGTAGGTGCCCACGTACTCGCCGAGCGTGAGCGGGACCGTGCCGTCGGGCAGCGGCGTGGCGACGGCGAGCGCCTCCATCGCGCGGCCGAGGTGTGCCACGAGCTCCGCGACCGTCCAGCCGGGAAGGACCGACGGCTCGTCGGCCACCTGGTCGTCCACCACGTCGCCCACCCAGCGTCGGAGACGTTCCCACTGGTCGTGCAGGGCGGCGGATGCGTCGGCGAGCTCACCGGAGGGGACGGGCATGGCGCCATCCTTGCGGTCAGCACCCGACGCGTCGAGGTCGTTCTGCGGATGCGGCGCCCGGTGCGTCGATCCAGCCGCACCTGCGACGGATGGTGCAGGTGAGCGGCTCCCGTCGAAGGCCGCTACGGGTCCGATGGTTCGAGCCGGACGCCCGACCGACCGTCACGGGCGCTGGCGGGCGCCCGTCTCCAGGAACTCGTTGACCAGGGACCCGACCAGCTGCTCCTCGATGAGGAAGCCGTCGTGGCCGAAGTCGGAGTGGACCGTGCGCAGGACCGCGCCGGGGATGCCGTCGGCGATCCGCTGGGACTGGGCCGGCGGGAAGAGCCGGTCGCTGTCGACGGCGATGACCAGCGTGCGCGCCGTGATGGCCGCGAGCGCGGCGGCGACCCCGCCGCGGTCGCGACCCAGGTCGTGCGTGATCATCGTGCGCGTCAGGATCACGTAGGTGTTGGCGTCGAAGCGTCGCGCCAGCTTGTCGCCGTGGTGGTCCAGGTAGGACTGCACCGCGAACCGGCCGCCCTCCAGCGGGTCCTCGGCGCCCTGCGGGATGCGGCCGAACCGCTGGTCCAGCTCGACGGCGCTGCGATAGGTCTGGTGGGCGATCTGGCGGGCCAGGCCCAGGCCGACGTGCGGACCGTCGCCGTCGGTGGCGTCGTAGAAGTCGCCGTCGCGGTAGAGGGGGTCGGCGCGGATGGCGGAGATCTGCGTGTGGAAGCCGGCGATCTGGTCGCCGGAGGTCTGCGCGGCCGTCGCGATCGCGGCGATGGCGTCCACCCGCTCGGGTGCGCCGGCGGCCCACTCGAGGACGCGCAGGCCGCCCAGCGAGGCGCCGATGACCAAGGCCCACGAGTCGATGCCCAGCAGGTCGGCCAGCCGGATCTCGGCGGCGACCTGGTCGCGGACGGTCAGCAACGGGAAGCGGCCGCCCCAGGGACGCCCGTCCGGCGCGAGCGAGGCGGGGCCGGTGGAGCCCTGGCAGCCGCCCAGCACGTTCGGGGCGACGACGAACCAGCGCTCGGTGTCGATCGGCGCGCCCGGCCCGATCATCGACTGCCACCAGCCGGCCGTCGGGTGCCCGTCGCCGGCGGGACCGGTCACGTGCGAGTCGCCCGTCAATGCGTGCAGGACCAGGACCGCGTTGCTGCCGTCCTCGTCGAGCGTGCCCCACGTCTCGTAGGCCAGCCGCACGGCCGGCAGCCGGCCGCCCGACTCCAGGGCGAACGGACCGAGGTCGGCGAACTGGCGACGGCCCACGGCGTCCCCGTCGCGCCACGCGCTGCTCGCCCTGACCGGCGGCTGGTCCGACGGTGACGGCCGCGAGGCCAGCGTCCGCGGGCGTGCCCGTGGGGTGCTGAAGAGCGGGCGCGCGGCCGGGCCGCCCGAGTCGGTGGTGGACTCGGGCGGCGTCGGCTGCGTACCGGAACTCATGCGGTGATCAGGCTCCCTTGGCGGCGCGGAAGCCCGCGTCCAGGTCAGCAAGGATGTCATCGATGTGCTCGATGCCGACACTCAGCCGGACCAGGCCGGGCGTGACGCCCGAGAGCAGCTGCTCCTCGGGGGTCAGCTGGCTGTGCGTGGTCGAGGCCGGGTGGATGACCAGCGAGCGCACGTCGCCGATGTTCGCGACGTTCGAGTGCAGCTCCAGGGCCGACACGAACGCCTGACCCGCCTCGGTGCCGCCCTCGATCTCGAACGCGAGCACGGCACCGGCGCCGCGCGGCGAGTACTTGAGCTGCGCGGCGTGCCACGGGCTCGACTCCAGACCGGCGTAGTGCACGGTGCCGACGTCCTCGCGGGCCTCCAGCCAGGCCGCGACCTTCTCGGCGTTCTGCACGTGCCGCTCGACGCGCAGGGACAGCGTCTCGATGCCCTGGGCGATGAGGAACGCGTTGAACGGCGAGATCGCCGAGCCGAGGTCGCGCAGCAGCTGCACGCGCGCCTTGAGGATGTACGACAGATTGATCCCGAACAGGCCGCCGACGCCGAGGTCGCGCCCGAAGACGAGGCCGTTGTACGACGGGTCGGGGGTGTTGTAGTTGGGGAACCGCTCCGGGTACTGGGCGTAGTCGAACGAGCCGCCGTCGACGATCACGCCGCCGATGGCCGAGCCGTGGCCGCCCAGGTACTTCGTGGCGGAGTGCACGACCACGTCGGCCCCCCACGTCAGCGGGTTGATCAGGTACGGGGTGGCCACGGTGTTGTCGACGATCAGCGGGACGCCGTACTCGTGCGCGACGCCGGCCACGAGCTCGATGTCGAGGATGTCGGACTTCGGGTTCGGGATGGTCTCCGCGAAGAACAGCTTGGTGTTCGGGCGGATCGCGTCCTTCCACGCCTGCGCGTCGTGCGGGTCGGTGACGAACGTCGTCTCGATGCCGAGCTTGGGCAGCGTGTAGTGCAGGAGGTTGTACGTGCCGCCGTACAGCGACGGGCTGGCGACGATGTGGTCACCGGCCTCGGCGACGTTGAGGATCGCGAACGTCTCGGCCGCCTGGCCTGAGGCCACGAGGAGCGCGCCGACGCCGCCCTCGAGGGAGGCGATGCGGTCCTCGACGACCTGCTGCGTCGGGTTGCCGATGCGCGTGTAGATGGGGCCGAGGTCCTGCAGGGCGAAGCGGGCGGCGGCGACCTTGGCGTCCGGGAAGACGAAGGACGTCGTCTGGTAGATCGGCAGCGCCCGGGCGCCGGTGGCCGGGTCCGGCGTCTGGCCGGCGTGGATCTGGCGGGTCTCGAAGTTCCAGCTCTCGTTGCTCACGGTTTCTGCTCCTGGTTCGTGTTCGGGTTCGTGTGGTTCGAGCGAATCCGCAGGAGGCCTCGGGCAGCCGACATCCGTCCCGCGAAGGGTGGGGAGTGGGGCGCACGGATCGAGCCATGGCTCGGGCGGGTCACAGGGTGGTCCATGTGGGGACGACAACCTGCCCGCGGGCACAGCCGAGCGTGCGCTGGTCAGCGACACATTCGGCGGGACATGGAGCGACTGTAAACCGACGTGTCCGCGAGATGGAACTCGCGTCTTGCTGGGTGAGATGGCTTCACCCGCCGGTGTGGACGACGCCGGATCGTCGACCAGTCGACGCCTGGTGTTCGTCCCCTGGTCCCGCACAGGCCGCTCATAGATGCCGGACATGGGTTCAACTGCATCGGACGCGCCGAGGAGTCGAACTCGGCGCCGCGACGAAAGGACGGGATGCGGACGGTGGCGCCCGTGTTCCAGCTCTACAAGTTCTCGGACGACTCCCCGGTCTGGTGGAGGCTCGTCAGTCCGAACGGTCGAGGCCTCGCGCGGTCGGCGACCTCGCACCCGTCGGTCGCATCGGCGCGCTCGAGTCTTGACCTGGTGCTGGCGTCCGTCGACAGCCTCGAGCTCGGCCTGCGGCTGACGCCGACCTACCGGTGGCACTGGTCGTTGCAGCTGGACGGGACGCCCGTCGCCGAGGGCATCGGCGACCAGGACCGCCGGGTGCGGTGCATGGACGCCGGCCGCAAGTTCCAGCTGCTGTCGCGGGTGGCGCCCGTCGAGCCGGACGTGATCGTGTTCCGTCGCGAGACCGTGTCGCCGCGAGCGGGCGGTCCGTCGCGGGCCGCCGCGCAGAACGTGACGAGGTCGTGAGGCTCCGCTCGATCACGGTCGTCGTGGCTGCGGCCGGGGTTGCGCTCGCCTGTGCCGTCAACGTCGCGGCGGCGGTGGCGCCGCCGTCGGAGCCCGAGGCGCGCGTCCCTTACGTCGACCCCTTCGCGCACGTCGCGAACGACCAGCCGGACGCCACGACGTTCGACGAGGCGGCAGCACGGCCCGCGGCTGCACCGGCCGGCCCGCCGCTCCAGGCAGCCGCGGCCCCGTCCGTCCCGGCCGCGTCCGGGACCGTCGCCCCCGTGGCACAGGCGACCGTGGTCCCTCGGACGGCGTCGCGGCCGCAGACCGTCGACGACTGGGTCGCGTCGGCCGCCGCGGCGACCGGCATCCCGGCCCGGGCCGTGCGGGCCTATGCCAACGCGACGCTCGAGATCGCCGTCGAGGACCAGGCGTGCCACCTCGGCTGGACCACGATCGCGGCGATCGGCTGGATCGAGTCCGGCCACGGGACGCACGGAGGCGCGACCCTCGACGACGACGGGCGGCCCTCGGTGGCCATCGTCGGGCCGGTGCTCGACGGTGGCCCCGGAACGGCGGCGATCCCGGCGACGCCGCGGTCGCAGGCGTGGCACGGCGATCCGTCGTGGGACCACGCCGTGGGCCCGATGCAGTTCATCGGATCGACGTGGGCGCGGTGGGGCTCGGACGGCGACGGAGACGGCACGGCGGACCCGCAGGACGTCGACGATGCCGCGCTGACGACCGCCCGGTATCTGTGTGCCGGAGCGCGCGACCTGTCGACGTGGGACGGCTGGCACGCCGCGGTCTTCTCGTACAACCACTCGGAGTCGTACGTGGCCAGCGTCTTCGCCCGGGCGACCGCCTACTCGACGCAGGCGCGGCCATGAGACCAGACGTCATCCCGCAGGGGTCCGTCGGCCGCCCGTCCGTCGGCCGTCGTTCATCACCGGTCGTCACGATCGCGGACGGACGTCGTGACCGCGGCGCCGGCCCGGATGGAGCAGGATGACCCCGCTGCGTGACGCGACGGCGCCCGAGTCGTACCTCCCGGCGGGACCGCAGCAGAAGCGGTCGCTCGTGTCCCGGCCGTCCCCGGCCGACTCGGTGTTCCGCCGCTTCGCCTACGCGGCGGGCGGCGCGACGGTCGGGATCCTGCTGGCGGTGGGGCTGTTCCTCTCGCTGCGCGGGGCCCAGGCGCTGGGCGTCGCCCGGTGGAGCTTCCTCACCGAGGACCAGTGGGTGCCCGAGAGTGGCGTGTTTGGCATCAGGGCGGTGCTGTTCGGCACGGTCACGATCGCCCTCGTCGCGATGGTCGTCGCGTTCCCGCTGGCATTCGGCACTGCCTTGTTGCTGTCGGACATCGTCGGCGACCGGTTCCGCCACCTGTTCGTGGGGCTCGTCGACCTGATGGCCGCCGTGCCGAGCATCGTGTACGGGCTGTGGGGCTTCTACTTCCTGCAGAGCCAGATGATCCCCGTGGCTCAGTGGCTCTCCGAGACGGTCGGGCGCGTGCTGCCGATCTTCGCGGTGACGGACTCTGACGGGAACCACATCAGCGACACGAACTCCTACACGTCCACCGCGTTCCTCGCCGGGATCGTGGTCGGCTTCATGGCGGTGCCGACGATGACCTCGGTCATGCGGGAGGCGTTCTCGCGGGCGCCCGTCGGGGAGCGCGAAGGCGCCTACGCGTTGGGCGCCACGCGCTGG
Source organism: Cellulomonas sp. McL0617 (assembly GCF_049994875.1). GTDB lineage: Bacteria > Actinomycetota > Actinomycetes > Actinomycetales > Cellulomonadaceae > Cellulomonas. Next base: position 366,728 of record NZ_CP188256.1, read on the forward strand.
GGCATGATCCGGGCGGTCGTGCTGCCCTTCGGAAAAGGCGGGGTGATCGGCGGGACCATGCTGGGTCTCGGTCGCGCACTCGGGGAGACGATCGCCGTCGCGATGATCATCTCGCCCGTCTTCGGCCTCAACTGGCAGGTGCTCAAGAGCGGTACGAACTCGGTCTCCGCCCTCATCGCTCTGCAGTTCAGCGAGGCGAGCCAGTTCGGTCTGTCGGCACTGATGGCCGCCGGGCTGGCGCTGTTCGTCGTCACCCTCGTCGTCAACTTCACCGCGTCCTCGATCGTCGCCCGGTCGCGGTCCGGTGCCGAGAGCGACGGGTGAGACGTGACGATCACCGAGGAGCGACGGCCCGGTCGCCCGCAACCCACCCCGGCCGCGACTCCGCCCCCCACGACGTTGCCCGTGCCCAGCGGTCCGGTCGGACGACGTCGCCGGGTGCGTGGGGCGACGAGGGTCGAGGTGTTCGACCTCATCGGTGCCGCCGCGGCCGCTCTCGCGACGGCACTCCTGCTGTTCGGCAAGCTCACCGCGATGCACGGCGGCATCGGGCTGGTCGTCGTCGCGCTCGCCGGCTTCGTCGGGTACTACGCGCTGCTCGTCTCGCTGCACTCCACGGCGCAGGAGGTCATCGACAAGGTCGTCACCGTGCTGCTGCGCATGGCGGGCGCGACCCTGTTCTCGGTCCTGGTGTTCATCGTCGTCTACACCCTGGTCCGCGGGTTCTCCGCCCTGCACCACCTGAACTTCTTCACGCAGACGATGTGGGTCGCCGGACCGCAGTCCCCCCTGACCGACGGCGGCATCCTGCACGCGATCGTCGGGACGCTGATCCAGATCAGCATCGCGCTGGCGATCACGGTGCCGCTCGGCATCATGACGGCGGTCTTCCTCAACGAGGTGGGCGGCCGGTTCGCGAAGTTCGTGCGGACGATCAGCGACGCCATGACGGCGCTGCCGTCGGTTGTCGCGGGCCTGTTCATCCTCGCCGCCGTCGTGCAGCCCGTGTTCCACGAGCGCAACGGCTTCGCGGCGGCGCTGGCCATCTCGGTGATGATGCTGCCCATCATCATCCGCTCGGCGGACGTGGTGCTCCGGCTCGTCCCGCACAACCTGCGCGAGGCGTCCTACGCGCTCGGCACGTCCCGGTGGCGGACCGTGTGGCACGTCGTGCTCCCCACGGCGAAGTCCGGTCTGGCGACCGCTGTCATCCTCGGCACCGCACGGGGGCTCGGCGAGACGAGCCCGGTCCTCCTGACGTCCGGCGTCGCAGCCGTGATGACCGTCAACCCGCTGAACGGGCCGATGCTCTCGTTGCCGCTCGCGGTGTACAACTTCGTCACGTCCCCGCAGCCCAACCAGGTCGTGCGGGGATTCGGCGCGGCCGCGACGTTGCTGATCGTCGTCCTCATCCTGTTCGGGATCGCCCGCAGGATCGGCGGCCGCGGACCGGGGCACACCACACCGAGGCAGCAGCGCGGCGTGCACTCGGCCTCCGTCGCAGCTGCGAACCGCCTCGCCGCCTACCGACGCACCCCCGCCGCCCCCACCACGGCTCCGCCGGAACCTGCCGAGGAGCAGCTGCCATGAACAACGCCCACCGGTTCGCGCTCGTCGTGCTCGCGAGCATGCTGGCTCTGGCAGCGGCCCTCCCGGTCGCTCCTCAGGCGGCCGCGGACAGCTTCACGCCGATCACCGGGTCCGGCTCGACATGGTCGTCCGTGGCGGTCCAGTCGTGGCAGTCGAACGTCGCGTCCAACTACGGGATGCAGATCAACTTCAACGCCAACGGCTCGAGCGCAGGCCGCCAGGACTTCATCAACAAGATCGTCGACTTCGCGATCTCGGAGATCCCGTTCCAGTCGAGCCCGGAAGATGGCTCGGCCCCCGAGAAGCCGTCGACCCCGTACGCGTACATGCCGATCGTCGCCGGTGGCACCTCGTTCGTGTACAACCTCAAGATCGGCGGCAGGCAGGTCACCACCCTGCGGCTCGACGGGGAGACCGTCACCAAGATCTTCACCGGCGCGATCACCAGGTGGAACGACCCGCAGATCCAGGGGTCGAACCCCGACCTGGCCATGCCGGACCGCGCGATCACACCGGTGGTCCGCTCGGACGGCTCCGGGACCAGTGCCCAGTTCACCCTCTGGATGGCGACGCAGCACCAGGCCCTGTGGGACGCGTTCTGCACCAGGGCCGGCCGCCCCATGGGATCGGACGGGCACTGCTCCTTCACGTCGCTGTACCCCGCGGTCTTCAAGAGCCTCAAGGGCTCGGACGGCGTGACCGGGTACGTGTCGCAGAACACGAGCGAGGGGGCGATCACGTACGCGGAGTTCTCGTACGCGGCCACCCTCGCGCACTTCCCGGTCGTGAAGGTGCTCAACTCGGCGGGCTACTTCGTGGAGCCCACGGCCCAGAACGTCGCCGTGGCTCTCCTGGGCGCAAAGATCCACACCGAGAACCCGAATGCCGCCAACTATCTGACCCAGGACCTCTCGGGCGTGTACACGAACGCGGACAAGCGCGCCTACCCCCTGTCGAGCTACTCCTACCTCATCGAGCCGACTGCGGTGGTGGCCGGCTCGAACTTCAACACGGACAAGGGCAAGACCCTCGCCGCGTTCGCCAACTACGTCATCTGCGAGGGCCAGCAGAGCGCTGAGTCGCTGGGCTATTCCCCCCTCCCGATGAACCTCGTCCAGGCGGGTGCGGACCAGATCAAGCGCATTCCGGGGGCCGGGGCGGTCGACATCTCGACGTGCAACAACCCAACCTTCAAGCCGGGTGACAGCCCGTCGACGAATCAGCTCGCCCTCACTGCGCCGCAGCCCGCGGACTGCGACGCCAAGACGAGCGCCCATCAGTGCACGACGCCGACCGGCGGCGTCCCGGGCTCGTACTTCACGACGCACAGCGTCTCGGGCGGGTCATCGAGCGGTGGCGGCACCGGCGGCGGGGGAGGCGGCGGGTCGAGCAGCGGGGGCGGCAAGAGCGGTCCGGCCAGCAGCTCCGGCGGCTCGGCGCCCGTCGCATCGGCCCCAGCCGCGGCCGCCGGTGACCAGCCGCAGGGTGTGGACGAGTTCGGCAACGTCATCGCGGCGGGCGACGACGGTTCGGGCGCGGCCGTCGTGGGTACGGCGCAGTCGTCGACGTTCACGCTGCCGTCGTCCGGCTCGGGCTGGTTGCCCTGGGTGATGGCGGGCGCGGCGGTGCTCTTCCTGGCGCTCGTCGCGCTGCCGCCGGTCCTCTCACGCCGACTTCGCGGGGGCGACCGTCCCCCGTCCGACACGACTCAGAGCTGACCGGTCCTCTCACCTGGTTCATGGCCGTCCCTGGGCAATCCCCCAGGTGGACGGCGGATGGCTTCCGTTCGTCGGGCCTTCACCCAGTGCCGCGACGGTAGTGGTCGTCGGGATCCGACGGGGCGCGTGCCCCGCGAACAAGGAGAGTCGTGGCCGCTGTGGGTTCCGCAGGCGCTCGGTGGGTGCGGACGGCGGCAGCATCCCTCGCCGTAGGGCTGGGAACCTTCGGCGTCCTGCTCGCCGGCACGGTCGCGGCGGCGCCGAAGGCGGTCGCCGCAGACGCCGACTCCTCCTCGGTCACGGTGACCGCCGCCCAGCAGGACCCGGACGCCGCAGACGCACCGTTCCCGAACCTGTCGGTCACCGTCTCTCAGACCAAGGACCTGGTGAACCAGGGCGTCCGGCTGACGTACTCGGGCGGCAAGCGGTCGATCTACAAGAACGACAACGTCGAGGGCGCCAACTTCCTCCAGGTGATGCAGTGCTGGGGAGACCTCAAGGACGCCTCGGGGAACGCAATCCTTGACGCGCAAGGCCAGCCGCAACCGGACCGCACGACGTGCCAGTACGGGTCGCTCGACATCGGCCAGGGTCAGACGCGCAGCCGGGTGTTTGCGTGGGACGGGAACGCGGTTCCCACGGACGTCGCCGCCGCGGACCTGCCGTACGTGCATGCCGGCACCGGTCCCTTCGACCCGCCAGAGGTGTCGGTCCCGTTCCGGAGCGCCACCGGCAAGACAGTCGCCCGGATCGTCGACGGGAAGATCGACCCTTCCGTCGAGCTGGTCAGCAACGAGTTCTTCGGCCCGTACACCACGAACGAGGTGCCGTGGGCAGGCTTTGGTGCGGACGGCACGGGCACCGTGACCTTCGAGATGCAGACCGCGATGCAGGCTCCCGGCCTCGGGTGCGGGAACCCGCAGACCGCCTCCGGCGGAACGGTCACGGGTCAGCCGTGCTGGCTGGTCGTCGTGCCCCGTGGCGACCACGACGCCAACTCGATCATCACGTCCCAGTCGGGTCTGCTGTGGCCGTACTGGCAGCACAAGGTCGCCGTGCGGCTCGGCTTCCAGCCGGTCGGCGCACGGTGCGCGCTCGGCGCCGCGGAGCGTCAGGTGTCCGGCAGCGAGCTGGTGGCGGCCGCGATCCACTCGTGGCAGCCGGTGGTGTGCAACCAGGCCGGCGGGTCGATCTACAACGTCGTGATCACGGGTGAGAGCGACGCCGCCGCGCGGGCCAACGGCACCGGAGTCGCACCGCTCGCTCTGATCAGCCGGCCGTTCGACGCCGCCGCGTACGGCACTGAGGACCATCTGACGTACGCGCCGATCGCCGTCACCGGCCTCACTGTGGCCTTTGCAGTCGACCATTTCGCCTCCGCCGACCCGACTGATCCGGCTCCGGACCACGTCAAGGCGCTCGAGCAGCTGCCCTTCACCCAGATGAACCTGACGCCACGGCTGCTGGCGAAGCTGCTGACCAACTCGTACCGGGGTTCCATCCCGAACACGGCCGTCGTGAACGACGTGCTCGCGCACAACCCGTGGAACATCACGCAGGACGAGGACTTCCTCGAGATCAACCCGGCCTGGCGGCACCAGGCGTTGCAGAACGTCGCGGCGATGGCGGACGTCTTCGTCCCGCTGGGCAGCTCGGACAGCGCCTGGGCCGTGTGGGCGTACATCATGGCCGACGCGGACGCGCGGCACTTCCTCGCCGGCGACGCCGACCCGTGGGGTACGAAGGTCAACCCCTGGGCGACGACCGACGCTGACACCAACGCGACCGTCAACCCGCCCGGCGTCGCGAACGAGTACCCGATCAACCGCTTCCCCAAGCCGGACCCGTCGACCGGGTACCTCAACGCCGCCTACCCCGCGAGCCTCGTCGACGCGATCGCCTGGCGGCCCTATTCGACGAGCTTCGACCAGAGCGCGTACTGGGTGCTGCGCGGCGACAACCGGGTCACCGGGTGGAGCACGGGGCAGGCGAGTGGCGGCGTTCCTGGGTTCACGACGGAGGCTCGCAGGAGTCCCGGAGTCCAGCAGGTGATGGGGCTGACCGACACGGCCTCGGCGGCGACCTATCAGGTCTACACCGCCGCCCTGCGCAACCCGGCCGGGTCCTTCGTCACCCCGACCACGGCATCGATGACCGCGGCCGCGGAAGCGATGTCGGCGAACTCGACGCAGCCCCAGGTCGTGGCGTTCGACACGACGAGCGACAAGGCCAAGGCGTCGACCGACGCGTACCCGCTGACGCTGCCCGTGTACGCCGCGACCAACCCCGCCGGCGGCGACGCCGGGTCGAGGGCGGCGGCTGTCGCCCTCATCCGGTACGCCGCCGGGAGCGGCCAGACGCCGGGAACGAGCCTCGGCGAGCTGCCACCCGGCTACGCGCCGGTCCCGGACGCCTGGCGGGCGCAGGCGCGTGCGGCCGCCGACGCGATCGCGGCGAACCAGGCCCCGGCGCCGACGACCGGAACCGACCCGGTCCCGCCGTTCCAGCCGGGCGACACCTCGGTGCCGTCCTCGGGGCTGCCCGGCTCGAGCGTTCCCCCGAACGCAGCACCCACGGCGGGTGCCGGCGCAGGAGCACCGACCCCGACTCCGAGCGCGAGCGGCCCGCCTGCTCCGGCGGTCGGCGCGGCGATCGCGTCGGACTCCTCGGCCGGCGCCCTCGGTGCGGCCCTCCCGGTCAGCGCAGCAGGCGGCCTGCTCGCGGCGCTCGCCGTCCCCTTCGTGGCGCGCCCCAGGCGACTGCCATGACTCAGATCTCCCCTCCCCAGGAAGTACCAGGCAACACACCACGGAAGGAACGTTCATGAATATCCGAAAGCTCGGATCGATCGGCGTCATGGCCGGCCTGCTGGCCGGAGGCGTCGTCGTCGTCGCCACCCCGGCCTCGGCCGACCCGGTGACCGGCGGATACGCTGCCGTCGGCTCCGACACGCTGCAGGACTCGATGAACGCGCTCGTCAACGGCTCGAGCATCACCGGGGCCGGTGTCCGCGTGTCTGCCAACGGTGTCTTCATCGGCAGCTTCGACGCCTTCGGCTCGCCGCTCATCCGGACCAAGAACGCCGGTGGGTACTTCACCCGTCCCGGGGGTTCGGGCGCAGGCGTCAACGCGCTGCGTGCGTCGGCCGGTCACTACACCCTGAATGGTCAGACCCTCAACGACCAGGTGGACATCGCGCGGTCGTCGGGCGGCCCGGGCGCCAACGCCAACGCCAACGGCGTGCTCGTCTACGTGCCGTACGCCCGTGACGCGGTGTCGTACGCCTACCGCGTGCCCGCCTCCGACACCGCCTGCGCGGCGTCGCTGGCCGTCCTGACCAAGGCGGAGCTCACCGCGCTCTACTCCGCTTCCGCCCCCAACACGACCCTGTGCCCGGGCACCCCGATCACCCCGCGCCTGCCGCAGATCAACTCCGGTACGCGCTCGTTCTTCACCGGCGCCATCGGCGTGAGCAACACCAGCCCGGGTACGGCCGTCCCCGCCGGCGACAACGTCGCATCCGGTCCCCAGGAGAACACCGGCGGCCAGATCGCCGACTACCAGATCATCCCGTTCTCGGGTGCGAGCTGGATCGCGCAGTCGAACAACGCGGCGCCCAACACGATCGCCGGCGACACGAACCTCAAGCTCGGTGCGGTCGATGGCGTCGCCACGTACACGGGCACCGGTACCTCCCTGGTTCCGAACCAGCCCGCCTACGACAGCACGACGTTCGGCCGCGACACCTACCTGGTGGTCGAGTACGCCCGCGTCAACCCGGCCTCCCCGACGTACGACGCCAACCTGGCCAAGCTCGTCGACTCCACCCAGGGCCTGAGCAGCCTCGTCAGCTTCAACGCCCCGCCGAACCAGCCGGGCGCCGTCAAGGCGAAGTTCGGCTTCCGGCCGCCGAGCACCACGGCGACCCAGCGTGCCTTCGCAACGCTCTGACCTCCGTCTGACTCCCGCAAGCCATACGAAAGGAAAGTGACATGAGCAGTGCACGAAACGTTCGCCGCAGGATCGCGGCGGGCACCACGGCTCTCGCCCTGGTCAGCCTCGGTCTCGTCGGCCTCGCCTCGGGCGCGAACGCTGTCGACAGCGTCCCGCCCACCCCGAAGTTCGGTGGGACGTTCTATCTCGCGGACGGGAACACGTTCGCCGACCTGACCCAGGGGAGCTCGGCAATCCAGTGGGGCCAGGGGACGTCCGCGTTCCCGGCTGCGGGTGACTCGACGAACCCGGTCGGCTCCGTGCCCGCGGGCGCGCAGCTGGTCTACCAGTTCATCTCCCCCCAGGGCCAGGAGGCGAACATCAGCGCCTGGAACGCCTACACCTCGACCCCGCTCATCACCGGCGGTCAGTACCTCGAGAACACGTTCCCGCTCGGCATCGCCCAGCCGGGCGCCGGGAGCCCGTCCGGCCAGGCCGCGGTGGCCGCGGCCGGTGGCGACTACTCGCTCGGTTGGGCCTACACGGACTCCGGGAAGCTCAACGTCGTCAACGGCGGTCTGTTCTACGTGCACATCCACGTGACGGCGGGCACCACTAGCACCGCGACGTACACCTACCAGACGGTCCAGCAGACGGTGGTGACCACGCCGACCACGACGACGATCACCGCGGCTCCGACCACGGTCGCGTCGGGCACGCCCTTCAACCTGACGGCCACGGTCGCCCCGGTCGGCGCCACCGGCACCGTCCAGTTCAAGAACGGAGCGACGCCGCTCGGCTCGCCGGTGACGGTCACCGGCGGCACGGCCACGCTCACGGGCACCACGCTCGCGAACGCGACCGCCTCGCCGATCAACGCGTCGATCACCGCCGTCTACTCGGGTGACACGTCGTTCGCCACGTCGACGTCGGCGGCCTCGACCATCTCGGTCACGCCCGGCCCGATCGTCACCACCACGACGGTCACGGCGACGTCCGCCTCCGGCAACGAGAACCGTCCGGTCGCGCTGACGGCGAACGTGTCGCCGGTGGCCGCCGCCGGCGCGGGCTCGGTCGTGTTCACCGGTTCCCTCGACGGGGCCCCGGCCACGACGATCGCCGGCCCGATCCCGGTCAACGCGTCGGGGGTCGCCTCGGCCAACATCAGCACGCTCGGTGCCGGCGCCTGGGTCATCAACGCCGCGTTCACGGGCGTCGCTCCGTACGTGAGCTCGGCGTCGACCACCGCGGCGAACCTCAGCCTCACCGCTGTCACCGTTCCGACGGACCAGCGCGAGGACCCGCAGGACGTCACCGTCACGATCCCGGCGGGCACGCTGACGATCACGACGCCCTGGACCTCCGCCGACCCGCTCGACCTCGGCACGGCGATCCTGGACGACGCGACGTCGACGTACTACACGGACCCGGCGGTCTTCGGCTCGGCGACGGACCAGGCCCAGGCCATCCAGGTCATCGACCGCCGCTCGGGCGCCCCGGGCTTCACCGCCCAGGTCAAGTCGACGCCCTTCACGTCGGGCGCGAACGCGTTCGACGCGTCGCACCTCGGCCTGGTCAACCTGGCCAAGCACCAGGTGACCTCGAACACCCTGCAGGCGGGGGACGTCACGCTGACCAACATCCCCGCCAACACCCCCGGTCTGTCGGGGTCGTCGCAGACGTTCGCCACCTACGGCGCCGGTCACGCGACGGGCACCGCGTGGATCTCGGGTGACGTCGAGCTGAAGGGCATCCCGAGCTCGGTGCAGCCCGGCCTCTACCGGGCCACGCTCACCTTCACGGTGATGTGATCGGCCGATCCGCATCCGCACGACGTCCCACCGCCCGCCGGTAGGACGAGCACCACCCGGAGGGGTGGGGGCCACCGGCCCCTGCCCCTCCGGCAGTTCCCCCGAAGTTCACCGGCCGTGCGGTGACGACGAGCCCACCTGCGGACGAACATGACCGGGTGTTCGTCCACCGCACCCGGACGGCCGCTCGTGCGGCGTGCGTCCCGGCCCTCGTGCTCGCGCTCGCCGCGGGCATCCTTCTGCCGACCGCCGCCGCGGCGGCGTCGGTGCCACGTGCCGCGGCACCCGGCGCTGCGGTCGGCTCTCTCCCGGCCGCGGACCCAGGCGGGGGTTCGGACGGCACACGTCTCACGTTCGGCATCACGACGGCATCCGGAGGTGCTCCCGACGCGCGCGGATTCATCGCCGTCGACGCGCCGCCCGGATCGACGCTGTTCGACGGCGTCGGCGTGGTCAACATCTCCGACGCCCCTCTCGACGTCGACCTGTATACCGCTGACGTGACGAACGCCGCCGACGGTGGCCTCGACGTCGGGCGGCGCGACGACCCGAAGAGCCTCGCGGGCGCGTGGGTGACGCTGCACGACTCGAGCGTCCACGTGCCGGCGCAGGGTTCGAAAGGCCCCGGCGTGGTCTTGGTGCCGGTCACGATCAACGTCCCGAAGGACGCGGAGCCCGGCGACCACCTCGCGGCGGTGCTCTCGTCGGTGACGACGACCGGTGCTGCGGGAGCCAACACCCCGGCGGTCGACCTGGAGCAGCGGGTGGGCGTGCGCGTCTACGTGCGCGTACAGGGCGACATCCGGGCGGGCCTGACCATCACGCAGGTCCACTCCCGCTTCCGTGCCGGCAGCACGTTCGGCGCAGGCACGCTCCAGGTGACGTACACGCTGACCAACAGCGGCAACGTGCGCTTGGGCGCGAACCCCGGTGTGCGGGCGAGCGGGATCTTCGGGTTGCAGCCCCGGTCCGCCAAGGGCGAGGCCATCGACGAGCTGTTGCCTCACTCGAGCGTGACGCAGACCGTCACGCTGGACCACGTCGTGCCGCTCCTGCTCGAGAACGTCGTCGTGTCCGCGGACGCGGTGGCGGCCCGAGGGGCCGACGACCCGGCGATCGGGACGGTCCGTGCGTCCACGTGGTCGTGGGCGTGGTCGTGGCTCGTCGTCGCACTGCTCGTGCTCGTCGCCGCGGTGGTGACGACCGTGGTCGTCCGGCGGCGTCGTAACCGGCCGGGTGTCTGGGGTCCGCCGGAGAGCCCGTGGGACGACTCGCGGCCCGGCTCACCCCCGGGCGGAGGCGGCGCTCCGACCGTCGCGGAGCCGGAGCGGGTCTCGTGACCGGATCGACGACGCGACGCTGGGCCAGGATCGTGGCGACGGCGTTCCTGATGGTCCTAGCCGGGCTCGCGGGCGTGGGGACCGCCTCCGCGGACGCCTCCGCCGACCCGTCCTTCGGCGGCACCCTCTATCTCGCGGACGCCAACACCCTCGCGGACATCCCGGTGGGTGCGAGCCTGGGGTGGAACCAGCCGGTCTCGGCCTTGCCCGCGCCCGGTGACCAGACGGACCGTCTCACGGCCCCGTCGGGCGCGGAGTCGGTCGTGACGTTCGTCAGCCCCGTGGGGCACGAGTCCGACCCCACGTCCTGGAACGCGACCGCCCCGTGGGAGCTCACCCCGCCCGGCCAGTGGCTGGTCGACGTCACGCCGTACCACCTCGTCACGGTGGGCACCGGTACCCCGCCGGGCACCGGTGCGACGGCCGCCGTGAGCGGTGACTACTCACTCGGCGTCGCCTACCTGGCGGCCGGCGGGCACGTGGCCGACGGTGGGCTCTACTTCATCCACATCCATCTCACGGGCGATGCCGACCCGGAGAAGGCGACGTACACATGGGCGCCGGTGGATGGCAGCGCCGCCCCGGCCGGGGGTGGCGCTCGAGTGCTGCCGGCCGTCGTGCTCTGGTCGGTGGCCGGAGTCGTCGTGTTCCTGGCGGCGGTCGGTGTCGTGGTCCTGCTGCGACGTCGACGCGCCGGCTCCGACCGACCTGCCTCCGGTGCGGTCGGTCTGGGTCATGAAGGATCCGACGGCTCCGGCGGCGACGAAGGGACGAAGAGCGCTACGACGGCGGCCCGGGGTCGGCAATGAGGCGCGGAGTACGCGGTCCTCGGACGGGCAGCGCGATCCTGCTCGGCTGGTTGGTGCTCACCGCGCTCGCGGCCCCGGCGGGTGCAGCCGTGGCACCGGACCCGACGAGCAGTGCCTCTCTCGCGCCGACGCCGGCCGCCTCGGCCGCCGTGCCGCTGCCGTCGGCGTCGGCGACGGCCCCTGCGCTGCGACAGGTGGACGCCGGCGGCGTGCTCTACGTCAGCGGCCTGCGGACGGTCTACCACTCGTCGCCCGACCCGTTGGGCGGCACCCTGCACGTCGAGCTCGTCGTCCGCAACGCCTACTCGAAGGTCGTCGACGCGTCGGCATCGTTCGGCGCGCGCAACCTGCTGGGCATGGACCTGGGCGGTGACTCGTCGGTCGCGGTCAGGGGGATCGAGCCCGGCGAGGTTCGCGTGATCGCCGTCGACGTCCGGGGTGTCGGACAGTGGGGCGTCTTCCACGTCGACGCCACGCTCACGCCGCCGACCGAGGTCGGCGGCGTGAAGCTCTCGCCCCTCGAGCGGGACCGCTGGGTGCTGGCGCCGCCACTGCACCTCGTGGCGCTCGTGGCGATCGTCGGGGTGGTCGCCTGGTTCCTCGGGCACTATCGCCTCGTTCGCGGAGCCGCGGCGGCGCGACCGGCGCCGGACCGAGGCGTGCAGACCCCGGTGGTGGCGCGTTGACCGTCGCCCCGACCCGCGCGTTCGACGACACCCTCGAGCTCGATGCCATCTGGGCGCCGCCTCCGTCCGATCCGCCGCGGCGTCCGCGCCGGCCCCGTTGGCGGTGGGTACCCCGTCGACGCGTCGGTCCCGTCAGCCCCGGCCAGAGGCTCGGCGCGCAGATCGCGCGGTTGCTGGCGCTCGTCCTGCTGTCGCTGGCCGCTTATGTAGTCGTCGTCGGCAACCTCGAGCACCTGATCGCGCAGGACCGCCTGCACCAGCAGTTCACGCAGCAGCTGGCTGAGGGGACCGCACCGGTGAGCGAGGGCAGGTTCGACGACGTGCTGCTGAGCGACGGCGCCCCGGTGGCGCAGCTGACCATCCCGCAGATCGGGGTCGACGAGACGGTCGTCGAGGGCACCGACTCGTCGAACCTGGCGCTCGGACCCGGCCATCGGCGCGACACGTCGCTCCCGGGCCAGGCCGGTGTCAGCGTCATCATGGGCCGGCACAGCACGTTCGGTGGGCCGTTCCGTCATATCGAGGAGCTCGGCCCCGGGGACCGCTTCACCGCCGTCACGGGCCAGGGCGAGCAGACGTTCGAGGTGATCGGCGTCTTCTACGGCGGCGACGCCGGTCCGGCGTCGGCCAAGGCGGGCGAGAGCCGGCTATTGCTGGAGACAGCGCGCGGACCGGCCTTCTTCCCGACGAGCATCGTGCGGGTCTATGCGCAGCTCATCTCGGAGCCGCAGCCGCGGGGCGCTCGCGACACGACGTTCCGGACGCTGCCGGCGACGGACAAGGAGATGGCGGGCGACACCTCCCGGGCGTGGGCACTCGTGTTCGCCCTCCAGCTCGCGATCGTCGTGGCGGCCGGGGCCGTGTGGACGCATCGCCGCATCGGCGCGCGTCAGGCGTGGGCCGTCTTCGTGCCCCTCGGCCTGCTGGCCTTCTTCCTCGTCGCGGACCAGTCCGTCCGCATGCTGCCCAACCTCATGTGACCCAGGAGCCCGGACCGATGAGACCGATCGCACCATCCGACGACGTGACGCAGGTGATCTCCCCGGTCCCCCTGACGGACCGGGGCCCGGCCGCGCCCACGCCACTGTCACCGGCGTCCGGCGCTGTCTCCGTGATCGCCCCGTCGACGGAGGTGCCTCGATCGTCGGCGCCGTTGTCCTCGCTCGACGCGCGGAACATCTCGGCCTGGTTCGGCGACCACCAGGTTCTGGACCGGGTCTCGCTGACCATGCCGGGCGGTGTCATCACGTCCCTCATCGGGCCGTCCGGCTGCGGGAAGTCGACCTTCCTGCGCATCCTGAACCGGATGCACGAGCTGGTCCCCAGCGCGAGCCTGGCCGGCGAGGTGCTGCTCGACGGCCAGGACATGTACGACGTCGGCCGTCGGCTGACCGATGCCCGCCGGCAGGTCGGCATGGTGTTCCAGAAGCCCAACCCGTTCCCCGCCATGTCGATCTACGACAACGTCGTGGCCGGCCTGCGGCTGACGGGCCGACGGGTGTCGCAGCAGCAGAAGGACTGGCTCGTCGAGAGCTCGCTGACCAAGGCGGGGCTCTGGAACGAGGTGCGCGACCGTCTCTCGGCTCCCGGTGGCGGGCTCTCCGGCGGTCAGCAGCAGCGGCTGTGCATCGCGCGCTCGCTGGCGGTGCAGCCGCGCGTGCTGCTCATGGACGAGCCGTGCTCGGCGCTCGACCCGACGTCGACCCGCGTGATCGAGGAGACGATGCTCGAGCTCGCGCGCGAGGTGACGATCGTCATCGTCACGCACAACATGCAGCAGGCGCTGCGGGTGTCGCAGCAGTGCGCGTTCTTCCTCGCCGAGGCCCGCACGCCGGGCGTCATCGTGGAGCACGGTGACACCGAGGCGATGTTCGGGGCGCCCCAGGACCCACGCACGGCGGCCTATGTGAAGGGTCAGTTCGGCTGACGGGTCGTCGGTCTTCGTCTCGGCAGGAATCCTCCTGATCGCCACCCGACGTGCCGATATCCATGGCATACGGGTGATGCGCCGCCGCCGATGTCCCGTTCGTCCCAAAGCACAACCGTGTGACTCGTGGGACTGGTGTGACAGGTGTTCACTTCTGAGGTTTCGCCCGGTAGCGTCCCCGAGGGTGGCCACCTGGTCACGCTCGAGGAACTGAGGGTGGCCGACGGCCGTCCGGCTGGAGGAACGTGAGCCCGCGCGCCGCATCTCGGTACCGACTTCCGTCGGTCGTCGCGACGGTCGCGCTCGTCGGGACCCTGCTCGTCGGCGCCGCCTCGGACGTCGTCGCGGCCCCCCCGCAGCCCACGCCTCCGTCGGCACAGGACGTCCAGGACGCCAAGGGTGCGGTCGCCGCGGCGTCCCAGTCGGTCGCCGGCATGGAGGTCCGCCTCGCCCAGCTGAGCGCGATCACGGACGCGGCGAACCTCAAGGTCCAGCAGGCCGGCGAGGCCTACACGCAGGCCGTCGCCGACGCCGACGCGGCCGCGCAAGCCTCCGCCGACGCCAAGACGGCGTCGAGCACCGCCGCGGCCACCGCCGAGACCGCCCGCCGGCAGCTGGTCGCGATCGCCCGGGAGATCGCGCGGTCCGGCGGTTCGACCGACCTGCTCCAGTCCCTGCTGTCCGCCGACGGCTTCCAGGACGTCGCGGCACGCAGCTCCGCACTCGACCGGATCAGCGGCAAGACCGACGAGGCCGTCCAGAAGTACCGGGCCGCCCTGCTCATCTCGACGATGCTCGCGCACCGCGCCGACACCGCCGCCGCGAAGGCTGCGTCCGCCAAGGCCGACGCGGCCGGCGCCCTGACCACGGCGCAGCAGGCGCAGTCCGATGCCGTCAAGGCCCAGGCGTCCGCCGCCGCCGAGCGCGACACCCTGTTCGCCCAGCTGGCCGCCGCCCGGCAGACCAGCGCCGATGTCGAGCGCGCCCGCCAGGACTTCCTCGACCAGCAGCGACGTGACCGCGAGGACGCGGCCGCCCGGGCGGCCGCCCTGAAGCCACCTCCGGCCCCGCCCGTCGTCGCGCCGCCTGCGAAGACCGTGGCCGTCACGACGCCGCCGGCCACCACGACCACGCCGCCCAAGACGACCACGCCGCCGGCGACCACCACGCCGCCGGCGACCACCACGCCTCCGGCGACCACCACGCCACCGGCCACGACGGCGCCGCCCGCGACCACCGCCCCGCCCGCCAGCAAGTACGGCCTCGGTACGGGGACCTCTCGCGGCTCCGCCGGTGCCGGCGCGGCAGCCCTGGCCTGGGCGGAGACGAAGATCGGCTTCCCGTACGTGTGGGCGGCGGCCGGGCCGGACGCCTACGACTGCTCCGGGCTCACCATGAGCGCCTGGCGCGCGGCCGGCGGCGTCAGCCTCAACCGCACCTCGCGCGACCAGTACAAGCAGGTGCTCAAGATCAGCTACGACGACCTGCGCCCCGGCGACCTGGTCTTCTGGTCCACCGACCCCAACGACCCGGACGCGATCTATCACGTCGCCATGTGGGCGGGGAACGGCCAGATCATGGAGGCCCCGCAGCCGTTGAGCCCGCTGCGCGTCACCAAGATGCGCTGGTCAGGCACCATGCCCTACGCGGGCCGCCCGTAACTTCCGCGCTCGGTCGTCGTCCGGCCGCGCGAGGCCCACACGTGCGAACGTCCGCACCTCTGGGGCGGAGGGGCCCCGGGTGCGGACGTCGCGGCGCTGTCAGTGGTTGTAGTAGTTGGTGTCGATCGCGCGCTGGCGGCTGAGCTCGATCTCCGCCTCGGCCTCGGCCTTGCCGGTCCAGTGGGCGCCCTCGACGGACTTGCCGGGCTCCAGGTCCTTGTACACCTCGAAGAAGTGCTGGATCTCGAGGCGGTGAAAGTCGGAGACGTCGTCGATGTCCTGGCGCCACGCGGCGCGCTGGTCACCGGTCGGGACGCACAGGACCTTGTCGTCGCCGCCCGCCTCGTCGCGCATGCGGAACATGCCCAGGGCGCGGCAGCGGATGAGGCAGCCCGGGAACGTCGGCTCTTCCAGCAGCACCAGGGCGTCCAACGGGTCGCCGTCCTCGCCGAGGGTGCCCTCGATGAAGCCGTAGTCGTCGGGATAGCGGGTCGAGGTGAACAGCATCCTGTCGAGCCGGATACGCCCCGTCGCGTGGTCCACCTCGTACTTGTTGCGCTGACCCTTCGGGATCTCGATCGTGACGTCGAACTCCACAGCACTCTCCTTCGCCCCGCGTCCGCGCCCGGGGGTTCCGGGACCGGCGGTCGCAGCGACACTCGTCGTGCGGCGCGCCGGGTGTCAGGGGCGCCTTCGTCTCGGACAGTAGTCTGACGCACCGAACGGCTGGTAACGAGTGGGGCGAGGTGACGATGACCACAGCGGGGCGCGTGGTGGGTACGAGCCTGCTCGTCGTGGTCCTCACGGTGGGCGCGTACGCCACCGCGGACGCCTACGACGTGGTCCCCGGCCTGGTCACGCTGGCCCCGGAGCCCGCGCAGCCCGCACCGTTCCCGACCGCTCCCGGGGCCGTCGAGCCGGCGGCCCTGACGCCCGCGCTCGCCGATCTCGACCCTCAGGTGCCCGTGCCGGGCAACGCCCAGGTGCAGGCGCTCGTCGACAAGCTCGTCGCCGACCCCCGCATGGGTGCGAGCGTCGGCATCCTCGTGCAGGACCAGCTCACGGGGGACACGCTCGCGAGTCATCTTCCCGACGAGGGCCGCACTCCGGCGTCGACGGCCAAGCTGGTGACCGCGATCGCCAGCCTGAGCACGCTCAGCCCCGACATGACCCTGCCGACCACGGTGGTCAAGGGCGACGGGAACCGGATCGTGCTGGTGGGAGGCGGCGACATGATGCTCGCGGCCGGCGCGGGCGACCCCTCCGCGACCGAGGGGCACGCGGGCCTGGCGGACCTCGCCGCGCAGGTCGCGAAGGCCCTGCAGCTCGCGGGCGCGACGACGGTCGAGCTGGGCGTCGACGACAGCCTGTTCACCGGCCCCACCCTGAGCCCGAACTGGGCGACCTCGGACATCGCCGCGGGATTCGTCGCCCCCGTCACCGCGCTCGCCGTCGACACCGCCAAGATCAAGGCGGGCGAGTACCCGCCGCGCTACGCGGACCCGTCGATCGCCGCGGCCAAGACGTTTGCGGCGCGCCTGGCCGAGCACGGCATCACCGTGACCGGGGCGCCGTTCCGCGCCGACAAGCCGTCGAACGGGCGCGAGATCGGCAAGGTCGAGTCGGCGACGCTGGACAAGATCGTGCACCACTTCCTCGACACCTCCGACAACACGATCACGGAGGTCGTTTCCCGGCTGGTCGCCCTCAAGGAGGGGCTGCCGGCCAGCTTCGACGGCGCGTCGGCGGCGGTGCTGCACGCGGTCGACGTCGCGGGCGTCCCCACCACGGGTGCGCACCTGGTCGACGCGTCCGGTCTCGGCGCGGGCTCGTACCTGCCGCCCAGCCTGCTCACCGGGCTGGTCCGGCTGTCCACCGACCCCGCGCACCCCACCCTGCGCGACGTCGCGACCGGCATGCCGATCGCGGGCCTGACCGGCACCCTGTCCGACCGCTTCACGCAGTCGGACGCGCGCGGCATGGTGCGCGCCAAGACCGGCAGCCTCCCGCACGTCACCGCGCTGTCGGGCACGGTTCTCGACGCCGAGCAGCGGCAGCTCGTCTTCGCGGTCCTGGCGGACGCGACCCCCGACGGCGGTCAGTGGAACCCGCGCGCCGCGATCGACCAGTTCGTGAGCACGCTGGCGGCCTGCGGCTGCCGCTGAGCCGCGACCGACCTGTCGGGCTGCGCGTGCCGCGCACGTCGTCTCAACCCTCGTTGCGCCGACGGCCGAACTCGGGGGCCGACCGCGGGACCGGCGGTTACCGTGACGGTGTGGAGCCCTCTGCGAACGACCAGAACGATCTCGTCGACTGGCGGCGCGCCGCGGCGATCGCCGGGCGGCTGGCGATGCCGGGCCCGACGGCCGAGCGCGGCCAGCTGGAGAGCCTCGTCGACGAGCTGCGGGACGCCGCCGGCCGGGCGGCGGTGCACGTGGCGGAGATCGCCCAGCTCGAGGCGGCCGACGGCACCGACCCGAAGGACGTCTCGAACGTGCTGGTGGTGGACCGGGCGCGCTGGGCCCAGGCGAACGCGCAGATGTTCGGGGTGATGACCGGGGACGTCGAGGTCCCCAGCGGTCGAGGCGCGCGCGCGGCGGGTGCGGCCCAGGTGGGCGGCGTGCTCGCGCTGCTGTCCACCAAGGTGCTCGGCCAGTTCGACCCGTTCACGCCCCAGGGCCGGCACGTCGGCCGCCTGCTGCTCGTCGCGCCCAACGTCCTGCACCACGAGCGCAAGCTCAAGGTCGACGCGTCGGACTTCCGGCTGTGGGTGGCGTTGCACGAGCAGACGCACGCGATGCAGTTCGCGGCCGCGCCGTGGCTCGCGGAGCACGTGCGCTCGCGGGCCGCGGAGCTGCTCAACGACCTGACCGGTGAGGGTGCCCGGCCGGACCTGGTGGGATCGGTCACGCGGGCGCTCGGCGACGACGGCGGCGGGATCCTCGACGCCCTCTCGCCGCGGCAGCGGACCGTGTTCGAGGAGGTCGGCGCGGTCATGTCCCTGCTGGAGGGCCATGCCGACGTGACCATGGACGAGGTCGGACCGTCGGTCGTGCCGACCGTCCGGCGGATCCGCACCGCGTTCGACGCCCGCCGCGACCAGGCGTCGAAGGGCAAGGGACTCGACCAGGTGCTGCGCCGGGTGCTCGGCCTGGACGCCAAGCTGGCCCAGTACCGCGACGGGGCGAAGTTCGTCCGGGAGGTGCGGCGGTCGGTCGGGACGACGGGGTTCAACGCGGTGTTCGCCTCCGCCCAGAACCTGCCTCTCCCGCCGGAGATCGCGGACCCGCGCGCCTGGGTCCGCCGGGTCCACGGGTGACCGGTCCAGCGCCCGCCGTCGCGGCGGTGCGGGCGGCGGTCGCGGCCGCGCTGGGAGACGTCGGCCCCGGGGAGCTCGTGCTCGTCGCGTGCTCGGGCGGCGCCGACTCGCTCGCGCTCGCGGCGGGTGCGGCGTTCGTCGGGAGGAAGACCGGCTGGCGGGTCGGCGCGATGGTGGTGGACCACGGGCTGCAGCCTGGTTCCGACGAGGTCGCGGCGACGGCCGCGACCGCGTGCGTGGCCCTCGGCCTGGACCCGGTCGACGTCGTGCGCGTGGACCCGACAGGCCCCGGCGGGCCGGAGGCGTCGGCCCGTGCGGCCCGGTACGCGGCCCTGGACGTCCCGGAGGCGGCCGCGGTCCTGCTCGGGCACACCCTGGACGACCAGGCCGAGACGGTCCTGCTGGGTCTCGCGCGCGGCTCGGGCGCCCGGGCGCTCGCGGGCATGCCGGCGACGCGCGGGCGGTTCCGCCGACCCCTGCTCGGCCTGCGGCGCGCCGACACCGAGGCGGCCTGCGCGGCTCAGGGGCTGACTGCCTGGCAGGACCCGACCAACGACGGCTCGCGTCCGGACGCGCCGCTGCGCAGCCGCGTGCGGACGGAGGTGCTGCCCACGCTCGACCGCGTGCTC
Organism: Cellulomonas sp. McL0617; assembly: GCF_049994875.1. Taxonomy (GTDB): domain Bacteria; phylum Actinomycetota; class Actinomycetes; order Actinomycetales; family Cellulomonadaceae; genus Cellulomonas. The sequence continues at coordinate 386,151 of NZ_CP188256.1, forward strand.
GGTCCGGGGGTCGCCCAGGCCCTGGCCCGGACCGCGGCCCAGCTGCGCGAGGACGCCGACGCGCTCGACGGACTGGCCGGCGAGCTGTTGGCTGAGCTCCGGACGCACGCCGCCGGTCTGGACGTCGACGCCCTGGCGAACGCTCCGGACGCGATCCGTCGCCGCGCCCTGCGCACGGCGATGATCGAGGCGGGCAGCCCGGCGGGTGCGCTCAGCCGGGCGCACGTGCTCGCGGTCGACGCGCTCGTCACCGACTGGCACGGGCAGGGCCCGGTCGCCCTCCCGGGCGGGGTCGCCGCGCGCCGGGCGTATGGCAGGCTTGCACTCGGCCCGGCGGACAGCGGCGTACAGCCGTCCTGATATTCGAGGAGCAACTGCGGTGGACCCGGCGGACATGGGTGACGACCTCGAGCGGGTGCTCCTCACCGAGGAGCAGCTGCACGGTCGTCTCGACGAGATCGCGGCGCAGGTCGACGCCGACTACGCGGGAAAGCCGCTCCTGCTGGTGGGCGTGCTCAAGGGTGCCGTGATGGTCATGGCGGACCTCGCGCGGCGGCTGCACACCCCGGTCCAGATGGACTGGATGGCGGTGTCGTCCTACGGCTCGGGCACCAAGTCCTCGGGTGTGGTCCGCATCCTCAAGGACCTCGACGCGGACCTCACGGGCCGCCACGTCCTGATCGTCGAGGACATCATCGACTCCGGCCTGACGCTGTCGTGGCTGCTGTCCAACCTGCGCTCCCGTGGCCCGGCCACGGTCGAGGTGGCGACGATGCTGCGCAAGCCCGACGCGGCCAAGGTCGACGTCGGCGTCCGCTACGTCGGGTTCGACATCCCGAACGAGTTCGTCGTCGGATACGGCCTCGACTACGCCGAGAAGTACCGCAACCTGCCGTTCGTGGGCACGCTGGCCCCACGGGTGTACGGGGCCTGAGCAGCCGCGGGACGCGCGTTCGTCCGAGTGCGCCCTCGGTGAACACGGTCGGGAGTCGCCAGGTTCATCGGGTAACTTCGAGCAACCAGACCCGCGAGCGGAGGATGAGGGGCCCGGCCCCGATCACCCATGAACGTCAAGCGTCTTTCTCGTAGCCTCATCCTGTGGATCGCCCTCGCGCTGGTCGTGGCGGCCTTCGGCTTCAGCTCGCTCAACTCGCCCAAGGTCAGCAGCATCGACACGTCGGACGGCATGGCCCTCATCGCGGCGGGCAAGGTCGACCAGGCCAAGATCACCGAGGGCGTGCAGAGGGTCAACCTCACGCTGGCCGAGGACTTCACCAAGGACAGCAAGAACTACGGCAAGCTCGTGCAGTTCAACTACGTCGTCCCGCAGGGCGAGTCGGTGGTGAACGCGATCGCCGAGGCGAACCCGAAGGACGGCTACACCTCGGACGTCCCGCAGAGCCCGTGGTGGCTGAGCGTCCTGACGTTCCTGGTCCCGCTGATCATCATCATCGGTCTGTTCTTCTTCCTCAGCTCGCAGATGCAGGGCGGCGGCTCGCGGGTGATGAGCTTCGGCAAGTCGCGCGCCAAGCTGGTCAGCAAGGAGTCCCCGCAGGTCACGTTCGGTGACGTCGCGGGTGTCGACGAGGCCGTCGAGGAGCTGCAGGAGATCAAGGAGTTCCTGGCCGAGCCCGCCAAGTTCCAGGCGGTCGGCGCCAAGATCCCCAAGGGCGTGCTCCTGTACGGGCCCCCCGGAACCGGCAAGACCCTGCTCGCGCGTGCCGTCGCCGGCGAGGCCGGGGTGCCGTTCTACGCCATCTCCGGCTCGGACTTCGTCGAGATGTTCGTCGGCGTCGGCGCCAGCCGCGTGCGCGACCTGTTCAACCAGGCCAAGGAGAACGCCCCCGCGATCATCTTCATCGACGAGATCGACGCGGTCGGGCGGCACCGTGGTGCCGGCATGGGCGGCGGTCACGACGAGCGCGAGCAGACGCTCAACCAGATGCTCGTCGAGATGGACGGGTTCGACGCCAACGCGAACGTCATCCTCATCGCGGCTACCAACCGCCCCGACATCCTCGACCCGGCGCTGCTGCGGCCGGGCCGGTTCGACCGCCAGGTCGCCGTGGACCCGCCCGACCTCAAGGGCCGCGAGCGCATCCTCCACGTGCACTCGCAGGGCAAGCCGATGGCCCCCCACGTCGACCTCAACGTCGTCGCGCGCCGCACGCCGGGCTTCACCGGTGCGGACCTGGCCAACGTGCTCAACGAGGCCGCCCTGCTGACGGCGCGCACCGGTCAGCAGATCATCACGGACCGCACGCTGGACGAGGCGATCGACCGGGTCATCGCCGGGCCGCAGAAGCGCACCCGGGTGATGAACCCCAAGGAGATCAAGATCACCGCGTACCACGAGGGCGGCCACGCCCTGGTGGCGACGGCGCTGCGGTACACGGACCCCGTCACCAAGGTGACGATCCTGCCGCGCGGCCGCGCGCTCGGGTACACGATGGTCATGCCGACCGAGGACAAGTACTCGACCACCCGCAACGAGCTGCTGGACACCCTGGCCTACGCGATGGGCGGGCGCGTCGCCGAGGAGCTCGTCTTCCACGACCCGACCACCGGTGCCAGCAACGACATCGAGAAGGCGTCGTCCACGGCCCGCAAGATGGTCACGCAGTTCGGCATGAGCGCGCGGCTCGGCGCGATCCAGCTGGGCCAGGCGTCCGGCGAGGTCTTCATGGGCCGCGACATGGGCCACCAGCGCGACTACTCGGAGGACGTCGCCGCGTCCATCGACCTCGAGGTGCGCGCCCTGATCGAGCGGGCGCACGACGAGGCCTGGGAGATCCTGGTCGAGTACCGCGACGTGCTGGACGCCCTGGTGCTCGAGCTGCTCGACAAGGAGACGCTCAACCAGGAGCAGCTGGCCAAGATCTTCGAGCCGATCACCAAGCGCCCCCCGCGTCAGATCTGGCTGTCCAGCGACCAGCGCGCGGTCTCCGACCGGCCGCCGGTGATGACGCCCGCCGAGATCGCCGGCCGCAACGGCAAGCCGATCATCCCCGAGGACGAGGCGGCCGAGGCGTTCGGGTTCCCGGGCCAGCGGATCATCGAGGTCCCGCCCGGGCACACGCCCGACTCGAGCAGCTGACCGTGGGCGACATCGGGCCGGCCACCACCCACCGGGGCACCGCGGTCGGGGAGTACGACGAGGCGCGCGTCGAGTCCGCGATCCGCGAGCTGCTGATCGCGGTGGGCGAGGACCCCGACCGCGAGGGTCTGCGCGAGACGCCGGCGCGGGTGGCGCGGTCGTACAAGGAGATCTTCGCCGGGCTGTTCCAGGAGCCCGCGGACGTGCTGACGACGACGTTCGACCTCGGTCACGAGGAGATGGTGCTGGTCAAGGACATCGAGGTGTACTCCACCTGTGAGCACCACCTCGTGCCGTTCCACGGCGTCGCGCACGTCGGCTACATCCCCGGCGTGGACGGTCGGATCACCGGCCTGAGCAAGCTCGCCCGGCTGGTCGAGGTGTTCGCGCGCCGCCCGCAGGTGCAGGAGCGCCTCACCGCGCAGATCGCGGACGCGATGGTGGCCGAGCTCCAGCCTCGCGGCGTGCTGGTGGTCGTCGAGTGCGAGCACCTGTGCATGTCGATGCGCGGCGTGCGCAAGCCGGGCTCGCGCACCGTGACGTCCGCCGTCCGCGGGCAGATGCGCGACGTCGCGACGCGGGCCGAGGCCATGAGCCTCGTGCTCGGCCGCTGACGCCGCCCTCGAACGTCATGTCCGCCGCCGCCCCTAGGCTCGGCAGCGTGATCGGGATCCCGGACGCCGAACGAACCCTGGTCATGGGCGTCGTGAACGTCACGCCCGACTCGTTCTCCGACGGTGGCCGCTGGTTCACCCCGACGGCCGCCGTGGCGCACGGGCTGGAGCTGGTGGCGCAGGGCGCCGACCTGCTCGACGTCGGCGGCGAGTCCACCCGTCCCGGCGCGCGCCGGGTGCCGGTGCAGGACGAGCTGGACCGCGTGCTCCCGGTGATCGAGGGGCTCGTCGCGCGGGGTGCGGTCGTGAGCGTCGACACCACTCGTGCCGTCGTCGCGCGCCAGGCCGTCGCGCGCGGGGCCCGGTTGGTCAACGACGTGTCCGGCGGGCTGGCCGACGACGCCATGTACGCCGTGGTCGCCGAGACCGGCGCCGCCTACGTCGCGATGCACTGGCGGGGGCACGCCGACGTGATGGACGACCTCGACGACTATGACGACGTGGTCACCGACGTCCGGCGCGAGCTGGCCGAGCGGGTGGCGGCGCTGCGTGCCGCCGGCGTGCGCGACGAGCAGATCATCCTCGACCCCGGTCTCGGGTTCGCCAAGGCCGGCGCGAGCAACTGGCCGCTGCTGGCCCGGCTGCCGGAGCTGCTGGCCGACGGGTTCCCGGTGCTGGTCGGTGCGAGCCGCAAGCGCTTCCTCGGGCACCTGCTCGCGGGCGCCGACGGAGAGCCCGCGCCACCGCTCGCCCGCGACGGGGCTACCGCCGCGGTCTCCGCGCTGGCCGCCGCCGCGGGGGCTTGGTGCGTGCGGGTGCACGAGGTGGCAGGCTCTGCCGATGCGGTCCGGGTGGCCGCTGCCTGGCGGGCCGGGGACCCACAGATCGGTCGGGACGCCCGGCTCGAGCGCGAGGATCGCCCGATCCGTCGGGCCGAGGGGGACGGCGAGGACGAGCTCGCAGTCGACGAGGACGCACGAACCGGAGGGAGCACGCGGTGACCACCGACGAGCAGTGGGAGGGCGGCGGCGTCCTGGACGGCAGCGGCCGTCTGCTGGACCAGATCCGGCTCCTCGGCATCACTGCCACCGGGTATCACGGCGTGTTCGACTTCGAGCGCCGCGCGGGCCAGACGTTCGTCGCGGACGTCGTCGTGCACCTGGACACCCGCCGCGCCGCCGCCAGCGACGACCTCACCCGCACGCTCCACTACGGCGAGCTCGCCGAGCAGGTGGCCGCCGTGCTCTCCGGCGAGCCCGTGGACCTGATCGAGACCGTGGCCGAGCGCATCGCCGCCACGGTGCTGGCCCAGGCGGTCGTGCAGGCGGTGGACGTCAGCGTGCACAAGCCGCAGGCGCCCATCGAGGTGCCGTTCGGGGACGTGGTGATCCGCATCCGCCGGGATCGCGCCAAGCTGCCGGCCGCCGAGCCGTACCTGCCGCGTGCCCAGTCCGACGGCTCGGCCGCCGCGCGCCCCACGCCGACGCCGACCGCGTCGTTCCCGGTGACCCCGGCGCCCGGTGCGCCGCTGGTGGCGGGGCTCGTCGCCGCCGAACCCGTCGAGGCGGCCCCGGTCGTCGTCGCGCCGGTCGCTGCGCCGCCGGTCGCTGCGCCTCCGGTCGTCGTCCCGCCGGTCGTCGCGCCTCCGGTCGTCGCTCCGGTCGCGACCGCGGTCGTTCCACCGACCGTGCCCTGGTCGGAGATCGTGCCGCCCCTCGGGTCGGAGCCGTGGACCGCTTCCGACGACCCCGACGGCACGGCTGCCGTTCCCGTGCCCGTCGCGTTCACGCCGACCGGGCTGACGCCGGAGCCTGCACCCGCACCGACCGTCGAGGCGGCGCACGAGACCCACGCCGGCGGTTCGCCGCGGGCGTCCGACGTACCGACCGGCGACGTCCCGGCGTTCGGCGCGGACCTGGTCGAGACCCGGACGGACCTGGTCGTGGGCGAGGTCGTGTCGGACGCGCTGGACGTGCCCCCGTCGACGGTCGTCGACGTGGTGCTGGCCTTGGGCGCGAACCTCGGCGCGGCCCAGGACACACTGCGCGCCGCCGTCGACGCGCTCTCCCACACCACGCGCCTCGAGGTGGTCCAGGTGTCGCCGCTGGCCCGCACGGCCGCCGTCGGCGGGCCCGACCAGCCCGACTACCTGAACGCGGTCGTCCTGGCGCGCACCATGCTGTCGCCGCGCGAGCTGCTGCGCGCGACCCAGGCGATCGAGCAGAACCACGGCCGGGTCCGCCAGGAGCACTGGGGGCCGCGCACGCTGGACATCGACATCATCGTGTTCGGCTCGGTGCTAGCGGTGACCGACGACCTCGAGCTGCCGCACCCGCGGGCGCACGAGCGCGCGTTCGTCCTGGAGCCCTGGGCGCAGCTGGACCCGCAGGCTGTGCTGCCCGGGCTCGGGGGCGGCCCGGTCGCGGCGCTGGCGGCGACGGCGCCCGATCGGGACGGCATCCGTTGGCTGGCGCTCGACTGGCTGACCGCGCAGCCTGCGGCGCCGAGCCAGGACGAGCGCACGTCCGAGGACGGCTCCGAGGCGCCGGGGTCGTGATGCACAGCACCCGCTGGCAGACCCTGCTGCTCACGACGGCGGGCGTCGCGGTCGGCACCTGGATCGTCCTGCGCTCCATGGCCCGGGACGGTGCGCTGCCGCCGAGCGTGCCGTGGCTCGTCGTCGTCGTCGAGCTCGCCATCGCCGCCGTGGTGTTCGTGCTCGGCTGGCACGTCCGGCAGTACCTGCAGGGCAAGCGGCCCAACCTGTCGGCCCTGCGGGCGGCGCGGACCGTCGTCCTCGCCAAGGCGTCCTGCTACACGGGCGCGCTGCTTGCCGGGTGGTACGGCGGGCACGTGCTCGCGCTGCTCTCGGGCACGGACGAGCCGGGCACGGGCGGGCGGGTGCTGTCGGCCGCGATCGCGATGGCCGGGGGCGTCGTGCTCGCGGTCGTCGGGCTCGTCGTCGAGCGCTTCTGCCGCATCCCGCCGCCCGACGCGAGCGCCGACGCGGCGCGGGACCGCCCGGCGCCGGGCGCGAGCACGCCGTGACGGCCGGCCGACCGACCGACCGTGCGATGACAGGATGGACGCATGACCTCTGACGCGCCTGCGCCGAGCCGGGAGCCCTTCGACCCGAGCGACGTCACGTGGACACCCGTGTCCCGCAAGCTGATCGGTGCGCGGCTGACGGTGGCCGCGATCGTGCTGGTCCCGCTCCTGCTGCTGACGGTCGTGATCGCGGTCGCCGCCGGGGTGACGTGGGTCTGGGCGTTCCCGGTGGTCGTGGTGCTGCTCGGCGGGTGGATCGCCTGGTTGGTGCCGCGCCAGGTCGGTGCGATGGCCTACGCCGAGCGGGCCGACGACCTGCTGGTGCGGCACGGGATCATGATCCGTTCGATGGTCGTCGTGCCCTACGGGCGGATGCAGTACGTGGACGTGAACGCCGGCCCGCTGGCCCGCAGGTTCGGCATCGCGACGGTGCAGCTGCACACGGCCGCCCCGGCGACGAGCGCCGCGATCGACGGCCTGCCCCCGCAGGAGGCCGCGCGCCTGCGCGACCGGATGGCCTCGCGCGGCGAGGCCCGGCTGGCGGGGCTGTGACGCAGCCCCACCCGGGCGACGGGCACGAGCCGGCGGCGGTCGACAGCGCAGCCGTCGAGGCGGAGCTGCGGAAGGTCGGGCCCGAGCCGGTCGAGGGTCCGGACGCGATCGTCGGCTGGCGCCGGATGCACCCGATCACCCCGGCGCTCAAGGGGTGGCGGATCCTCGCGGTCGTCATCGGCATCGTCGTGATCCAGTCGGACAACCTGCGCCAGGCGGTCGACCTGCGGCACGGCAAGGCGTGGCTCGCGGTGCTGGGCGGCGTCGCGCTGGTGGCCCTGATCGGGTTCGCGTACTCGTCGCTGGCCTGGCGGGTGACCCGGTTCGCCGTCACCGACGAGGCGGTGCACCTGCGCACGGGACTGCTGTTCCGGCAGCAGCGACAGGCGCGGCTCGACCGGCTCCAGGCCGTCGACGTGGTCCAGCCGCTCCTGGCGCGGCTGGTGGGCCTCTCGGAGCTCAAGATCGAGACCGCGGGCGGCGACGGGTCGGGCGTGTCGCTCGCGTTCCTGCGGGAGGCCGACGCCGAGGTGCTGCGGGCCGAGCTGCTGGCCCTGGCTGCTGGGCTGCACCGCCCGGCCGCACCCGGGTCTGCACCCACCGCACCCGCATCAGCACCAGCACCTGTGTCACCGGCGCCGATGGACGAGACCGCACCGCAGCAGGCGCCCGCGCGGTTCGACGCCGCGCCCGAGCGGGAGGTCTACGAGCTGCCGATCGCCCGCCTCGTCGTCGCCAGCTTCCGGTCGGGCGCCGTGCCCGTCCTTCTGCTGGCGGGTGCCGGGATCGTCGTCGCGGTGGCACTGTCCGGGGACTTCGGCTCGATCTTCTACCTGCTGCCGGCGTTGGCCGGTGGTGCGGCGTTCGTCTGGAACCGCGTGAACCAGGGCGCCAACTTCCGGGCCGCCATCTCGCCCGACGGCATCCGGCTGCGGCACGGCCTGACCGAGAACCGGGCCCAGACGGTTCCGCCCGGCCGCGTGCAGGCGATCCGGCTCTCGCAGACGCCGCTGTGGCGCGGCAAGGACTGGTGGCGTGTCGAGATCAACGTCGCGGGGTACGGCCAGGGCAACGAGTCGCAGCGTGACACCGTGCTGCACCCGGTGGCGACGCGCAGCGAGGCGATGACGGCGCTCTGGATGGTGCTCCCGGACCTCGGGGTGGCGGACCCGGTAGCCCTGATCGACGCCGCGCTCGACAGCTCCGGCGACGACGCCGGCTTCATCGGTGCTCCTCGCAGCGCGCGCTGGGTCGACCCGGTCGGCTGGCGCCGGCACGGGTTCCGGGTCACCGACCGCGCGCTGGTGACCCGCAGCGGGCGGTTCTGGCGGCAGGTCGACGTGGTGCCGCACGAGCGCACCCAGTCCCTGGGGATCGAGCAGGGGTGGCTGCAGCGCAGGCTGGGACTGGCCTCCTTCGTCCTGCACTCGACGCCCGGTCCGGTCTCGCCGCGGGTCGAGCACCTCTCGGGCGCGGTCGCGGCTGCGCTCATCGACGAGCAGGCCGCCCGCGCGCGCAACGCCCGTGCGGTCGCCACCCCGGAGCAGTGGATGCGCGCGGTCGGCGTGCGCACGGACGCCGCACCGACGGGGGAGTCCGCGTGAGCGACCCGGCCACCCGCCCCGGCCGGCTCGGGGTCGGCGTCGTCGGCGCGGGCCGGGTGGGCGCGGTCCTGGGCAAAGCCCTGCGCGGCGCGGGCCATCCGGTCGTGGCGGTGTCGGCGATCTCGGAGGCCAGCCGCGAGCGCGCCGCGACGCTGCTGCCCGGGGTGCCCGTGCTCGACATCCCGGAGGTGGTCCGGCGTGCCGAGCTGGTCCTGCTCGCCGTCCCCGACGACGCGCTCGCGGGCCTCGTGCAGGGCCTGGCAGACGTGGGCGCCTGGCAGGCCGGCCAGATCGTGGTGCACACGTCGGGTCGGTTCGGCGTCGGCGTCCTTGCACCCGCGCGCGCGGCCGGCGCCATCCCGCTCGCCCTGCACCCGGCGATGACGTTCACGGGCACGTCGCTGGACCTGTCGCGCCTCGTCGGCTGCTCCTTCGCCGTCACCGCCCCCAACCCGGTGCTGCCGATCGGGCAGGCGCTCGTCGTGGAGATCGGTGGCGAGCCGGTGGTGCTCGACGAGGACGCGCGTGGCCTCTACCACGCGGCCCTCGCGCACGGTGCGAATCACCTGGTCGTCCTCGTCGCGCAGGCCGCCCAGGCGCTGGCGGCCGCAGGAGTCACCGACCCCGGACGCATGCTCGCCCCGCTGCTGGAGGCCGCGCTCGACGGTGCCCTGCGGGCCGAGTCGCCCACCGACCCCGCCACCGGCAGCCGCGGCCCGGGCGCGATCAGTGCGCTGACCGGTCCGGTGCGCCGCGGTGACGCGGGCACGGTCCGCGAGCACGGGGCGGCGCTGGCCGGGTTCGCCGCCCGGACGGGGGCGGTCGACGTCGTCGAGGGGTACCGTGCTCTGGCCCGTTCGGCGGCGGGCCGGGCGCTCGCGGCCGGTCTGATCTCGGCGTCGGCAGCCCAGGACGTGCTCGACGGCATCAACGAGGGCTCTGTGACGTTGTACGGGGACGTGGAGCGGCAGTCGGGCCAGCAGGAGGACGAGGAATGACCACGCAGACCACGACGCTCGTGCGCACGCGCGAGGAGCTCGCCGCGGCGCTGGCGGTGCAGGACGTGCAGGCGGTCCCGCGCACCGAGGGCCGCGGCGCCCACACCGCCCGGCCGCACCGCCGGGCGGTCGTGATGACGATGGGTGCGCTGCACGCCGGCCACCTGTCCCTCGTCGCGAAGGCCCGTGAGCTGGCCGACGCGGTGGTGGTGACGATCTTCGTCAACCCGCTGCAGTTCGGCGCCGGCGAGGACCTGTCCCGGTACCCCCGCGACCTGGACGGTGACCTCGCGCTGCTGTCGGGCCCGGGCCTGCTGGGTCCGGACGACATCGTGTTCGCCCCCGGCCCGGACGTGATGTACCCCGACGGCGACCCGATCGTGCGGGTCGGCGCGGGCGCGATCGGGGCGGTGCTCGAGGGCGCCTCCCGGCCCGGTCACCTCGACGGCGTCCTCACCGTCGTCCTCAAGCTGCTGCACCTCACGCGTCCCGATGTCGCCCTGTTCGGCCGCAAGGACGCCCAGCAGCTCGCCGCGGTCCGGCGCATGGTCCGCGACCTCGACGTCCCGGTCGTCGTCCATGGTGCGCCCGTGGTCCGCGACGAGGACGGCCTGGCCCTGTCGAGCCGCAACGCCTACCTGTCCACCGACGAGCGCCGCCGTGCGCTCGGCCTCTCGCAGGCGCTGCGGCTCGCGTCGCCGAAGGGCTCGGCGGTCGCCATCCGGACGACCGCGCTCGATGTCCTGCACGCCGCGGGCGTCGAGGACGTCGACTACGTCGCGCTCGTCGACCCGGACACGTTCGACGACGTCGGGCCGTCCTACCGTGGCGACGCCCTGCTCCTGCTCGCGGCCCAGGTGGGCAGCACGCGACTCATCGACAACGACACCGTGGAGGTTTCGGCGTGACGAGCCTGGTGCGCACCATGATGACCGGCAAGATCCACCGCGCGACCGTCACGCAGGCCGACCTGCACTACGTGGGCTCGATCACGGTCGACGCCGCGCTGCTGGCCGCCGCGGACATCCTCCCGGGCCAGCAGGTCGACGTGGTCGACGTGACCAACGGCGCGCGCCTGACCACCTACGCGATCGCGGGCTCGGCCGGCCAGGTCTGCGTCAACGGCGCGGCCGCCCACCTGATGCACCCAGGCGACGTCGTCATCCTCATCGCCTACGGGCAGCTGTCCGACGAGGAGGCGCGTACCTACGCGCCCCACGTCGTGCTCGTCGACGGACGTAACCGGGCGGTCGCGGTCGGCGACGACCCGGGCCAGGTGCCCGTCGGATGGCCTGACCTCGAACCGAGCGGTCTGCCGCTGGCACAGGGGCGCGCCGCCGTGGCCGTGGGAAGTGCACGGTGACGGCCCTCGTCGGTGACCCGACCCGCACGACCGCGACGGGCATCACCCTGGCCACGCGCCTGGCAGCGCCCGAACCGGGCTGGACGGTCCAGGCGGACGCCGTGGTCGTCGGGTCCGGGATCGCAGGCCTGACCGCGGCGCTCGAGCTGCGCACGCGGGTGCCGCGGGTCCTGCTCGTCACCAAGGACACGCTCGCGTCGGGCTCGACGGTCTGGGCGCAGGGCGGCATCGCCGCGGCGCTCGACCCGTCGGACTCGCCGGCGGCGCACCTGTCGGACACCCTGGTTGCGGGTGCCGGCCTGTGCGACCCGCGGGCCGTCGAGGTGCTCGTCACCGAGGGTCCCGCCCGGGTCCGGGAGCTGGTCGCGCGCGGCGCCGTGTTCGACCGAGCGCCCGACGGCTCCATCTCGCTGACCCGCGAGGGCGGCCACCACGCCGACCGCATCGTGCACGCGGGCGGGGACGCGACGGGCGCCGAGGTCTCTCGCGCGCTCGTCGCGCAGATCGAGGCGGTCCGCAACGACCCGGGCATCGAGGTGATCGAGCACGCACTCGTGCTGGACGTCCTGACCGGTCCACCGACGGCCGACGGCCGCCCGGGCCGCGCCTGCGGTGTCACCTTGCACGTCATCGGCGAGGGTCAGCGTGACGGCGTCGGGGCGGCGCTCGGCAGCGCCGTCGTCCTGGCGACCGGCGGCATCGGCCAGGTCTTCCGCTCGTCCACCAACCCGTCGCAGGCGACCGGCGACGGGATCGCCGCCGCGCTGCGGGCCGGCGCGGTGCTCGGGGACGTCGAGTTCGTGCAGTTCCACCCGACCGTCCTGTGGCTGGGCGCCGGCGTGAAGGGCCAGCTCACGCTCGTGTCCGAGGCGGTCCGCGGTGAAGGCGCGCTGCTGCTCGACACCGACGGCGTGCGGTTCATGCCAGACGTGCACCCGATGGCCGAGCTTGCTCCACGGGACATCGTCGCCCACGCGATCGTCCACCGGATGGCCGCCACGGGCGCGGACCACGTGTGGCTGGACGCCCGGCACCTGGGCGCGGCGTTCCTGCGGCGCCGCTTCCCGACCATCCACGAGCGCCTGCGCGACCACGGCATCGACCTGACCACCGACCTGGTTCCCGTCGCCCCCGCGCAGCACTACCACTCGGGCGGCATCGTCACCGACCTGGTCGGACGGACGACCGTCCCCGGTCTGTACGCCGTCGGCGAGACCGCTTGTACAGGGGTGCACGGCGCCAACCGGCTCGCGTCGAACTCGCTGCTCGAAGGCCTGGTGTTCGCCACCCGCGCGGCCCGCCACATCGCCCGGGAGCCGCTGGCGCACGTGGAACCCGTCGAGCGGTCGGGTGCCGAGGCGCTCGTCGCCGCCGCGTCGCGCGCCCGGGTGCAGCGGATAGCCTCCGACGGCCCGGGCGTGGTGCGGTCGGGCGAGGGCCTGACGCGCGCGTCGACAGCGCTGGCGGCGGTCCCGACAGACGCGCACCTGCGCAGCGACGAGGGCCGCCGGCTGGCCGCCCCGCAGGTCGCCGAGTGGGAGACCACCAACGTGCACCAGGTGGCCACGGTCCTGACGGCGACCGCTCTGGAGCGCGAGGAGAGCCGCGGCGGCCACGCCCGCAGCGACTTCCCGACGCAGGTCGCCGCGTGGCGCCTGCGCCTGGAGGCCGCCCTGGACGCCGACGGCACTCTCACCACACGCCGGACCCCCCTCACCTGACGCCCCTGCCGGCGCGCCCCGCCGCCCCCCTGCCGGGCCCCAGCCGCCCCCCAGCCGGCGCCGAGAACGGCAGTTTGGTGCGAGAACGGCAGTTAGACGTGCCGTTCTCGCGTAGAAGTGCCGTTCTCGCGCCGACGTGCCGTTCGGGCCGGGGGCCGGCGGCCCGGGGTGGACCGGAGCTCGGGCGTGGGACGGCGCGGGTTAGCGTGGGCGCGTGAACACGCTCGATCCCGAATGGGTCGCCCACATCGTCGCGACCGCCCTCGACGAGGACCTCGGGCCGGCGCCCGGGCGGGACGTCACCACGCAGTCCACCATCTCCCCGGACGCGACGGGCACGGCGTACCTGATCGCGCGGGAGGCGGGCGTCGTCGCGGGCCTCGTGCTCGTGCCGACGGTGGTCCAGCAGGTTGCGGAGCGCCTCGGGCTGCCCGCGCCGACGGTCGACCAGCGCGTCCCCGACGGCACACGTGTGCAGCGCGGAGACGTGCTAGCGGTCCTCGACGGACGCACCCAGGTGCTCCTGGTGGCCGAGCGCACGCTGCTCAACCTGGCCAGCCGCGCGTCGGGCGTCGCGACGCACACGCGCCGGTGGGCGGACGCGCTGGAGGGCACGGGCGCCCAGGTGCTCGACACCCGCAAGACCACACCCGGCCTGCGCGCCCTGGACAAGTACGCGGTGCGGTGCGGCGGAGGCACGAACAAGCGGATGGGCCTGTTCGACGTCGCGATGGTGAAGGACAACCACGTGGTCGCGGCCGGCTCGGTGACCGCGGCCATCGACGCCATCCGGGCGCGGTACCCGGACGTGCTCATCCAGGTCGAGGCGGACACGCTGGCCCAGGCGCTCGAGGCGGTCGACGCCGGCGCACGGTTCCTGCTGCTCGACAACATGCCGACGCCGTTGCTGCGGCAGGTCGTCCAGGCGGTGCGCGCACGCGACCGCGCGGTCGAGCTCGAGGCCACCGGCAACCTCACCCTGGACCGCGCGCGCGAGGTGGCCGAGACGGGGGTCGACTACCTGTCGGTGGGCGGGCTCACGCACTCGTCGCCGATCCTCGACCTCGCCCTCGACCTGGAAGCGCCCGGGGCGCTGACCTGACGCCCGGCGCAGAGGGGCACAGGGAGCGCCGGTATCCTTGCCCGGTGACCGAGGCCCCCACCGACGACGCCCCCGAGCAGATCCGCGTCCGGCGGGAGAAGCGCGAACGGCTGCTGGCGACAGGCCAGGAGGCCTACCCGGTCGGCGTACCGCGCACGCACACCATCGCCGCCGTCCGCGCTGCCTACCCCGACCTCGAGGCCGGGACCGAGACGGACGACGAGGTCGGCGTTGCCGGCCGGGTCGTCTTCGTGCGGGTCGGCGGCAAGCTGTGCTTCGCCACGCTGCAGGACGGCGAGGGCAACCGGCTGCAGGCCATGTTCAGCCTGGACGCGGTGGGCGAGGAGCGTCTTGCGGCGTTCAAGACGGACGTCGACCTGGGCGACCATCTGTTCGTGCACGGCCGCGTGATCTCGTCGCGGCGCGGCGAGCTGTCGGTGCTCGCAGACTCCTGGCTGATCGCCGCCAAGTCGCTGCGCCCGCTGCCCAACCTGTACGAGGGCGTCGAGCTGTCCGAGGAGGCCCGTGTCCGGCAGCGCTACGTCGACCTGATCGTGCGCCCGCAGGCCCGCCAGACGGCTCGCCTGCGCCCGGCGATGATCCGCTCGCTGCGCGACAACTTCCACGCGCGCGACTTCGTCGAGATCGAGACGCCGATGCTGCAGACGCAGCCCGGCGGAGCCGCCGCCCGGCCGTTCGTGACGCACATGAATGCGTTCGACATGGACCTCTACCTGCGGATCGCGCCGGAGCTGTTCCTCAAGCGCGCGGTGGTCGGCGGGATCGAGCGCGTCTTCGAGATCAACCGCAACTTCCGCAACGAGGGGGCCGACTCCACGCACTCGCCGGAATTCGCGATGCTCGAGGCGTACGAGGCCTACGGCGACTACGACACGATGGCGGAATTGACGCGCAACCTCGTGCAGACCGCGGCGCTCGACGTTCTGGGCACCACGACGGTCACGTTGCCGGACGGTTCGGACTACGATCTGGGCGGTGCCTGGGCGCAGCTGTCGATGTACGACTCTCTCGCGGAGTCGCTGGGAATGGAGATCACTCCCGAGACGTCCTTGGCCGACCTGCACGTTCTGGCGCAGAAGTTCGACATCGATACCGATCCCAAGAAGCTCAATCATGGCAAGCTGATCGAGCTGTTGTGGGAGCACCGGGTGGGCGACGACCTGCACGCACCGACATTCGTGCGCGATTTCCCGGTGGAGACGAGCCCGCTGGTCCGGGCGCACCGCACCGTCCCGGGGGTCGTCGAGAAGTGGGACCTCTACGTGCGCGGCGTCGAGCTGGCGACCGGCTATTCCGAGCTGGTGGACCCCGTGATCCAGCGGCAGCGGTTCGAGGCGCAGGCGTTGCTCGCGGCCGCCGGCGACGACGAGGCCATGCGCGTGGACGAGGATTTCCTCACGGCGGTCGAGTATGCGCTGCCGCCGAGCGGGGGCATCGGCCTGGGCATCGACCGACTGCTCATGACCCTCACCGGGCTCGGTATCCGCGAGACCATCCTGTTTCCTCTCGTGAAACCTCTGGTGTGACGTGAATCCCCTGTTCCTGGCCCTTGCGGCACTGCTCCCTTCGATCGGCGTCGGCCTGCTGTTCTGGTTCGCCATACGCGCTCTGGTCAATGCGGACCGCACGGAACGGCAAGCGCTGGCCAAAATGGATGCCGAGGAACGCATCGCGGAGGCCGCGAAGGCGCGAAACGCACAAAGCGAAACGCCGCCCTCCAGCGTTTGACGGCTTAATGCGGCGGTGTCATAGTGACGGCGTCAGCATTGCAACATCTGTCAGACGGAGCGAACAATGGCGCAGAAGGTCCAGGTCCTCCTGGTCGACGACATCGACGGTGGAACCGCCGATGAGACCGTGACGTTCGGGCTCGACGGCGTCACCTACGAGATCGACCTGACCGGCGCGCACGCGACCGAGCTGCGGGACGCGCTCGCCCAGTGGGTCGGGCACGCGCGCAAGGTCGGCGGCCGTGCGGCGGCAGGCAAGTCGGCCGCCCCCCGTGGTCGTCGTTCGTCGTCCGGCGACGCGCAGGCCATCAGGGAGTGGGCCAAGGTGCACGGGCACCAGGTGTCCGAGCGCGGTCGCATCTCGGCCGAGGTCAAGGCCGCGTACGACGCGGCGCACTGACCCCACGAGCACGCTCGCCGGCCCCGCCCGGTCGACGAAGCGCCCGGCGCTCCGCGCCGGGCGCTTCCGCGTTCCCGGGAGCAGAGGCTAGATCGGCCGCGTGCCCGTGAGCTCGCGGACCGCGGCGTACTGCGCCCGGACCTGCGGCTGGGGCTCCGCGCGGTGGACCGCGGCCTCGGTCGACGAGCTCCACGCCGGGGCCTCGCCCGTGACCACCCAGGCGGCCTGCCGGGCGGCCCCGTCCGCGACGTACTCGCCAGGGTTCGGGACCTGGACGTCGAGCCCGAGGACGCTCGGTGCGATCTCACGCACCGCGGCGGACTGCGCACCGCCGCCGACGAGGAACAGCCGCTGCACGGGCACGCCCTGCGCGCGCAGCGCGTCGATGCCGTCGGCCAGCGCGCAGAGCATCCCCTCGACGGCCGCGCGTGCGAGGTGCGCCGGCGTCGTGTTGGCCAGGCGCATCCCGTGCAGCGCGCCGGTCGCGTCGGGCTTGTTGGGCGTGCGCTCGCCCTCGAGGTAGGGGATCAGGACGAGTCCGTCGGCGCCTGCGGGTGCGCTCAGGGCCAGGTCGGAGAGGCCACGGTGGTCGACGCCGAGCATGCGCGCGGTCGCGTCGAGCACGCGGGAGGCGTTCAGGGTGCAGGCAAGGGGCAGGAAGGCGCCGGTGGCGTCGGCGAACCCGTTGACGAGGCCGGAGGCGTCGGCGGTCGGCGCGCTCGACACGGCCGAGACGACGCCGGACGTCCCGATCGAGACGGCGACGTCACCGGGGGCCAGGTCGAGGGCGAGCGCGGCCGCGGCGTTGTCGCCGGCGCCCGGTCCGAGCACCTGGCCGCCGAGCGCGCGCAAGCCTGCCTCGGACGGACCCAGGACGCGGGGGAGCAGGGCGCGGCGACCGAGCGCGAGCTCGAGCAGGTCGTACCGGTAGGTGTCGCTCGACGGGGACCAGTAGCCGGTGCCGGACGCGTCCGACCGGTCGGTGACCAGCGTGTCCAGACCGACCGCGCCCGACAGCTGCCAGGTGATCCAGTCGTGGGGGAGCGCGACGGCGGACACCTGCTCCGCGATCGACGGCTCTGCGTCGCGCAGCCAGCGCAGCTTCGTCACGGTGAGCGAGGCCACGGGCACCGACCCGACGGCGGACGCCCACTCGGCGGCCCCGAGCTCCTCGGTCAGGTCGGCTGCGGCCCCCGCCGACCGGGTGTCGTTCCAGAGCAGCGCGTCACGCAGGACCTCGCCGGACGCGTCCAGTGCGACGAGCCCGTGCTGCTGGCCACCCACCGAGATCGCGGCGACGTCGTCGAGACCCCCGGCCTGCGCGATCGCGGACTGCAGCGCGTCCCACCAGTGCCGCGGGTGCACGGACGTCCCGTCCGGGTGCGGCGCGCGGCCGCTGCGCACCAGCGCGCCGGACTCGGCGTCGCGGACGACGACCTTGCAGGCCTGCGTCGAGGAGTCCACCCCGGCTACGAGCGTCATGACGATCCCCTCACACAGCAGACGATTCCCGGCGGCGCGGAGGCTACCGGGGAGAACGGGCCACGACGTCCGCACTCGTGCGGTTCAGGGGGCCGCACGAGCGCGGACGTCATGGGTCTTTCCGTGGCGGCAGCCGCACCGGGAAGCCCAGGTGCGGCCGCCGGCCGGGTCAGCGTGCGCCGAGCGCGTGCTCGAGTGCCAGCTGGTTGAGGCGCACGAACCCGAAGCCGCGCGCGGCCACCGCGTCCACGTCCAGCTCCTCGTACGCGGACGTGTCCGCGAGGAGGTCGCTCAGCGACTCGCCGGGCGCGAGCGTCGGCTGCGAGAGCTCGAGCACGCCGGACTCCTCGAGTGCCGCCTGCACCTCGGGGTCGGCGCGGAACGCCAGCGCCCGCTCCTTGAGCAGCAGGTACGTCGCCATGTTCGCCGCCGCGGAGTCCCAGACGCCCCGGAAGTCCTCGGTGCGCGACGGCTTGTAGTCGAAGTGCCGCGGGCCGTCGTAGCGGGGGCCGCCGGAGGGGAAGCCGTTCTCGATCAGGTCGACCGTGGCGAACGCCGAGAAGAGGTCGCCGTGACCGAACACGAGGTCCTGGTCGTACTTGATGGACTTCTGGCCGTTCAGGTCGATGTGGAACAGCTTGCCGGCCCACAGCGCCAGGCCGATGCCCTGCGTGTAGTTCAGCGCCGCCATCTGCTCGTGCCCGACCTCGGGGTTCAGGCCGACGATGTCGCCGTGCTCGAGCTTCGCGATGAGCGCCAGCGCGTGGCCGATCGTCGGGAGCAGGATGTCGCCGCGGGGCTCGTTGGGCTTGGGCTCGAGCGCGATCTTGAGGTCGTAGCCCTTCTCCTTGATGTAGGCGGCGACGGTGTCGATGCCCTCCGCGTAGCGCTCGTGCGCGGCGTACAGGTCCTTGGCGGAGTCGTACTCGGCGCCCTCGCGACCGCCCCACATGACGAACGTCGACGCGCCGAGCGATGCGGCCAGGTCGACGTTGCGGACCACCTTGCGCAGGCCGTAGCGACGCACGCGGCGGTCGTTGGAGGTGAACGCGCCGTCCTTGAAGATCGGGTGGCTGAATGTGTTCGTCGTGACCATCTCGACGGTGATCCCGGTCTCGTCCAGGGCCGCCTTGAACTTGTCGAGGATCGCGTCGCGCTCCGTCGCCGACGAGCCGAACGGCACGACGTCGTCGTCGTGGAACGTCACGTGCGCGGCGCCGAGCTCGGCCAGCCGGTGCACCGACTCGACCGGGTCGAGCCAGGGGCGCGAGGCGCCACCGAACTGGTCCTGGGCGTTCCAACCGACGGTCCACAGACCGAACGAGAACTTGTCCTGCGGGGTCGGCTGCGTTGCCATGACGTCTCTCCTCGTCGAGATTGATTTACGCGATGAATTTATCCCCTGAGACCACTAAGGTCAACCCATGGCACGCCAGGAGCAGATGCGGGACCAGAACCTCGCGGTCGCGCTGCGTTCCATCGTGGAGGCCGTGGCACCGCTCTCGCGAGCGCAGGTGGCCGCGCAGACCGGACTGGCCCGGGCCACCGTCACCGGCCTGGTCGACCAGCTGGTCGACGCCGGGCTGGTGCGCGAGCTCGAACCCACGCAGACGCAGCGCGCCGGCCGGCCCGCGGTGCCGCTGGTCGCGCAGCCCGGGACCGTCGCGGGGATCGGCATGGAGGTCAACGTCGACTACCTCGGCGTGCTGGTGCTCGACCTCTCGGGGCAGGTGCTCGCCGAGCACGTCGAGTTCGACGACCTGCGCGACTCCGACCCGGCAACGGTGCTCGGACGCCTCGCGCAGATCGCCGACGACGCCGTCGCGGCGCTGGACCGGGTCACGGTGGCCGGCTCGGTGCTCGCCCTGCCCGGACTCGTCGACCGGGTGACCGGACCACTGCGGTTCGCGCCGCGGCTGGGCTGGCGCGACGTCGATGTGCTCGCGATGCTCGAGCGCCCGGGCCTGCGGCTGGCCAACGAGGCCAACCTCGCGGCGCGGGCGGAGGCGCACGAGCGCCGCGGGGGCTCGTTCGTGTACGTGTCGGGCGAGGTGGGCATCGGTGGCGCGATCGTGCTCGACGGTGAGCTGTTCCGCGGCCGGCGCGGGTGGAGCGGCGAGATCGGGCACATCCAGGTGGACGGCGTCCCGCTCGAGGAGCAGGCCGGTCAGGACGCCATGCTGCGCAACGCGGGCATCGCCCCGACGGGCAGGCTCGAGGTCCTGCTCGGTGCGCTCGAGTCCCGCGACCCCGACGCCGAGCGGGCGGTCGCGCAGGCGGGCCGGGCGCTGGGCACCGCGCTCGGCGCGGCGGTGAACGTCGTCGACGTGGACGAGGTGGTGCTCGGCGGCACGTTCGGCCGGCTGTACGACCACGTCCGCGGACCGGTGCAGGAGCAGCTCGACGCGTCGGTCATCTTCGCGCCCTGGGCGCCGCTGACCGTCTCGCGCGCCCGGGCCGGCGCCCACCCGGCCATGAAGGGTGCGGCGCTCGCCGTGCTGAGCGGCGTGCTGGCCGACCCGGGACAGTGGCTGCGGGACTCCCGGCCGTAGGCTCGTCCCCCGTGAGCCACCTCTGGATCGGTACCTATCCCGTCGCCGGCGCCGGCACCCCGGTCGGTCTGGGGGAGGGGATCTGGCGGGTCGGCCTCGTGGAGGGTGTGGTCCAGGACCCGCGTCAGCTCGTCGCGACGCCCTCGCCGTCCTTCCTCGCGCTGCACCCGAGCGGGACCGTGCTGTACGCCGCGAACGAGCAGACGGACGGCACGGTCACTGCGTTCGACGTCGTCGGCGAGACGCTGGTGGTACGCGAGACCGTCTCCAGCGGCGGCGCAGACCCGTGCCACCTGCTGCTCGACACCGACGGCGGCGCGCTCCTCGTCGCCAACTACAGCAGCGGGTCGCTCGCCGTCCTGCCGCTCGACGCGGCGGGCGGGTTCACCGACGAGGTCCGGGTGCTCGGGCACGTCGGGTCGGGTTCGCACCCGCAGCGCCAGGAAGGGCCGCACGCGCACTTCGTCGCGCACGCGCCCGGCGGCTGGGTGCTCGTGGTGGACCTGGGGACCGACGAGATCCGGCGCTACCGGCGGGGACCGGACGGCCTGCAGGACGACGGGATCGCGGTCGCGTTCGAGCCCGGCACCGGCCCGCGACACCTCGCCTTCGCCGCCGACGGTCGGCACGCGTACGTCGTCGGCGAGCTCGACGTGACCGTTCGCGTGCTGGCCTGGGACGCCGCGACGGGCACCGGGACGCTCGTGCAGACCGTGCCCGCGATCACGACCCGGACCGAGGACGCGCTCCCCTCGCACGTGCTCCTCGACGGGCGCAGGCTGCTCGTCGGCACCCGCACCGCCGACGTCGTCGCCGAGTTCACGACCGCTGACGACGGGCTGCTCGAGCACGTCGCGGACCACGCCCTGCCCGGCCGCTGGCCCCGTCATCTCGAGGTGGTCGACGGATGGACGGTCGTCGCCGAGCAGGTCTCCGGCGACCTCGCGGTGCTGTCCGTGGACGGGTCGGTGCGGGGCTCGTGGCCCCTGCCGTCGCCGGCGTGCGTCCTGCCGGTGCGCCGCTGAGCGTTCCGTGATTACCTGACGGGAGCCGGTCGCGGCTGGTGCAAGGAGGCACCGACGGCGGCGCGGCACCGGTCGTGCGACGGAGCCCGGCCGTGTCACGAGGGAGTGACCCGTGCGTGGTGCACACCGGCTGCCCGCGAGCGTCGCCGCGTTGGCGCTCGTGGTCCCGCTCGCGCTGCTGAGCCTTGCCGCACCGCCGGTCGACCGGGCCGCGCTGACGCTGGCGGCCGCGTACGCCGCGGGCGACGACGCGCCGGTCCCGCCCGACGGCCCGGCCTCGACCACGACGCTCGCGCTCTCGCTCGGGCTCACGATCGCCGGGCTCCCGGTCTCCGCCGAGGTCAGGGTGACCGCCTCGGGCCGCACGCCCACCGGTCAGGTGCAGGTGCTCGTCGACGGGACCGCCGTGGCCGACGGCGAGCTGGACGCGCACGGCACGGCCCGGGTGGCGCTGCCCGGCACGGTCGCGGTCGGCCGGCACGCCGTCACCGCCAGCTACGCCGGTGCGCCGTACGCCGACCCTCCCGTCCTGCCGTCGTCCGCCACCGCCCGCACGCTGACCGTGACCAGGACGCTGGCCGCCGTGCGCACCGACGGAACCGACTGGTCCGTCCGGCGCGTGGACCCGAAGGCGATCCACGTCCAGGTCACGGGCATCGCGGACCCCCGGCCGACGGGGACCGTCACCGTCTGGGTGAACGGGCTGCGCAAGACGACGGTGGCGCTGAACTCCTCCGGCAGCGTCGTCGTGCACCTCGCGATCGCCACCAGGACCGCGCTGGTCGTCGTCACCTACAGCGGAGACGGCACCTATCTGCCGTGGGCCGCTGCCCCTCGCGCGCTCGTCGTGCGGTGACTCGCCGCGATTTCAGGGAGAATGGAGGCCGACCCGTCCCCTGACAGGAGCCTTCGTGACATCCGGACCCCGCGTCGCCATGCTCTCGGTGCACACGTCACCCCTCGAGCAGCCCGGCACCGGCGACGCCGGCGGCATGAACGTCTACGTGCTGGAGCTGTCCCGGGCGCTCGCCGCGCGGGGTGCCCGCGTAGAGATCTTCACGCGTGCGACGTCGTCGGACCAGGCCGAGACGGTCACGCTGCCGGGGCTGGACGCGGCGGGCGCCGTGCTGTCGACGGCCCAGGAGCGCGAGGTCCTGCTCGCCGACGAGGTCGAGGCCGGCGTGGTCCCGCCGATCCTGGTGCACCACGTGCCGGCCGGCCCGTTCGAGCGGCTGGACAAGAACGACCTGCCGGGCGTGCTGTGCGGCATGGCCGCCGGCGTCCTGCGCTCCGAGGCCGCGCGCCGGCCCGGCTGGTACGACGTCGTGCACTCGCACTACTGGCTGTCGGGGCAGGTGGGCGCGATCGCGGCGGACCGCTGGGAGGTCCCGCTCGTGCACACCGCGCACACCCTGGCCCGCGTGAAGAACGCGTCGCTGGCGCCCGGCGACCCTGCGGAGCCGAACGTGCGGATCATCGGCGAGGAGCAGGTGGTCGCCGACGCGCACGCGCTCGTGGCCAGCACACCCGTCGAGGCCGAGGAGCTGGTCGAGCTCTACGGCGCGGACCCTGCCCGCGTGCACGTCGTGGAGCCCGGGGTCGACCTGGACCGGTTCGTGCCGGGCGACCGGGCGGCCGCGCGCCGCCTGCTCGGTCTGCCCCCGGACCGCCAGATCGTGCTCTTCGCCGGCCGTGTCCAGGCCCTCAAGGCGCCGGACGTCCTGGTCAGTGCGCTCGGCGTGCTCAAGGCGACCGGCCGTCCCGTCCCGCTGCTCGTGGTGCTCGGGGGCCCGTCCGGCCGGACGACCGCCGTGCGCGAGCTGCTCGCGCTCGCGGCCATGACTGGGGTGGCCGACGACGTCGTCGTGCACCCGCCGGCGGACCGCGACACGCTCGCCCGCTGGTACCACGCGGCCGACGTCGTGGCGATGCCGTCGCGCAGCGAGTCGTTCGGGCTGGTCGCCGCCGAGGCGCAGGCGAGCGGGATCCCCGTGGTCGCGGCCTGCGTGGGCGGTCTGCGCACCATCGTCGACCACGACGTCTCCGGCCGGCTCGTGCGCGGCCACGACCCGGCCGTCTGGGCGGACGTGCTCGCCGAGGTGCTGGCCTCCGAGGCCCTGCGCTCGACCTACGCGGTCGGCGCCCGGCGCGTCGCGGAGCGCTTCGGCTGGTCGACCACCGCCGACCAGATGCTCAAGGTCTACTCGGTCGCCGGCGAGGTCCGGGCGTCCACGGTCTGATCGCCGATGTCGTGGCCGGCCCGGCTGCGCGTCGTCCGTCGGATCTCTCACCCGGGACCTTCGTCCCGGGTGCGTGAGAACGCGGCGTCCACGGTCTGACCCTCTCGACGCCCCGGCCGCGACCCTGCGGCAGGATGGCGACCATGACCTACACCCTCGTGCTGCTCCGCCACGGCGAGAGCGAGTGGAATGCGAAGAACCTGTTCACGGGCTGGGTGGACGTGCCCCTGTCCGAGAAGGGCATCGTGGAGGCGAAGCGCGGCGGCACGCTGCTGACCGACGCAGGCGTGCTGCCCGACATCGTGCACACGTCGCTCCTGCGCCGCGCCATCACGACCGCCAACCTGGCGCTCGACGCAGCCGACCGGCACTGGATTCCCGTCAAGCGCTCCTGGCGCCTGAACGAGCGGCACTACGGCGCGCTGCAGGGCAAGGACAAGAAGCAGACCCTCGAGGAGTACGGCGAGGAGCAGTTCATGCTCTGGCGCCGCTCCTACGACTTCCCGCCGCCGGACATCGAGCTGGGCTCGGAGTTCTCGCAGGACGCCGACCCGCGGTACGCCGGCGAGCCGATCCCGCGCTCCGAGGCCCTCGACCAGGTGCTCGCGCGTGCGCTGCCGTACTGGGCCTCGGACATCGTCCCGGACCTGCAGGCCGGCAAGACCGTGCTCGTCGCGGCTCACGGCAACTCGATCCGCGCGCTGGTCAAGCACCTGGACGACGTCGACAGCGGCACGATCGCCGGCATCAACATCCCCACGGGCATCCCGCTGCTCTACACGCTCGACGAGGAGACGCTGAAGCCCACCAACCCGGGCGGCACCTACCTCGACCCGGAGGCCGCCGCGGAAGCGATCAAGGCCGTCGCCAACCAGGGCCGCTGACCCTCGACCACGACGGCCGCGCCTGGCGCGACGAGAGCGGCGACCCCCGAGGGGGCCGCCGCTCTCGTGTCTGCTGGGTCAGCCGGCGGTGCGGTCGAGCTCCTGGCGGCCGACGCCGGTCACCAGGTACGTCACCCGGCGGGCGACGGAGACGCCGTGGTCGCCGAACCGCTCGTAGTAGCGCCCCAGCAGGGTCACATCGATGGTCTCCTGCGTGGTGCCGGCCCACGAGCCGCCCAGCAGGGCCGCGAACGTGTCCTCGTGGAGCTCGTCGAGAAGGTCGTCGTCCTGCTCGATGCTCTCGGCCAGCAGCACCTCGCGGTTGGTCAGCAGCGTGGTGGTGCGACGGGCCACGCGGACGGCGGCGTCGTGCATCTCGGCGAACGTGCCCGACAGCGCGTGCGGCACGGCGTGCCGGGGGTAGCGCCCTCGCGCCACCTGCGCGACGTGGCGGGCCAGGTCACCCATCCGCTCGAGCGACGCGCTCATGCGCAGCGCCGAGACGACGATCCGCAGGTCGGTGGCGACGGGCTGCTGCTGCGCGAGGAGCAGGACGCACCGCTCGTCCAGGTCCCGCTCCATGGCGTCGATGTCGAGGTCGTCGGCGATGACCGTCTCAGCCAGGGCGAGGTCCGCGGTCAGCAGCGCGATGCCCGCGTTCGTGATCGCGTGCTCGACCTTGCCGCTCATCGCCGCCAGGTCCTCGCCGAGCTGGTGCAGCTCGGCGTCGAAGATGTCCCGCATGTGCTCCCTCTCGTGCCGCGACGGCAGGTGCCATCGCGAGGATCAGATTTTCACCGGTAGATGAACGAAGGGTCCCACGCAGGTGAACGGACGACGGCCGTTGCGTAGGAGCTCCGCACAGGAACGGCCGACATCACGGCGACCCGTCGACGTCCGGCACCATCGCCATCTCGGTCACGGGCAGCTCGAGATCGTGCAGGAGCGCCACCAGCCCGGTCAGGGCCTCGGCGTCGGGCAGCCGACAGGACAGCACCGTCTCCGCGCCGACGCCCGCCGAGACCACGTCGTAGGCGCCCAGCCGGTCGGCGTGCAGGTCGACGATGGCCGAAGGCCCAGCGATGCGGATGTGGTAGAGCACGGGGACCCCCAGGGGCGCGATGCTGCAGCGTCTCGCGGGCGAAGGGCTGAGCGGATCGCCCCCGCGGGGTGAGATTGCCACTAGCGTCGGCTGAGTCATCCGTCACGGGTGAGTCGGTCGACGGGAACAGGGCGGCACGGTCGCCGCATGCAACCGCGGGCTGTCAGTTCGGCACAACGGAAGGGAACAGCGATGACGACGTTCACCGCCTGGAAGTTCGACACGCCCGACGGCGCCCAGAAGGCCGCCGAGGCCTTGCAGTCCGCCGCTTCGGACCACCTCGTCAAGATCGTGGACCACGCCGTGATCACCTGGCCCGAGGGCGCCGCGAAGCCGGACATGCACCACTCCCACGAGGACAAGTGGCGCGGCACGGGTTGGGGAGCGTTCTGGGGCGTTCTCTTCGGCGGCCTGTTCTTCGTCCCGCTGCTCGGCGCGGCGGTCGGCGCGGCCGCCGGGGCGATCACCAAGTCGATGGCCGCGGTGGGTCTCGACGACAACCAGCTGGCGACGATCCGTGAGCAGATCACGCCGGGCACGTCGCTGCTCTGCGCGGTCACCGACGAGGGCGACCTCGACCGGATGGGCGAGCGTTTCCACGGGCTGCACTCCACGCTCGTCGCGACGAACCTCACGGAGGCCGAGCGCTCGGTACTCATGGAGACTTTCGGCTGACCGGCGCACACGTCGTCCGAGGAGCGTGAACGCTCGATGAACGCTCGACGGCAGGAGGCCCGCGCGGCGCGTTGGCGGCCCGAGGCACCCCGGAACCCGTCCTAGGGTTGGGCCTGTGGACGGCGCGGAGGGTTTGAAGCTGCTGCTCGCCGGCGGGCTCGGCCTGCTGGTGGGCGTCGTGGCGACCCTGGCGTTCCGCTGGAGCGAGCGCGCCCAGCGCGGCCCCGTGCCCGCGAGCCCCCGTCCGGGCCTCGACGAGGGTCTGGTCCGGACGCTCGCCGTCCTGCGCTCGGCCGCCGTCGTCCTGGACGAGAGCGACCGGGTGGTGCGCGCGAGCGCGCCCGCTCATGCGCTGGGCATCGTGCGCGACGGCCGCATCGCGCCGGCCGCCATCCGGGACCTGATCGCCGCGGTCCGTCGGGACGGGGTGATCCGCGACGAGGAGCTCGAGGTACCGCGCGGCCCGGTCGGGCCCGGCATCCTGCTCGTCCAGGTGCGCGTGGCCCAGGTGAGCGCGCAGCACCTCGTGGTCCTCGCAGAGGACCTGACCCAGGCGCGCCGGCTCGAGGCGATCCGGCGCGACTTCGTCGTGAACGTCTCGCACGAGCTCAAGACGCCGGTGGGCGCGTTGTCCCTGCTGGCCGAGACCGTTCAGGACGCGGCGGACGACCCTGAGGCCGTGCGACGGTTCGCGGGTCGGATGCAGACCGAGGCGACCCGGCTGTCGGCACTGGTGCACGAGATCATCGAGCTGTCCCGCCTGCAGGTCGCCGGGGCGCTGGGTCAGGCCGGGCTCGTCGACGTCGACCGGGTGCTGAACGAGGCCGTCGACCGGGCCCGCACCACCGCCGAGGCCAAGCACGTCCGGCTCGACATCGGCGGCGTGCACGGCACCCGGGTGCTCGGCCAGCACGAGCTGCTGGTCACCGCGGTGCGCAACCTGCTCGACAACGCCGTCGCGTACTCGGGCGAGGCCGCGCACGTCGGCGTCGGCGTCCGGCTCGTCGACGGCCTGGTCGAGATCGCGGTGGTCGACGAGGGCATCGGCATCAGCGCGGCCGAGCAGGAGCGCGTGTTCGAGCGGTTCTACCGCGTCGACCCGGCCCGCTCGCGCGACACCGGCGGGACGGGTCTCGGCCTGTCCATCGTCAAGCACGTCGCCGCCGACCACGGGGGAGACGTCACCGTCTGGTCCCAGCCGGGTCGCGGGTCGACCTTCACGCTGCGCCTCCCGCGGGCCGAGGACGCCCCCGAGGACACGCCCACGATCGCGCCTCAGATCGAGATCGCCCCCGCCATCCCCGACCAGCCTGCAAGCCCCGAAGGAGCACCCGTGCACCGGAGCGCCTCATGACCCGGATCCTGCTCGTCGAGGACGAGGAGTCCTACCGCGACCCGCTGGCCTACCAGCTCGAGCGTGAGGGCTTCGACGTCGTCACCGCCGCGACCGGGACGGACGCCCTGCTGCGGTTCGACGAGCTCGGCGCCGACCTGGTCCTGCTCGACCTCATGCTGCCCGGCCTGCCCGGCACGGAGGTGTGCCGCCGGCTGCGGCTGGTCAGCGACGTGCCGGTCATCATGCTCACCGCCAAGGACGACGAGATCGACAAGGTCGTCGGCCTCGAGCTCGGTGCCGACGACTACGTCACCAAGCCGTACTCGTCGCGTGAGCTGCTCGCCCGGGTGCGGGCCGTGCTCCGTCGTCGCGAGGCCGCGGCCGTCCCGGTCGGGGCTCCGGCGGCAACGTTCGCCCACGACCTCGAGGACGACGAGCTGCTCGTGGCCGGACCGGTCCGCATGGACGTCGAGCGCCACACGGTCCGGGTGCGCGGCGAGCTGGTGGCGTTCCCGCTCAAGGAGTTCGAGCTCCTGGAGATGCTGCTGCGCAACGCCGGTCGCGTGCTCACCCGCGGCCAGCTGATCGACCGCATCTGGGGGTCCGACTACGTCGGGGACACCAAGACCCTCGACGTGCACGTGAAGCGCGTCCGCGCCCGGATCGAGGTCGACCCGGGCAACCCGACCCTCGTGCTGACCGTCCGCGGCCTCGGGTACAAGTTCGCCGACGACGTCGAGTAGCAGGTCGACCAGCACGCCCAGACCGTCCGCCAAAGCCCCGCTCGGTCCGCCAGCTCGGCATCTCCTCTTGATGACGGTGCGCACGAGGCCGCCGTCGGGCGCACGACGGGACGTACCGGACCACCTGCTACCTTCTGGCGGTGCCGCTTGCCCCCGACGAGTACCACGCGCGTGCCCTGGCCGCAGCTGATCAGGACGGTCGGCTGCCCCGCTCGCCGATGACCGACTGGGACATCTTCCCGTTCGAGGCGGAGGGCCTGACCGTGCGCCCGCTCGCGGCGCCGGTGCTGCCGGAGTCACCGCGCGCCGGCGCGGGTGGCGTCGACTGCCGGTCGTGCCAGGACGATCGCGGCACGGTCTGGCGCGACGAGCGCTGGCGGCTGCGTCGGTTCGACAAGCCCGGCGGGGCGCCGCTCTCGCTCCTGCTGGTCTCCCGGGCGCACGTCGACTTCACGGACCTGCCGGACGATCGGGCCTCGGAGCTCGGAGTCCTCCTCGTCCACGTCGCGCGCGCGATCGAGGCGCTCCCGCACATCGCCCGCGCCCACGTCAGCAAGTGGGGCGACGGCGCCGAGCACCTGCATCTGTTCTTCTACGCCCGGCCCGCCGGGATGCGCCAGATGCTCGGTGCGTTCATGCAGCTGTGGGACGACTTGCTCCCTCCTGTCCCGGTCGCCGAACGTGACGCCGACGCGTGGGCCGTTGCCCGGACGCTCCGCGCCCCCTACGGCGGCGAGGTCGTCGGCCCGCTCTGAGCCGCCCGGAACGGGTGCGTCCCGCCTCTCGACAGGCCGGGCTGCGAGCAGTCGTCGGCCACCGTTCACCTGGGGTTCACCCGAACCGGTCCGGCCGGTCACGTGCGCTTCCTACCGTCAGCCTCGCCGCGCACACATCGGTGCGCACACGATCGACAGGATGGACCACAGTGAAGCTTCCCCTCCTCGGCCGCATCGGGGCGGTTGCCCTCGTCGGCACGCTCGCCCTCGCGCTGTCGGCCTGCGGATCGGACAACGCTACCGACACCCCCGCCGCCTCCGGCGGCGCCTCGGAGGCCCCCGCCTCCACACTCAGCGGCACCCTGAACGGCGGCGGTTCCAGCGCCCAGGAGAAGGCCCAGCAGGCGTGGGTCGCCGGCTTCCAGACCGCGAACCCCAGCGTCACCGTGAACTACACGACCTCCGACTCGGGTGCAGGCCGCAAGGGCTTCCTCGACGGCTCGCTCGACTACGCCGGCTCGGACAGCGCGCTCAGCACGGACGAGCTCACGCAGGCGGCCTCCCGCTGCACCGGCGGCGCCGGCATCGACCTGCCCGTCTACATCAGCCCGATCGCCGTCGCGTTCAACATCGACGGTGTCACCGACCTGAAGATGACCCCGGACGTCGTCGCCAAGATCTTCTCGGGCGCGATCACCACCTGGAACGACCCGGCGATCACCGCCCTCAACTCGGGCGCGAAGCTCTCCGGCCCGATCACCGTCGTGCACCGCTCCGACGACTCGGGCACGTCCAAGAACTTCCAGGACTACCTCGCGAAGACGGCGCCCACCGTGTGGACCTTCCCGGTCTCCAACACCTGGCCCGCCCAGGTCGGACAGGGCGCGAACGGCACGTCCGGCGTCGTCCAGACGATCCAGGCCGCCCCCGGCACCATCGGCTACGCGGACGCTTCCGCCGTCGGCTCGCTCGGCAAGGTCGCGCTGGGGGTCGGCACCGAGTTCAACGGTCCGACAGCTGACGGTGCCGCAGCGACGGTCGCCGCGTCGCCCCGTGACACCACCCGCGCCACCGGCGACATCGTCATCAACATCGACCGCACCACGACGGCCGCGGGCGCCTACCCGGCGATCCTGGTCTCGTACCTGGTCGTCTGCAACACCTATCCCACGGCGAAGGCGGACCTGATCAAGGGCTACGCCACCTTCGCGGCGAGCTCCGACGGTCAGTCGAAGGCGGCCACCGCGGCCGGCTCGGCCCCGATCCCGGACACCTTGGCCACGGACGTCGCGGCGTCGATCAACGCGATCGCAGCCAGCTAGTCAGCTCGCAACGTCCTCGTCCGGCGGCCGCCCAGCGGCCGCCGGACGGTGGCGCTCTACCACCGTTCTGACAGGAGACATCCGTTGGCTTCGCCTACGACAGCGATGACCCCGCCGGTCGCGCCCGTCCGCACGCCCAAGAAGCGCAGGGCGCGGACGACGGACCGGGGGCTCGACCGCGGCTTCCGATACCTCGCCGTGTGGTCCGGGATCCTCATCCTGGCCGTGCTCGCCTCGGTCGCGATCTTCCTGATCATCGAGGCCTGGCCCGCTCTCAAGAACCCTGACCTCGCCTCCGAGGTCCCCTGGATCCCGGCCGGTGGCAACCTCTGGTCGGTCGTCGGGCCGCTGATCTTCGGCACGATCCTCGCCGCGATCGTCTCGCTGGTGATCGCCGTGCCGATCGCGGTCGGGGTCGCGCTGTTCATCTCGCACTACGCACCGCGCCGGATGGCGTCGATCCTCGGCTACGTGGTCGACCTGCTCGCGGCCATCCCGTCGGTCGTGTACGGCCTTTGGGGTGTGATGGTGCTGGCGCCCAAGGTTCAGCCCGTCTGGCAGTTCCTGGTCGACTACTTCGGCTGGATCCCGCTGTTCGCCGGCGACCAGCACGGCAACGCGTCCAACCCGCCCCGCGTCCTGATGACCACGGCGGTCGTCCTCGCCGTCATGATCCTGCCGATCATCACCGCGGTCAGCCGCGAGGTCTTCCTGCAGACGCCGCGGCTGCACGAGGAAGCCGCGCTCGCCCTCGGCGCGACGCGCTGGGAGCTGGTCCGGATGGCGGTCCTGCCGTTCGGCCGCTCGGGCGTGACGTCCGCCGCGATGCTCGGGCTGGGCCGCGCGCTCGGCGAGACGATGGCCGTGCTGATGATCCTGTCGCCCGGGATCCTCTACTCGTTCAAGATCCTCGTGGCCTCGGAGCAGCAGACGATCGCGGGCAACATCGCTGCCAAGTTCAACGACGCGAACGACATCGGCCGCTCGACGCTCATCGCGACCGGCCTGGCGCTCTTCGTGATCACCCTGCTGGTCAACCTGGCCGCTCGCGCGATCATCGCGCGCAACAAGGAATTCTCGGGGGCGAACTGACGTGACCACCGCACAGCTCACCCCTGAGGCCGCCTCGCTGCGGGCCGCGCTGACCCAGGTCAACGGGGCACGCAGGCGCAAGGACCGGTTCATGACCTGGCTGGTCTACGGCGCCTTCGTGCTCGCCGTGATCCCGCTGGTGTCCCTCATCTGGAGCGTCCTGTCCAACGGCCTCGGCCGGTTCAACCTCTACTTCCTGACGCACTCGATGCGCAACGTGTACGGCGGGATGGACGCCGGTGGCGTCTACCACGCGCTGCTCGGCACCATCCTCATCACGGCGCTCACGGTCGTCATCTCGGTGCCGATCGGCCTGATCACGTCGGTCTACCTCGTCGAGTACGGCAAGGGCTCGCTCGCTCGCGCCGTGACGTTCTTCGTCGACGTCATGACGGGCATCCCGTCGATCGTCGCCGGTCTGTTCGCGTTCTCGCTCTTCTACCTGGTGGTCGGGCCGCAGTCCATGAGCGGGCTCGTGGGCGCCGTCGCCCTGTCGGTGCTGATGATCCCCGTCGTCATCCGCTCGACCGAGGAGATGCTTCGGCTCGTCCCCAACGAGCTGCGCGAGGCCTCGTTCGCGCTCGGCGTCCCGAAGTGGCTGACGATCATCCGGGTCGTGCTGCGCACGGCCGTGGCCGGCATCACGACCGGCATCATGATCGCCATCGCCCGCGTGATCGGGGAGACGGCACCGCTGCTCATCACGGTGGGTGCCACGGACTCGATCAACCGCGACCCGTTCCACGGCAACATGATGACGCTGCCGGTGTACGTCTACCGCCAGTACGCGGCGGGTCTTGTGCCCTGCGCCCCGGGTGCGACAGATTGCATCCCGACGATCAATTACGACCGGGCATGGAGCGCAGCACTCGTGCTGATCCTGTTCGTCATGCTGCTCAACCTTCTGGCGCGCGGCGTGAGCCGTTGGTTCGCGCCCAAGACCCGGGCCTGAGCCCCCACAAGGAGAACGACGATGGCACAGCGAATTGACGTCAAGGACCTCAACATCTACTACAGCGACTTCCTCGCCGTGGCCGGCGTCGAGATGTCGGTGGAGCCCCGCTCCGTCACCGCCTTCATCGGCCCGTCGGGCTGCGGGAAGTCCACCTTCCTGCGCACCCTGAACCGCATGCACGAGGTCATCCCGGGTGCGCACGTCCAGGGCTCGGTCGCGATGGACGGCATCGACCTGTACGGCTCGGACGTCGACCCGGTCGCGGTCCGCCGACAGGTGGGCATGGTGTTCCAGCGCCCCAACCCGTTCCCGACGATGTCGATCGCGGACAACGTGCTGGCCGGGATCAAGCTGAACAACAAGCGCATCTCCAAGAGCGACGCCGCGGACGTGGTCGAGAGCTCGCTGACGAGCGCCAACCTCTGGAACGAGGTCAAGGACCGGCTGAACCGTCCGGGTTCCGGCCTCTCCGGCGGCCAGCAGCAGCGCCTCTGCATCGCCCGCGCCATCGCGGTCAAGCCGCAGGTGCTGCTCATGGACGAGCCCTGCTCGGCGCTCGACCCGATCTCGACGCTGGCGATCGAGGACCTGATCTCGGAGCTGAAGAGCGACTACACGATCGTCATCGTCACGCACAACATGCAGCAGGCCGCGCGGGTGTCGGACCGGACGGCGTTCTTCAACCTCAAGGCGACCGGTCAGCCGGGCCGCCTGGTCGAGATCGACGAGACGTCGACCATCTTCTCCTCGCCGCGCGAGCAGGCCACGGAGGACTACATCTCGGGCCGCTTCGGCTGAGCCGTCCAGGCACGCACAGAGGGCCGGTCCGGGCGGACCGGCCCTCTCGTGCGTCTGTCGCCGGTCAGCTGGTGGGCGACGGGATGGACCCCGCGTACTCCGGCAGGGTGCCGTCGACGACGGGCACGTCGAGGCTGACGCTGCCCGCGTCCCTCGTCGCGACGGTCACCGGGACGACCGCTCCGGGGGGCTCCGGGATCGAGTCGAACGTGATGGTCGTGTCGGTGTCGGTGTTGCCACCGGGCGCGCCCAGCAGGACGGTCTGACCGGCGGGCACGTGCACGCTCTGGTCGTCCGTGCCGAGCGTGATCGTCACGCTCTGGTCGGAGCTGCCGCTGTTCTCCAGGGCACCGAGCAGGGCGCCGGGCTCGCCCTTGGCCGCCGAGGCGATCAGGAAGTTGATCGCCTTGATGTCGCCCACGTGGGCGCCCACGCCGTCGGAGGAGTTGTACTCCTTCTCGGTCGTCATCTGGTTGGTGGCCGAGCAGCCCGTCAGCGTCAGGGCTGCCGCGAGACCGGCGACGGCCAGGCCGGTCGCGGCACGGAGCCGGCGGGTGCGGGGGCGGGGCGAGGTCACGGTGGCTCCTGGGTGCGTCGGGACTGCAGGGGGCGCAGGGCCCCTGAGCTCGGGCAGATCTGTGGCGCAAGCCTAGCCCGCGACGACGGCCAGGGGCGTGCCGAGCCACTCCTGTGAGCGACGTCATCCGCGGGCGCGTGACCTGCGACGACGGGGTGGTGCGCACGGTAAAGGCCCAATTTCTCCGTGATAAGATACCCCTCTGCGAAAGGGGACACCTGCAGATGACTTTCACTGTTGGGGAGACCGTTGTCTACCCGCACCACGGTGCGGCATTGATCGAAGAGATCAAGACCAGGACCATCCGCGGAGAGGACAAGGTTTACCTCAAGCTCAAGGTCGCTCAGGGGGACCTCACCATCGAGGTACCGGCTGAGAACGTCGACCTGGTGGGCGTTCGTGACGTCGTCGGCCAGGAAGGTCTGGACCGCGTGTTCGAGGTGCTCCGCGCCCCGTACACCGAGGAGCCGACCAACTGGTCCCGCCGCTACAAGGCCAACCTCGAGAAGCTCGCGTCGGGCGACGTCATCAAGGTGGCAGAGGTCGTCCGCGACCTGTCCCGCCGCGACGCCGACCGTGGCCTGTCCGCGGGCGAGAAGCGCATGCTCGCCAAGGCCCGCCAGATTCTCGTCTCGGAGCTCGCACTCGCCGAGCACACCGAGGAGGAGAAGGCCGAAGCGATCCTCGACGAGGTCCTGGCGTCCTGACGCCGGGTGACCGTTGTGTGTCGCTGAACATCGCCGCTGTCCTGACTGCCGCCGGGAGCGGTAGCAGGCTGGGTCATTCCCTCCCGAAGGCTCTGGTGCCTCTGGGGGGCCGGTCGCTCGTCGTGCACGCCGCCCGCAACCTGCTGGCGGCGCGCGTGACGGGCGATCAGCATGTCCGGCTCCTGGTGGTCACCGCGCCCCCGGAGCACGTCGCCGCGCTCGCCGACGAGCTCGCCACCGAGTTCGTCACTGAGCTCGCCGGTCCCGGGGTGGACGTCCGTGTGGTCGCCGGCGGCGCCACCCGGCAGGCGTCGGTCGCGGCCGGGCTGGCGGCGCTGGGTGTGCCCGCTCCGCCGAACCCGGTCGCCGGCGCCGAGCACGGCGCAGGCTACGACGACATCGCCGTGGTGCTCGTGCACGACGCGGCCCGTCCGCTCGCGCCCCCGTCCCTGATCGGCCGGGTGATCGACGCGGTGCTGGACGGGCACCCGGCCGTGGTCCCGGGCCTGCCGGTCACGGACACGATCAAGCGGGTGCTGCCCGGCGGCCCGGTCGAGCCCGTTCTGGCGACCGTCCCGCGCGCCGACCTGCGAGCCGTGCAGACGCCGCAGGGTTTCGCCCTGGAGCTGCTCCAGCGGGCGCACGCGACCTTCGCCTCCGACGCCGACCTCGAGCGGACGGCCGCGTCCGACGACGCCGGCCTGGTCGAACGGCTGGGCGAGCGTGTCTGGGTGGTCGCCGGGGACGAGCGGGCTGCGAAGATCACCACGCCCCGCGACCTCGCGGTGGCCACGCTCCTGCTGGAGGCCTGATGGGCGCTACGTCCTCTCCGCCTGGCGGCGCTACGTCCTCTCCGCCTGGCGGCCCTACGTCCTCTCCGCCTGGCGGCCCTACGTCCTCTCCGCCTGGCGGCGCCCTGCCCCGCACCGGGATCGGGATCGACGTGCATGCCTACGCGACCGCGCCCGCCGAGGGCGCGGTGCTCCACCTCGCTGGGCTGACGTGGCCCGGCGAGCGGCCGCTGGAGGGTCATTCCGACGCCGACGTCGCCGCGCACGCGTGCGCCGACGCGCTCCTGTCCGCGGCGGGTCTCGGCGATCTCGGGTCGAACTTCGGCACCTCGGAGCCGCAGTGGGCGGGTGCCGCCGGGGCGGTCCTGCTGGCGGAGGCCGCGGCGCGGGTGCGCGCGGCCGGCTTCGTCGTGGGGAACGTCGCCGTGCAGGTGATCGGGAACCGGCCCCGGCTGGGTCGGCGCAGGGCGGAGGCCGAGGCGGCCCTGTCGGCGGCCGCGGGCGCGCCGGTGAGCGTGTCGGCGACCACGACCGACGGGCTCGGGCTGACGGGTCGGGGAGAGGGCGTCGCGGCGGTCGCCACCGCGCTCGTCGTCGCCGCCAGCTGACGGCGGGCCCGGGCGGCCGGTGACCGGGTGCTGCCCAGCAGGACGCCGCCCAGCACCAGCGACCCCCACGCCAGCTCGGTGAGGCTCGTGCGTTCGCGCAGCAGGAGCCAGGACGCGGCGATGCCGGCCACGGGCACCAGCATGGAAAACGGTGCGACGGTGCTCGACGGGTGCCGGCCCATCAACCCCGTCCAGAGCATGCCGCCGCAGACGGTCGCGACGAGCACCGTGTAGGCCAGCCCCGCCAGGGCGAGCAGCCCTTGCGCGCTGGTCAGGCCCGTGAACGAGTGCCGGATCTGCGCGGGGCCCTCGGTCGCCAGCGACAACGCGAGCATCGGCAGCGGCGGGACCACCGACATCCAGAGCAGGAGCCGGACGGGCTCGTGCGGGCTGGCCTGCATCGCCTTGCGGCTGCCCAGGTTTCCGATCGCCCAGCCGAGGCCGCCGGCGAGCGTCAGCAGCACGGGGACGAGCGTCGCGCCGCCGTTGAGGCCCGCCCGGTGCGCGGCGATACCGCCCAGACCGACGACCGCGGTGAGGATGCCGAGCCCCTGCCGGGCGGTCAGCCGTTCGCGCAGGAACGTCGCCGCCAGGACGACCGTGAAGGGTGCCGACGACTGCAGGACGAGCGACGCCAGCCCCGTCGGCATGCCGTTCGACATGGCCAGGTAGAGGAACACGAACTGCAGAACGCCGAACCCGAGCCCGTACAGCAGGATCCAGCGCCACGGCGCGGACGGCCTCGGCACGAGCAGGAGGGTCGGCACCGCGATGAGCGCGAACCGCAGCGCCACGAGGAAGAACGGCGGGAACTGCTGCAACGACAGGTGGATGGCCGTGAAGTTCAGGCCCCAGAGCACGGCGACGAGCGTGGCGAGCAGGCGGTCCCGGGTGGTCATGCGACGAGTCTGCGATCGCCGTGCGTTCAGCACCAGCGAAAGATTGTTATCTGACTATGTAGTGTGCCTACATGGATCCTCGCGCGCTGGAGACGCTTCGCACCATCGGCTCGCAGGGCGGCGTGACCGCAGCTGCGGCGGTGCTGCACCTGACGCCGTCGGCGGTCTCCCAGCAGATGGCGGTGCTGCAGCGCGAGACCGGCGTCGCCCTCACGGAGCGTGTGGGACGCGGTCTGCGCCTGACACCCGCCGGCGAGGCGCTGGCGGCGGCGGCCGAGGACGTCGCAGTGGCCCTGGAACGCGCTCAGGCGGCCTGTGCGGCGTTCCTGGAGCGTCCGGAGGGCATCGTCCGGGTCTCGGCGTTCCAGAGCGGCGCAGAGCTGCTCCTGCCGGGTCTGCTGGCCCGCGTGGGCGCGCTGCGCGGCATCGTGCTCGAGTGCACGGACGAGGACGTCGCCCAGGAGGACTTCGCGGCGCTCACGGACCGGATCGACGTCGTCGTCGCCCACCGGCCGGAGGGCGCGCCGGTGTGGCCCGGCGTCCAGGTGGTGCCGCTGCTGCGCGAGCCGCTCGACGTCGCCGTGCCGCTCGACCACCCGTTGGCAGGGCGTGCGTCGATACGCCCCGTCGACCTGGCGGGCGCCGACTGGATCTCCGTGCGGGACGGATTCCCGATCGCGTCGCTGGTGCGCGAGGTCGTGGCTCGGTCCGGCGCGCCGGCGCGGATCGTGCACCGGGTCAACGACTTCCACGTGACGGAAGCGTTCGTCGCGGCTGGCCACGGCATCGCGCTGCTCCCGCGCTACACGTTCGGCGGCAGCACGCGCATCCGGCTGGTCCCGCTGGCGGAGGTGCTGGCGGGCCGGCGCATCGATGCGCTGCTGCGTCGGGACCGCGCGGAGCGCCTCGTCGTCCGCCGCGTCGTGCACGAGCTCCAGTCCGTCGCGGCAGCGATCGCCACCCTCCCGTAACGGTCCCGCCCGGACTCCCGCCCTCGCGGGATACGCGTGGCGACGACTCGCGGGGCACCCGCGACGACGGACGCCCGTCCTCAGGGCAGCAGGACCAGCTTGCCGTGTGCGTGGCCCGCGAGGCCCTCCCAGTGGGCCTTGCCGGCGTCCTCGAGCGCGTAGGTCTGCGCGACGCGCACATCGAGCGAACCGTCGGAGGCCAGCTCGGCCAGCTGGGCGCGGGCGGCCTCCCGGACGAGCGTGCCCGGGTCGGCGCCCGGACCTCCGCCCAGGGCGCGGATGCCCAGCTCGCCCGCTCGTCGCAACCCGGCGATCGTCGCGATGCGCTGGCGGTCCGAGACCATGGCGACCGAGGTGTCGAGCGCCTCGTCAGTCCCTACGGTGTCGATCGCGACGGTGACGGGGCCGGTGGTGCGGACGGCGTCGTGCAGGCGGTCGAGCAGGCCCTCGCCGTAGGCCACCGGCAGCGCGCCCAGGGCCTCCAGGTCCTCGTGCTGCTGCGGCGACGCCGTCGCGATGACCTGGGCGCCACGCAGGATCGCGAGCTGGACGACCATGCGGCCGACGCCGCCCGAGCCGCCGTGCACGAGCACGACGTCGTGGTCGTGCGTGCCGGTCGCGGACAGGGTGTGCACAGCGGTCGCGCCCGCCAGGAGCAGGCCGGACGCGGCGGCCCAGTCGAGGTTGGCCGGCCGGCGCACGGTCACCTGCTCCGAGGCGACGATCCGGCTGGCATACCCTCCGTCGACCCGCCAGGCGATGACCTCGTCGCCGGGGGCGAGCCACCGCACGGAGGGACCGACCGCGCTGACGACGCCGGACACCTCGTAGCCGAGCCGCATCGGGAGGTGTCCCGGGTCGGAGCTGAACGCCCCCGAGTACCGTTTCCAGTCGATGGCGTTGACGGCGGCCGCCTTGACGTCGATCAGGACGTTGCCCGGCCCGGGCTCCGCGGTGTCGACGTCGACCACCCGGAGGACCTCGGGGCCGCCGTAGGCGATCGCGACCACGGCTCTGCTGGTGAGTGCCACGGCCACAGACTGCACCCGCGGGCGGCCGTTGACCAGGGTCGGTACCTGTGAGCCGCCTACGCCCCGAAGAGCCTGGCCAGGTACGGGTTGCTGAAGACGCCGTCCGGGTCGGCCTGCTGCCGCACGCGCTGGGCGTCGGCGAACCGCGGGTAGAGCTCGCTCAGCCGGTCGGCCTCGAGCCAGTGCATCTTGCCCCAGTGCGGGCGACCGCCGGACGCCGCGACGATCTGCTCGACCGCGCGGAAGTACGACTCGTACGGCAGGCGGATGTACTGGTGCACGGCGATGTAGGCGGTCTCGCGGCCGTGCGCGGTGGACAGCCAGAGGTCGTCGGCCGCGGCGAAGCGGATCTCGACGGGGAACGGGACGCGCTGGCCGGACGCCTCGAGCCAACGGTCGATCTCGGCCAGGACGGGAACCAGCTGGTCGCGGGGGACCGCGTACTCCATCTCGCGGAAGCGCACCCGCCGCGGGCTGACGAACACCTCGGGTGCCGGTGCGACGAACCGGCGCGAGCTCAGCGCGCGGGCGGCCAGACCGTTGATCCCGACCGTCGTCCGCGGGGCGATCGTCGCCACGGTGTTGGTGACCGCGAACAACCCGTTCGACAGCAGCTCGTCGTCGACCCAGCCGCGGACGGGATTCAGGGGGCGCTCGGTCTCGTCGGGAACCCGGTTGTTCCGCTTGGTCAGCGCGCGGCGCGTGTGCGGGAACCAGTAGAACTCGAAGTGGTCGTTGCCCTCGACCAGTCCGTCGGGCCCGTCGAGGCCCTCGAGGACGCGGTCCAGGGGCCAGGGCTCCTCGACGGCCTCCAGCTTGAACGCGGGGACGACCTCGAGCGTGACCGCCGACAGGACCCCGACGCTGCCGAGGCCGAGGCGAGCCAGCTCGAAGAGCTCGGGGTTGGTCTCGGGGCACGCCTCGACGACGTCGCCCTTGGCCGTGACGAGGCGGGCACCGACGACCTGCGTGGCCAGACCGCCCAGGCGGGCGCCCGTGCCGTGGGTGCCCGTCGAGATCGCGCCGGCGATCGACTGCTTGTCGATGTCGCCGAGGTTGCGCATGCCCAGGCCCCGAGCCGCCAGCTCGGCGTTCAGGGCACCCAGGCGGATGCCCGCGCCGACCGTGACGTGGGTGGTGCCGTCCGGCTGGGGCGCGACACGCTCGAACGCGTTCAGCCGATCGAGGTGCAGGTGGACACCGTCCGACGCCGCCACGGGGGTGAAAGAGTGCCCGGCCCCGACCGCCCTGACCTGCAGGCCGTCCTCCGCCCCGCCCCGTACCGTTTCGACCAGTTCGTCCTGGTCAGCGGGGTGCACGACGCGCTGCGGCGTCGCTGAGGCCGTGCGGGCCCAGTTGCGCCACGGCGCGGAGTCGGACAGGTGTCCCATGAGACAGAGGGTCCTCTTGGTCAACCGTCCAAGTCAAGTGCGCCCAGGCCTTGACTATCGTCACGATGGATATTGAGACTGTGCACTGGGGAGGCGTCGGCCTCACGCACCGGTGACCAAGCCAGCCGGTGGGGCCGTCGTTCGAGGGAGGGGACCTTCGTGAATCGTTTGCCAGTCGCTGAGAGACGTGAACAGCTCATCGAGGCAGCGCTCGCGGTCGCGAGCCGTGACGGCATCGACGCGGCCACCGTGCGCGCTGTCGCTGCCGAGGCCGGCGTCTCGTTGGGCGTCGTGCACTACTGCTTCCAGGACAAGGACGAGCTGCTGCGCGCGATGGCGCACGCCATCACGTCCGCCAACCTGGAGCGCAGCATGGGCGAGCTGCCGCCGGACGTGGGCGTCGCCGCCGTCATCGACGGCACCATCGATGCGCTCTGGGACGGCATCAAGGAGTCGCGGGGTGCTCAGCTGCTGAGCTACGAGCTCACCACCTCCTCGCTGCGCCACCCCGAGCTCAACCAGGTGGCCATCGAGCAGTACCGCGGCCAGTGGGCGGCCGCCGAGCAGGTGCTGCGCGGCGTCGAGCAGGCCGCGGGCGTGACGTTCAGCGTCCCGCTGGAGACGCTCGCGCGCACGGTCGTCGCGGTGGTCGACGGCTACTCGCTGGCCTGGCTCGTCGACGGTGACGAGGCGAAGGCACGCGAGGGCATGCACGGCTTCGGCAGGTTCCTGCTCTCGACGACCGTCGCCAACCCCAGGGACGGCCTCGAGCAGCTGCTGGACACCGGGGACGAGGCTCTGCCCGCGTGAACGATGCCGTCCTGACGGCCCCGTCCGAGCATGCACGTCGGGCGCGGATAGCCGTCTCTCTCGGGTTCGCCGCGCAGGGATTCGTCTTCGCGATGATCCTGACCAGCCTCGACGTGTTCAAGTCCCGGTACGGGATCGACGACGGGACCATCGCCTTCGTCATCCTCGGCGTCTGCGTCATGGCGGGCGTCGGCACGTTCGTGGCCGATCGCATCGCCCGGTCCGCCGGCGGCAGCCGAGCGGTCCTGATCCGTGGTCTGCTCCTCGTCGCGACGGCTGTGGTCGTCGTCTCGGTCTCCCCGACCTTCGCCGTCCTGGCCGTCGGGTTCGCGCTGTACGGCGTGGCGCTCGGCATGGTCGACGCCGGCACGAACATGCAGGCCGTCGCCATCCAGCGCGCCTACGGCCGCTCCCTGCTGACGGGGTTCTACGCCGCGTGGTCCGTCGGCGGGATCCTCGGCACGGTCCTGGTCGCGGTGACCACCGGGCGCGTCTCGGTGGAACCGATCGGCTGGACGCTCCTCGTCGGCACCGCCGTCGCACTCTGCGTGTCCGTCGCGGTGCGCCGCGCCGCCTGGAGCGAGCCGTCGGGCGCCGTGCCGTTCGCCGTCGAAGCCGCGCTGGCCGAGCCGGACGCCGTGTCGACCGGCAAGCCGGTCATCCCGTGGGGGCCGCTGCTGATCCTCGGGCTGGGCGTCGTCGCCTACTACGTCAACGACCAGGCGATCTCGACGTGGAGCCCGATCTTCATGCACGAGGTGCTGAACTCGACGGGCACCCTGACCAAGCTCGGCTACGCGGCGTACCTCGCGATGACGCTGGTCTCGCGCCTCGCCGGCGACCCGTGCGTCCGGCGTTGGGGCCGCGTCCGGGTCGTGCGCGTCGCGTCGCTGGTCGGGGCGGTGGGCCTGGTCCTCGTGCTGACCGCGAACGCCCCGGCACAGGCCGTGCTCGGGTTCGCCATCGCCGGGGCCGGTCTGGGCCTGATCGCCCCCCTGTGCTTCTCGTCAGCCGGGCTCCTCGCCCCGGGTCACGCGGACGCCGTGATCGCCCGCCTCAACGGCTTCAACTACCTTGGTGCCGTGCTCGGCGGGGTGTTCGTCGGGTTCATCGGCACCGCGTCCAGCCTCCGCTGGGGCTTCCTGGTGCCGGTCGTCCTCGTTCTCGCGGTCGCCGTCCTGGCGGGCCGTTTCGGTGTGGTGCGGCATGAGAAGGCCCCCCTGTCGGCAGGAGCCGGTGCATGACCCTCACGATCGGTGCCCGGCTCGACCAGGCGACGCAGGGCCTTCCGGCGCCCCTGGCGGTGGTCGACCTCGACGCCGTCGACGCCAACGCGACCGACCTGGTGCGCCGCGCCGGCGGCACCCCGATCCGCGTCGCCAGCAAGTCTGTGCGCGTCCGGGCGGTGCTGCAGCGGGTGCTGGCCCGCCAGGGGTTCGCCGGCGTGATGGCGTACTCGCTCCGGGAGGCGCTCTGGCTGGTCTCCCAGGGGGTCGACGACGTCCTCATGGGCTACCCGACCGTGGACACGGACGCCCTGGACAAGCTCGCCGCCGACCCGGCCGCCGTCGCCGCCGTCACGCTCATGGTCGACGACCCCGCCCAGGTCGACCTCGCTGCGCGCTCCGCGACCGCCCACGGCGTCACCGTGCGGCTGTGCCTGGACGTGGACGCCTCGCTGCGCGTCAAGCTCGGGCCGCTCGCCGCGCACCTCGGGGTCCGGCGATCGCCCGTGCACACCCCGGCCGACGCCGGGACGCTCGCCGCCGCGATCGCCGAGCGGCCGGGCGTGGACGTGGTCGGCGTCATGTTCTACGAGGCCCAGGTGGCCGGTCTGCCCGACACCAGCGCCGCCGTCCGCGCGGTCAAGCGTCTGTCCATCGCCGACCTGGCCTCGCGTCGCGCCGCCGTCGTCGCGGCGGTCGAGGCGGCTGTCGGGCATCCCCTCGAGCTGGTGAACTCCGGCGGTTCCGGATCGGTCGCGTCCAGCGCCGCCGATCCGGCGGTCACCGAGGTCACCGCCGGCTCGGGCCTGTTCGTCCCGACGCTCTTCGACGCCTACCGGTCGTTCACGCCCCGGCCGGCGGCGTTCTTCGGTCTCGACGTGGTCCGCATCCCCGGCCCGGGCTTCGCGACGGCGTTCGGCGGCGGCTACATCGCGTCCGGCCCGTCCACCAAGTCCCGCCAGCCGCGCCCGGTCTGGCCCGGCGGGCTGGCCCTGACGAGCCGCGAGGGCGCCGGCGAGGTGCAGACGCCCCTGCGCCTGTCCGGCGGCACGGACCTGCGCATCGGCGACCGCGTCTGGTTCCGCCACGCGAAGTCCGGCGAGGTCATGGAGCGGTTCGAGTCGGTGCACCTGGTTCGCGGCGCCGAGATCGAGGCCACCGTCCCGACGTACCGCGGCGAGGGCCACACCTTCGGCTGACCGACCCCGGGCCTCGCACCGGGGCGGTGCCGACCCCCCGGGGCAACGGGTACGGTGTCGCCCCGGTAGCCTTGCCCGCGTGACCCTGCGCCTCTTCGACACCGCGACCCGGACGGTGCGTGACTTCGTCCCGCTCGTTCCCGGCGAGGTCGGCGTGTACCTGTGCGGTGCCACGGTGCAGTCGGCGCCGCACATCGGGCACCTGCGGTCGGCGGTCGCGTTCGACGTGCTGGTCCGCTGGCTGCGCCGCTCGGGCAACCGCGTCACGCTGATCCGCAACGTCACCGACATCGACGACAAGATCCTGGCCAAGGCCGCCGAGGCGGGCGAGCCGTGGTGGGCCTGGGCGATGCTCAACGAGCGCGCGTTCACCGCCGCGTACGACGCCCTCGGCGTGCTGCCGCCCAGCTACGAGCCGCGCGCCACCGGTCACGTGCCCGCGATGATCGAGCTGATGACCCGCCTCGTCGAGAAGGGCCACGCCTACAGCACGAGCCCCGGCGACGTGTGGTTCGACGTCCGCAGCCACGACGAGTACGGCAGCCTGACCAACCAGCGCATCGAGGACATGATCCCGGCGCCGGACGGCACGGTCGACGACGACGCCAAGCACGACCCCCGCGACTTCGCCCTCTGGAAGGCCGCCAAGCCGGGGGAGCCCGAGACGGCCGCCTGGGACACCCCGTTCGGGCGCGGCCGGCCGGGCTGGCACCTGGAGTGCTCGGCGATGGCGCAGCGGTACCTCGGCGACACGTTCGACATCCACGGCGGTGGCCTGGACCTGCGGTTCCCGCACCACGAGAACGAGCAGGCGCAGTCGCGCGCCGCCGGCTACGGGTTCGCGCAGTACTGGCTGCACAACGGCTGGGTGACGCAGGGCGGCGCCAAGATGAGCAAGTCGCTCGGCAACGGCCTGCTGGTCACCGCGGTGCTGGCCAAGG
The DNA here is from genome assembly GCF_049994875.1 of Cellulomonas sp. McL0617. GTDB lineage: Bacteria > Actinomycetota > Actinomycetes > Actinomycetales > Cellulomonadaceae > Cellulomonas. Next base: position 430,474 of record NZ_CP188256.1, read on the forward strand.
AGCGCGCCTGCGTGGTGCGTTACGCCATGACCGCCGTGCAGTACAGCTCGATGCTCGAGTGGACCGACGACACGCTGCGCGAGGCCGAGGCCACCTGGGACCGGCTCGCCGGGTTCGTCGACCGCGCGACCGAGAAGGTCGGCGAGGTGCACGACATCGAGGTGGCGACCGTGGCGCTGCCGGACGAGTTCGTCGCGGCGATGGACGACGACCTCAACGTGCCCGCCGCGCTCGCGGTCGTGCACGAGCACCTGCGCACCGGCAACAGCGCGCTCGCGGCCGGGGACACCGCCCTGGCCCGGGAGTCGATGGTCGTGCTGCGCGCGATGCTCGACGTGCTCGGGCTCGACCCGGCCGGTTCGCACTGGCGGTCCACCCGCGGCGACGAGCGGTACGTCCACGCGCTGGAGTCGGTGGTCGCCGCCGAGCTCGAGGCCCGCGCGCAGGCCCGGGCCGTCCGCGACTTCGCCACGTCCGACGCGATCAGGGACCGCCTCGCCGCGGCCGGCATCGTCGTCGAGGACTCGTCCACCGGGGCGCGCTGGTCGCTGGCCGCGCGCTCGGAAGCGGAGGGCTGACGCGGCGCGTCCGGCGCGCTCGATCAGTCCTCCACACACGCAGCAAACAAAGGAACACAGCATGGCAGGCAACTCCTCCCGCCGCGGGGCCACCCGCAAGGCCGGGTCCAAGAAGGTCGCGGCCGCGGGCACCGGTGGCAAGAACCGCCGCGCGCTCGAGGGTCGTGGCCCGACGCCCAAGGCGGAGGACCGCGAGTACCACCCGGCGCACAAGGCCAAGATCGCGGCCGAGCGGCGTGCGGTCGCGGGCACGCGTGGGACGTCCGGGCGGCAGGCCGCGGGCGCGTCCCGCAGCGCCGCCGGGTCCAAGGGCGGCCGCAAGAGCTCGACCCACGAGATCGTGTCCGGCCGCAACAGCGTGGTCGAGGCCCTGCGCGCGGGCATCCCGGTGTCTACGGTCTACATCGCCTCGCGTCTCGAGGCCGACGACCGCACACGCGAGATCATCGCCGCGGCCGGTAACTCGAACTACCCGCTGCTCGAGGTCAGCCGCTCCGAGCTGGACCGGCTCACCGACGGCTCCGTCCACCAGGGCGTCGCCATCCAGGTCCCGCCGTACGAGTACGTCGACGACGACGACCTGCTCGACGCCGCCGCGGAGTCCGAGCGGGCCGCGCTGATCGTGGCCCTCGACGGGGTCACCGACCCGCGCAACCTCGGTGCGGTCCTGCGCTCCGCCGGTGCGTTCGGCGCGCACGGTGTCCTGGTGCCCGAGCGGCGTGCGGCCGGGGTCACGGCCTCGGCCTGGAAGGTGTCCGCGGGCGCAGCGGCGCGCGTGCCGGTCGCCCGCGTGACCAACCTGGTGCGCACCCTGCAGGGCCTCAAGCAGGCCGGCGTCTTCGTGGTCGGCCTCGACGGCGGCGGCGACACCACGATCACCGAGCTGCCCTACGCCACCGACCCGCTGGTGCTCGTCGTCGGCTCCGAGGGCAAGGGTCTGTCGCGGCTGGTGCGCGAGCAGTGCGACGCCATCGCGTCCATCCCGATCACGTCCTCGGTCGAGTCGCTGAACGCCGGCGTCGCCGCGGGCATCGCCCTGTACGAGGTGGCCCGCCAGCGCGCGATCTGACGCCCGCCCCGCCAGCGGCGCGCCGGCGGCCGCCGAGGTCGTGACTCGGCGACGACGTCGTCAGTTGCAGCTGACGAGCTCGTCGGCGACCCACGATCTCGGAGGCGCGAGCCGTGCCCTGCTGGGCGCGGAGGACCGCCACGGGCGCCCGACGATCAGCCGGTTCAGCCGAGGAGGGGGTCCTCGACGCGGGGGATCACGCCCGTCTCCGGGATCTCACCCGTCTGCACGCCGAGGATCGAGTGCTCGTCGGGACGGTTCGGGAGGATGTCCTTGAGGTAGGACTTCACGGCCTTCTTCATCGAGACGTCGTGGCCCGCCTGCTCGGACAGGTACCAGCGGTGATCGAGCAGCTCGTGATAGATCTGCGCGGGCTCGAGCTTGCCGCGCAGGTCGCGCGGGACGGCGCGGACGGCGGGCTCGAAGATCTCGGTGAGCCAGTCGTGCGCGACGAACGACTCGTCCTCGCGCTGCCGGTCGGTGGCCGCCCGGTACTCGTCGAGGTCGTTGAGCAGGCGGCGAGCCTGGTTCTCCTGCACGTCCAGACCCGTCAGGCGCATCAGCCGGCGGGAGTGGTGGCCGGCGTCGACGACCTTCGGCTGGATGACCACGCGGGTGCCGTCCACGTCGGTGGTGATGTCGAGCTCGCCCACGTCGAAGCCCAGGTCGTTGAGCCGGTCGATGCGTGCCTGGACGCGCCAGCGGTCGCCGTACCCGAACGTCTCGGGCTCCGTCAGCGCGCGCCACAGCTCGCCGTACCGCTCGGCGAGGGCGTCCCCGATCGCGACGGCGTCGACGTCCTCCTCGAGGAACTCGCCCGCCTGCAGGTCCATGAGCTCGCCGATGATGTTCACGCGGGCGATCTCGAGGTCGTAGCCACGCTGGCCGTCGCTGAGCCGGTCGTGCAGGTCGCCCGTCTCGGCGTCGACCAGGTACGCGGCGAAGCTCCCCGCGTCACGTCGGAACAGCGTGTTGGACAGCGACACGTCGCCCCAGTAGAAGCCGACCAGGTGGAGCCGCACCAGCAGCACGGCCAGCGCGTCGATGAGCCGGGTGGCCGTGTCGGGCTGCAGGACCTGGCTGAACAGCGCGCGGTACGGCAGGGAGAACGAGAGGTGCTGGGTGATCAGGCAGGCCTCGAGGCGCTCGCCGGACGCGTCCGACCGGCCGGTGATGACGCCCATCGGCTCGACGCCCGGGACGTCCAGCCGACGCAGCTGGCGCAGCAGCTCGTACTCGCGGTACGCGACGGTCTCGCCGATCTCCTTGACCGCGATGACGCGGCCGGAGAGCTTGACGAACCGCACGATGTGCCGCGAGATGCCGCGGGGGAGTGCGGCCAGGGTGGACGCGGGCCAGTCCTCGAGCGGGACGTCCCAGGGGAGGTCGAGCAGCGCCGGGTCCGGCGAGGCCGCGGTGATCTGCAGCGCGTTCATGACGACCATCCTCCCAGCAGGTGCCAACAGCGAAGGGACGGCCCCGGCGCGAGCCGGGACCGCCCCTCGGCGATCGAGATGTCAGACGGCGATGCGCTCGCCCGAGCCGGCGTGGAACAGGTGGGTCTCGCCTGCGCGCATCCGGATGTAGATCGTCTCGCCCTTGGCGGGCACCTGACGCGGGTCGACGCGCACGATGACCTGTGCGTCGCCGGCGCCGGACGTGATGTCCGCCGCGTGCCCGAACTCGTTGGTCAGCGAGCCGTAGACGAACGCGTCGGAGCCGAGCTCCTCGACGATGTTCACGACGACCGGGATGCCGTCCGGCGTGCCGGTGGGCACGACGTCGAGCGACTCGGGGCGGAAGCCGACCGTGATGTGGTTCTTGTCGTCCTCGGTGAGCTGGCCGATGGCGTCGCGGGGGATCGCCACGCGGGCGCGGCCCAGGTTGGCGCTGCCGTCGAGCACCGGGAACGTGCCGATGTTCATGGCCGGCGAGCCGATGAAGCCGGCGACGAACACGTTGGCGGGGGTGTCGTACATGTCGCGCGGGGTGCCGACCTGCTGCAGGAGGCCGTCCTTGAGGACCGCGATGCGGTCGCCCATGGTCAGGGCCTCGGTCTGGTCGTGCGTGACGTAGACGGTGGTGACACCGAGACGACGCTGCAGCGACGCGATCTGCGTACGGGTCTGGACGCGGAGCTTGGCGTCGAGGTTCGACAGCGGCTCGTCCATGAGGAACACCTGGGGCGAGCGCACGATGGCGCGACCCATGGCGACACGCTGACGCTGGCCACCGGAGAGGGCCTTCGGCTTGCGGTCGAGGTACTGCGACAGGTCGAGGATCTTGGCAGCCTCCTCGACGCGCTGGCGGATCTCCGCCTTCGGGGTGCCGGCGATCTTGAGCGCGAAGCCCATGTTGTCCGCCACCGTCATGTGCGGGTACAGCGCGTAGTTCTGGAACACCATCGCGATGTCGCGGTCCTTCGGCTGGACGTCCGTGACGTCGCGGTCGCCGATGAGGATGCGGCCGGCGTTGACGTCCTCGAGGCCCGCGAGCATGCGGAGCGACGTGGACTTGCCACAGCCGGAGGGGCCGACGAGGACGAGGAACTCGCCGTCCTCGATGTGCAGGTCGAGCGCGTCGACCGCTGGGCGTTCGGTGCCCGGGTAGACCCGGGTGGCCTTGTCGAAAGTGACCGTTGCCATGACTGATCAATCCCTTCACCGGCAGGTACGTGCCGGACGATCCGTTGTGAAGAGTGTCAAAGGTGTCTTCGATGACACGGGCCGAACGCAGGGTTTACGTCGGTGGCCCGCGGTCATCTTGCCACACCACGGCGGAACCTCCACATTTGCGCGTGACGTGCACCACACGTGCGGGTGGCAGGCGCACGACCTTCACCCCAGCGCGCCCCCGGATCCGTCGCGGAACGTGAGGAGGAGCCGGCCGCCGTGCTCCTGGGCGCCGTCGAGGCCGCCGACCCCCTCGTCCGACCTCTTGCCGAGCAGCGACGCGGCGTCCGCGCGGACTGCCGTCCGACCGTCGGCGAGGTCGAGCGCCTGCAGCTGGAGGTCGTCGGTGAGGACGACGATGTGCAGCGGGTCCGCGCCCAGGTAGACCGGCCGGGCACCGACCTGGGTGCGCCAGCGCAGGGCGCCCGTGCGTGCGTCCCGGGAGACCACGGACGAGGAACCCGTGGCGACGACCGCGCCGTCGAGCACGAGCACCGGCCCGGTGCTGCCGTCGGCCCGCCACAGCTCGCGACCGGTGCTGGCGTCGTCGGCGACGATGGTGGTGCCGCCGGCACCCGTCCGCAGCAGGACGACGCCGTGCGCCGTGCCGTCGTCGACGGACAGCTGCACCTGGGTGCCGTCCACGGTGACGTGCGTGCCCTGGTCGGTGACCAGCTCGCCCGCGGGGTCCGTGAGGCTCTGGAACGGCGTCCAGACGAGCGTCCCGGCACGGCCGAGAGCGGTCGTGCCGTCCACGCCGACCGACACCGAGGCGCGCGTCGCGCCGGAGGGCGACCAGACCCACGCGTGCCCGTCGCCCGCCAGCAGGACGCGCTGCGGGTCGGCGCTCAGGGTGGCGGCCGGGTCGATCGTCGTGACCCCGACGCGCACCGGGCCGCTGACCGGCACGGTGGGGGTGCGCGTGTGCCAGACCGCCGCGCCGGTGCTCGGGTCTGTCACCGTCACGTCCCAGTGGGTGCGCGCCCGGTCGTCGGCGACCGGGGTGGCGATCACGAGGTGGCCGGCGCTGACGGTCCACAGCGTGCCCGCGGGCAGGATCTGACGGGCCAGCACGGCGCCGTTCGTCGGGTCCAGGACCATCAGGGGCGTGCCGACGACCTGCCCCGGACCGGCCAGGTCGGCGCCGCACACCGCTCGGGCGTGCGGCGCCGCCGCGGCCGTGGCGCACCGCACCCACACCGACGGGAAGGTGCCCCGGTCCGCGGGGGGCAGGGCGTCGTCGATGGGGAACGGGGTCGTCCAGCGCACCGCGCCGGTGTCCGGGTCCGTGCCGCGCAGATCGACGACGCCCCGGCCGTACCGCGTGCCGATCGTCCAGCGGCCCGCGGTGTCGTCGGCGACCACCGTCACGGGGTCCGTGGGCGCCCAGCGCCACAGGGCCGCCACGTGCGCGGGGACGGGCTGCAGGATCCCCGGCACCCGGGCCAGGTAGGCCAGGCGCTGGCGTTCGCGGGCGTCGACCATGCGCTGGGCGCCGACGAGCACGAGCACCGCGAGCACGGCGACGACCACCAGCCAGGCCGCGTGCCGACGCATCCAGTCCCGCACGGCGTCGGCAGTGTCGGTCGACCTGACCGGTTCGGAGTCCTCGAGGACGAGGATCTGCCGATGACCGGCGCCGCGCAGGCTCTCGCTCATGGCGCGACCGTCAGCCCAGGACGGCGACCGAGCCGTCGTTCATCCAGACGAACATCCGCGGTTCACGCCCGCTCGGCTGGAAGCCCTGGGCGGTCTGCGTCGGGCTGCCCTGGGTCACCGCGTCGCGCAGGTCCGCGGACCACGCGTGCGAGCCGTCCGCCAGCGAGTAGGCGTCGAGCGAGATGCCCCGGCCCGGCACCAGCAGGTACCGGCCGTCGGTGGACATCTCCCGGAACTGGTGGTCGAGCTTCGCGATCCAGCGCACTCGGCCCGTGCGGGCGTCGACGGCGCTGATCCCGTCCAGTGTCGCGATGTAGACGACGCCGTGGAGCAGCAGCGCCGTGTTGACGGTGTCGTCGTCGTGCCAGAGGGTCTTCCCCGTCGCGACGTCGCGGCCGCTGAGCCCGTAGACCCCGGTCGGCCCGTCGCCGGCCGTCAGCACCACGTCGGGCGCGGAACCGTCGTCGACGGCGAGCCACGCGGCGGTCTGGTCGATCGGGGCGCTCGTCCCGTCGGCCAGGATCAGCTCCCCCGAGTAGGTGCCGCTCGCCGTGTAGGCGCTGAGCACGTACGCGCCCGCCCGCGCGCCCTGGATCCACGACCCGGGCCCGAGCGGGACCGCACGCACGAGCCTGCCGCCGTCGTCGAGGATCCAGGCGCCCGTGTCGACGCTGAGCACCACGTGGTCGTCACCGGACGTCGTCATGCTCGCGCCCCCGGACGCGTCGGCCCCGGCCGGGCCGTCCTCGCGGCCGAGGACGTCGACCGCCGGCGTCGTGTAGGACCACAGGCTCGTGCCGTCGAGCGCGTCGGTGGCCGCGACGTTCCAGCGGACCGAGCTCGCGTCGGCGCGCGCGGGGGCGCCGGCGGCGTCGACCCGCGAGGCGACGACGACGGCGTCGCGCGTGAAGGTGACCCCGGACGTCCCGGTGACCGTGCGCGTCGACAGCACGTCCCCGTCCGTCGGGTCGAGCACCCAGATCGTCTGGTCGGGCAGGCCGACGATGTTCTCGCCGAACTGCTGCGACAGGCACCCGGCGAGCGGGCGGTCGCCGTGCGGGATCTGCGTGCAGATGACGGCCGAGGTGGGCAACCGCCCGTCCGGTTGCGGATGTGCCGTCGGCAGCGTGACCGCTGTGCTCCACCGGCTCGCGCCGGTGTCCGGGTCGAGCGCGAGCACGCGGACGCCGTCCGTGCCCGACACACCGCCGACCAGCAGCCCGTCCACCTCGGCGCCGTACTGCAGCACGGGTCCGAGCTCGGCCGGCGCACGCCAGATGACACCGATGTCCGGGCCGGCCGGTGCGACGACGCCGGGGACCTTGGCCAGCGCCTCGATCCGGCTGCGCTCGCGGGCGTCGAGCACGGCCTGGGTGCCGACGAGCCCCGCGACCACCAGAAGAGCGGTCGGGACGAGCCAGAAGGCGTGCCGGCGGGGCCACGGACCGGGGGTGTCCGGCGCGGCCCTCCCGTCGGGCGCCGGCGGGACCGGGACGTCGACCTCGTCGACGAGCTCGACCTCGCGCATCCGGCCGGTCATGGGGCGGACGGTACGCCTCGGTCCTGTCGGGGGCCAGCGCCCGCAGCCGGGGGTCAGCCCAGGACGGCGACCGCGCCGTCGTCCATCCACACGTAGAGCCGGGGGTCGGCGATGCCCGCCTGGAAGCCCTGGATGTAGACGGGGCTGCGGTCCCCGGCGACCTCGGACCGCAGCTCCTTGGTCCAGCCGAGCCGACCGTCCGACAGCTTGTAGGCCCGCAACGACGTGGCCAGGGCGGGCACGAGCAGGTATCGCCCGTCCGTGGAGAGCTGCTGCGGCTGGAAGTCCAGCGTGGTCGACCACCGGGTGCGGCCGGTCGTCGCGTCGACCGCCTCGATCGACTGGTCGGCGACGAGGTAGAGCACCCCGTGCAGCAGCAGGCCCGCCGACACCGGCTCTCCGCGGTGCCACAGCACCTTCCCGGTGGTCGCGTCACGTCCGCTCAGCCCCGCGGACCCCGAGGGCTGGCTGCCGACCGTGAACACGACGCCCGGTGCCGAGCCGTCGTCGACCGAGAGCCCGCCCGCGATCTCGTCGGTCGGGACGGAGGTGCCGTCGGGCAGCAGGAGCGCGTCGGTGTAGACGCCGGTCGACGTGTAGGAGCTCTCCGCGAGCACACCGCTGCGTACGCCCTGGACCCACGTGCCTGGTTGGAGCGGGACGTCGCGTTCCAGGGTCCCGCCCGCGCCAAGGATCCACGCGTGGCCGTCGACGCCGAGGATGATCCGGTCGCCGATCGGCTGGAGCGACGCGTTCGCTGCGCCCGAGCCGTCCACCTGCACGGGGGCGTCGAGCACCGGCGTCGTGTACGTCCAGAGGGTCGCGCCCGAGACCAGGTCGGTCGCGGTGGCCCGCCAACGCACCGAGCCGGCGTCGCTCGGGGCCGGCTCGTCGCTGTCGGGGGCGATGCTGTGGGTGACGACCAACGCGTCGTCGGTGAACGCGATGGCCGCACCGCCCGGCACGACGGAGTGGTCCAGGACCGCACCGTCGGACGGGTCGACCACCCACGTGGCGGAGTCCGGGGTCGCGACCAGGCCATCCCCGTACTGCTGGGCTTCGCAGGCTGCGAGCACGCGGCCGGCATGCGTGACCGACATGCACCCCACCGACGGTGAGGCCGGGCCGCCACCCGGGGTCACGTCCGCCGCCGGCAGCTGCACGGGGGTGGTCCACCGCACGGCGCCGGTGTCGGTGTCGATGGCGACGAGGTCGACCGTGGCGGCGGCCGTCCCCGTCCCTGAGACCTTGCCACCGACGACGGCACCGTCGATCGACGCGCCCGTCTGCAGCACGCGCCCCAGTGCGGGGTCGGCGCGCCAGATCACCCCGATGTCGGGGCCGGTGGGCGGGACCACGCCGGGGATCGCCGCGAGCGCCTCGAGCCGCGCGCGCTCGCGGGCGTCGACCACCAGCTGGGTCCCGACCAGGGCCAGGACCGCGAGCGCCGCGATGGGCGCAAGCCGACGGACGTTGCGCCGGATCCACGAGGGCCCGCCGCCGTCGGCCGGCGCCCCGTCGTCCGCTGCACCCGGGCGCGTGGGCTCAGGCTCGTCGACGCCTTCGACGAGCTCGACCTCGTGCATCCGGTCGCTCATGAGGCGGACGGTACGCCTCGGTGTGATCGGGAGCCAGCAGTCCTCAGAAGGCGTCGGCGAGGGTCCCGAGCGCCGCGACCAGCTCCTGAGGGGAGGCCACCCGGAACCGGGCCACGGTGGTCCCGTCGCCCACCTTGATCGTCACGTCACGGGGGCCGAGGGCGTCGAAGGCGTGCTCGTCGGTGACGTCGTCGCCGGCGTACAGGACCACGGCCGCGCCCAGCTCGTCGCGGAGCGCCGCCAGCGCCTCGCCCTTGCTGGCCTCGAGCACCGAGATCTCCACGACGTCCTTGCCGTGCAGCACGCCGGAGCCCAGCTGCTCGCCGAGGGCTATCGCCTCCTGCTCGGCCGGCGCCGCGACCGCCTCCTCCGCCAGCCGGGTGTGCAGGACGACGGCGGTCGGCTTGGTCTCCACCCAGACGCCGTCGCGACCGCGCGCGATCCGCAGCGCCTGCGAGCCCAGGGTCGCCAGACGGTCGGCCTGCTCGTCGGAGAGCTGGACCACGTCCCGGTCCAGCCCGAACGTCATGACCCGCGCCCTCTCGGCGCCGTGGCTGCCGATCAGGAACGTGCCGGTGGGCACCTCGGCGAGCGTGTGCAGGTCGTTCATGGACCGCCCGGAGACCAATGCGAGCGAGACGCCGTCGGTGCCCGCCAGCCGGGCGAGCGCGTCGACGCCGGCGGGAAGGATCCGGGACTTCTGCGGGTCGTCCTGCAACGGGGCGAGCGTGCCGTCGAAGTCGAGCGCGACGAGCACGGGGCGGCGGGTCGTGTCGCGGGCCAGCGCCGCGATCTCCTCGTCCAGCGAGAGCGGGCTCACGACGGACCCCCGATCGGCACCGCGTTCAGGGCCGCGAGGAAGTCCTGCGACCACGCCACGACGTCGTGCCCGAGCACGCGTCGTCGCAGGCTGCGCATCCGCTTGCGCGAGTCGCGCGCGTCCATGTGCACCGCGTAGGTGATGGCGTCCTTCATCCCGTCGATGTCGTGCGGGTTGACCAGCACGGCACCGTTCAGCTCGTCGGCGGCGCCGGTGAACTCCGACAGGACCAGGGCGCCGCGGTCGTCCGACCGGGCGGCCACGTACTCCTTGGCGACGAGGTTCATGCCGTCGCGCAGGGCGGTGACCAGCATGACGTCGGCGGCGAGGTAGAGGGCGGCCATCTCCTCCATGGGGAACGACTGGTGCAGGTACTGGACCGGCGCGTGGCCCACCTGGCCGTAGTCGCCGTTGATCCGCCCGACCAGCAGCTCCACGTCGTCGCGCAGCTGCTGGTAGGCGCCGACGTTCTCCCGGCTCGGGCTGGCCACCTGGACGAGCGTGGTGCTGTGTGGGGACAGCCGCTCCTCGCTGAGCAGCTCGCCGTAGGCCTTGATGCGGTGCCGGATTCCCTTGGTGTAGTCGAGCCGGTCGACGCCGAGAAGCAGGAACTCCGGGTCCCCCAGCTCGCGGCGGATCTGCCGCGCCCGTTCCTGGACCTCGTCGGTGCGGGCGAGGTCGTCGAACGCGTGCGAGTCGATGGAGATGGGGAACGCCGCCGCGCGCACGTGCCGGTCGACGTGCCCGTCGGCGTCGGTGATCGTGACGACCTGGCCGCGCGTGGTGAGGTCGGTGAACCGACGGACCACGCGCACGAAGTTCGCAGCGTCGCCGTTGCGCTGGAAGCCGACCAGGTCGGCGCCGAGCAGTCCCTCGACCACCTGCTTGCGCCAGGGCAGCTGCGCGAAGATCTCCAGCGGCGGGAACGGGATGTGGTGGAAGTAGCCGATCCGCACGTCCGGGCGCAGCTCGCGCAGCATCTTGGGGACGAGCTGCAGCTGGTAGTCGTGCACCCAGATGGTCGCGCCGTGCGCGGCCTGGTCGGCGGCGGCCTGCGCGAAGCGTCGGTTGACCCGCTGGTACGCGTCCCACCACTGCCGGTGGAACGCGGGCCGCGCGATGACGTCGTGGTAGAGCGGCCAGAGCGTGTCGTTGGAGAACCCCTCGTAGAACTGCTCGAGGTCGTCCTCGGTGAGCGTGACCGGGATGAGCTCGGTGCCGTCCACGTCGAACGGGTCGAGCTCGAGGTCGGGTGCGCCGCCCCAGCCGACCCAGGCGCCCGACGTGCTCGCCATCACGGGCGCGAGCGCCGTCACCAGCCCCCCGGGCGAGCGCGTCCACGTGGGTTCGCCGGAGTCGTCGAGCGAGACGTCCACCGGGAGCCGGTTGGCGACGACGACGAAGTCGTAGCCGGGCGCGTCGGAAGGCACGTGATCAACTCCTCGGGATGTCGACCGACCTTATCGGGCGGTCCGCGCCACTGCGCGCCGCCATGCCCACGCGCCGCCGCCTCTGTACCGTGCACGGATGGAGCGGATCGGGCTGACACCGGGGTCGGAGATCGGCGGATACACCGTCGTCGCACCGCTCGGCGAGGGCGGCATGGGGACCGTCTACCGGGCCGTCGACGGCGCCGGCGACCCGGTGGCGCTCAAGCTGCTGCGCACGGACATCGGCACCGACGCCGCCGCCCGGACCCGGCTGCGCCGCGAGGTCAGCGCCCTGCAGAAGCTGAGGCACCCCGCCGTCGCCGCGATCCTCGACGCGGAGGCGGACTCGACCGAGGCGTTCATCGTCACCGAGCTCATCCGGGGCGACAACCTCGAGGAGCACGTCCGCGAGCGCGGGCCGTTGGACGCCGCCGACCTGCTGGACCTGGCGGAGGGGCTGCGGGACGCCCTCGAGGCCGTGCACGGCGCGGGCGTGGTCCACCGCGACCTCAAGCCGTCGAACGTGCTGGTGACCGATGCCGGTCCGGTGCTCATCGACTTCGGCATCGCCCAGGCCGCCGACGAGACCCGGGTGACGTCTGCGGGGCTGGTCCTCGGCACCCCCGGGTACCTGGCACCCGAACTCCTCGAGGGCGACGAGCCGAGCGCCACCTCCGACTTCTGGGGCTGGGCCGCCGTGCTGGCATTCGCCGTCACCGGCCGTCCCCCCTTCGGCACGCGCCCGCTCGAGGCGGTCCTGGCCCGCGCGCGCTCCGGCGACGTCGACCTGGACGGCGTCGGCCCGCTGACCGCGTCCGCGTTGCGTCGGGCCCTCGCGCCGGCTGTCGAGGAGCGGACAAGCCCCGCGGACGTCGTCGCGGCCCTCACGCTCGTGGTCGCCGAGGGTGAGCCCGTGGACATCGAGCCGTTCGGTGCCGACGACGAGGCGACGACCGCCTTCGGCCCGCGGGACGTCGTCGGGACCACCGCGCTGGGCGTCGAGCCGGCGACGGTGGCCGTCGGCGCGCTCGGTGCCGTCGGTGCTGCCAGTTCCGTGGTCTCCGCCGCGCCACCCGTGAACGACGGGTTCACGCGCCCGCTCGACGCCTCGGCCGGGTCCGTCGACGAGGAGCCCGACCTCGACGAGGACGAGGACGGCGACGAGGACGGCGTCGACTGGATCGAGGAGGACCTCGACGCGTCCGAGGGCGGGGGCCCCGAGGGATCGGGCTACGTGCGCCCGCCCGCTCGGCGCCGATGGGGCACGCTGCTCGCGTTCGCGGTCCTGACCGGCTCCGCCGGCGCCATCTATCCCGGCGTGACGCTCATCGCGTTCCTGGCGATCGTCATCGCGATCCGGACGATCGGTTCGAGCGTCGAGTCGATGCACGCGCACCGCGAGCGCGTCGGGATCCGTCGCTCGGACCACGCCCGCGCCGTGGCGACCGGACCCTGGCACCTCGTGCGCTCGCTGCTCGGGCTCGTCCCGTCGCTGCTCGTCGCCGCCAGCGTCGTGGTGATCCTGCTGGGCGTCTCGTGGTGGCTCATCGGCGAGGGCCACTGGACGATCGGCGGGTCCCCGTCCGGTCAGGAGCCGCAGGGCCTGACCGCCTCCCTGCTCGTCGCGGCCATCCTCATGATCGGCGTGTGCATCGTCTGGTGGGGGCCGCTGTCCCGGATGACCCGGGTCGGGGCTCGTCGCGTCCTGGCGGTCGTCGCCCCGGGCCGCAAGGGCGCGCTCGTCGCGATCGTCGTGCTGCTCGGTGCGTCTGCGATCTTCGTCACCATGATCCTCACGGGCACCGACATCACGTGGGCCCCGCTGTCCGAGCCCACGCTGCCCTGACCCCGTCGCGCCCGGCCGCGCGGTCGTCGGACCAGTCTCGCCATGCGAAACCGCTCTGGCGCGTCGCTCGTCCCACACCTTTGGGTGGGGCCCTGACCGGGGGCCTGGCGGACGGAGCACGGGTGACGCAGGACGAGGGGTCGGACCGTGTGCGGGACGCGCACAGCGATCCGCAGATCGACGAAGGACGTCGCAGCAACGGCGACCTGGTCCGGTTCGACCACCGCACCGGGACGCTCGGCGTGTACCGCGCCGACGTGATCATCGCGTGGTTCCGACCCGACGAGGGCTACGAGCTGTACCTGCGCGAGGTGGCCAAGTGATCGCACCGGCCAGCCCGTTCGACGCCGCGTTCACCGGCTTCGTGCGTGGCCGCGGGCTGTGGCGCGACGACACCGCCGGCGCGGTCCTGGAGCGGTGGTCGAGCTTCGTCGAGGAGTGCGAGCACGGGTACCGCGACGACGAGTTCGCCTACGCCAACGAGGCGATGTCGCGCACGACGCTCGAGGCCGCTCTCCGGGAGCCGACGTTGGCCGAATTCCCCGAGACGGCGGTCCTGCGCCGCCGGGTCGCCGACCTCGACGCCCGGTTCCGACCGCTGCTGGTCGAGCACGCGCACCGCGGGATCGACATCGACGAGTGGTGGCTGCGAGGCATCGTCCGGTACGCCGGGCACCGGCTGGCGCGGGACTGGAAGCGGTCGTTCGGCTTCGACGTCGAGGTGGTCCGCCACCCGCGTGCCTGACGCCCCTCAGGTGCTACCCCTACGCTGTCGGGCATGACGGCGCGAGGACGGGTGATCCGCACGCTCTCGCGCGCCCGCCGCCCGGCCCTGCCGCTGGCCGCCCTGGGTGTCCTGGCGGTCCTGACGCTCGTCACCGCCGCGGTCGCGGCTCAGGGGCGGGTGGTCCTGCACGACTGCGTGAGCACCGGCGGCGCGTTCGGGGCCCTCGGCCTGCACCTCGCCGTGCTGCAGGACGTCGCGGACTGCCCGGCCGGCTCCTACGGGCTCGGCGGCGTCTCGCGCGGGGCGGTCCTGCTGCTCAGCGTCGCGCTCCCGGTGCTCGTCGGCTACCTCCTCGCCACGGCCTGCGGCGTCGGCCTCTCCGCCGTCGTCGTGCGGGCCGCGCGGCAGGCTCGCGCGCTGCTGCGGGCCGTCCTGCCGTCGCTCGCCGCTGCCGTCGCACCGGTCCCGGTGCGGCCGGGCGCGTCGATCGTCGTCGCGCGGCCGTCCGTGCCGCGCGCCCGGGTGCTGGTCGGGAGCATCGACCGCCGCGGTCCGCCGCTCGTCGCCGCCTGACCCCAGACCCGCCCGACCCCCTTCCCACAGCTACCGGAGTCCACCATGCCCACGAACGAACCACGTCCCACCAAGGCGGTGCGGCGCGACGAGGCCCGCGCCAAGGCCGCACAGATGCGCAAGGAGCAGGAGCGCAAGGCCAGGCGCAACCGCATCATCGGCATCACCGTGCTGGTCGTCGCCGTCCTCGCGCTCGCCTTCATGGTCTGGAAGATCGTCAGCAACCAGAACCAGAACGCGGCCAACAACTCCGAGGTCGTCTACGGCGGCAGCTCCTCGAACGTGATCCCGCCCGCGATCGCCGACGTCAAGGCACCGGCACCCGCACAGGCCAACGGAGGCATCCCGGTCAGTGGCGAGGGCGCCGCCGCCGTCGGCAAGGTGGGCGACGGCGACGTCGTGCTCACCATCTACTTCGACTTCATGTGCCCGATCTGCGGCAACTTCGAGCAGATCAACGGCGACGACGTCGCGTCGATCCTCGCGGCCGGCGGCACGACCGTCGAGTACCACCCGATCTCGTTCCTCGACTCCAGGTCGGCCGGCACCAACTACTCCACCCGCGCCGCCAACGCGGCCGCGATCGTGGCCGACCAGTCCCCGGAGCACTTCGCCGCGTTCGTCAGCGAGATGTACAAGAACCAGCCCGCCGAGGGGTCCTCGGGTCGCACGGACGCCGAGATCGCCAAGATCGCGACCGACCTGGGCGTCCCGACGAAGGTGGCCGACACCTTCACCGACACCGTCAACGGTACCTACCAGACCGGCAGCGCCGCCAACGCGGTCTCGCACGACGGCACGTGGCGCACCATGGCGCCCTGGGTGGCGGCCGGCACCAACCAGATGCAGACCGACATCGGCCAGGTCTCCACGCCCACGATCCTGATCAACGGCAAGGCGTTCACCAACTGGCAGACGCCGGGTGCGCTGCTGGCCGCCGTCAACGCCGCCAAGGGCTGATCCGGCGAATGCACGGGCGCGCCTCCCTCGCGGGGGCGCGCCCGTGCATCTCGTATCCTTGGACCTCGCCCGCCTCCTTAGCTCAGTCGGCCAGAGCACCTGTCTTGTAAACAGGGGGTCATCGGTTCGAATCCGATAGGGGGCTCCACAGCTCAGGTCAGGCCTGTGTCCCGCGTCAGCAGCGCGACGAGCGCGTCCAGCTGGTCGCGGTACTGCGGCGCCCGCGGGTAGTCGTAGTGCGTCGCCACGGAGAACAGGTACGTGGTCAGGTCCTCCTCCGCCGCGGCCCGGTCGACGGGCGAGCCGACGTAGTCGTCGACCGGGAAGCCGATGTAGTCGGAACGGCGCCACAGGTTGCGCCACCGGACCTCGGTGCTGCCGCCGCCTGTCAGGGAGTCGACGACGGTCAGCCCGGGCGGTCGCGGTGTCGGCGGGGCGAGCGTCCACGGGTCCGCGGCCCACGGGCGCGGTGCCAACGAGGCGTGCGTCCCGAGCACCGCCGGGCCGAGCAGCTCGGGGAAGAACCGGCCGAAGTAGGTGCGCAGCTGGGTGCCGTACGTCAGCAGCCCGATCCGCGGGTCGGTGGGTCCTGTCCCGTCCCGGGCGTCCCAGCGCGCGAACATCGCGCCGACGGCCAGGACCGCTCCGATGCTGTGCGCGGACAGGACGACCGCCCGCGGCGGCAGGGCGGCGCGGTCCTCCTCGGGCACGTCGAGACCGCCCAGCCAGTCGTCGATGCGGGAGCGCAGCTCCGGGACGGCACGTTCGGCGTAGCACGGCGGGGCGAACGGGTGTGCCGCCCGGGGCAGGAAGCACATGAGGTCCCACAGCAGCCCCCAGGGCCGGCTCAGCGACTTCTTCGACCCGGCGAGCACGACGCTGGTGAACAGCAGCCCGGCCGCGAGGCAGACGGCCTGCCCCGACCAGGTGGTCATGAACGTCCAGACCGGCCCGCCGCTCTCGTCGAGCACGGTGCGGAGCCCGCGCAGGGACAGCGACGCGGCGATCGCGACGAAGAAGATGGTGGCGAGCGTGCCGGCCACCCGCTCCGCCCGGTGCGCCACCGCGGCGTTGTGCCGGGCCGGCTGCACGGCGGGGTCGGCCGACGTCGACCCGCCCGGAACATCCGGCAGCGGGATGCCGCGCAGGGCTGCTGCGCGCAGCAGCATGACGACGACGTAGAGGGCCAGCACGGCCAGCCCGAGCACGCTGACCACCGCGAAGTCCCGGTAGGCGGTCGCGGGGGCCAGGTGCACCGCGTGGGTCAACGAGACCTGGACCGGCCGCCGCAGCGTGTCGGCGGCGTCGAGCGAGGCCTGCACGTCCTTGTCCAGGGCGACGTTCTCCGGTGCGCCCGGTCGCTCGAGCCAGGCCGTCACCCCCGCGACCGTCGCGGCGCTCAGCACCATCGCCGCCCCTGCGGCCATGCTGAGGAACACGAACGGCGCGTGCCCTCGCCAGCCGAGGAGCCGGCGGTCCGGTTGACGGGCGTTCGCGACGAGGGAGGCGACGACCACGGCCACGCCGGCGACCACGGTGACACCCCAGAGCACGGGCGACAGGGTCGAGTGCCGCCACCACACGGCCGCGACGGACGCGGCGGCGACGACCGCCGTCAGCGAGCCCCACAGCGCGGCCGGCAGATGACCCCGCAGCCCGAGTGCGCACACGCACAGCAAGAAGAGGATGGCGACGAGGACCGTCGGGACGGCGTCGAGCCCGATGAACGGCTCGGTGCCCGTGCTCGGCAGGCGGTCGGCCGGGAGGTCGGGCTGGACCGGCAGGGCGCCGGTGCCGGCGACGCATAGCTCGCAGACGGCGAACACGACGAGGGAGGCCAGGAGCGCGACGACGTCCGGCGTGCGGTTCACGGGCGGAGGCTCCTCGTGCGCGGTGCCGGGCGCGAGGTCGGCGGGGTCGATGCGGAGCATGGCCACACGCAGCGCGGCCGCGAGCAGCAGGGCACCGCCGAGGGCGACCAGCACCGCCCACCGCACGGAGCCGCCGCCGGCCTGCCAGGTGCTCGGTTCGAGGCAGCCGTGCGTGCCGAAGTCGGGACCGAACCAGCACGCCGGCGTGCCGTAGTAGAGGTAGTGCCAGGCCAGCACCACCGTGAGCAGGGCGAACGCGGCCGTCAGGTGGTTCAGCCACAGCGCCCCCGACCGCTTGGCGTGCGCCCAGAACCCGTGTCGTGCCAGGACCGGCCAGCGGCCCTCGTTGGCCCGCTCGGTGTGGTCGCTCGTGCCGCCCGTGGCGCTCGTGATGGACCGGCGGCTCTCGTAGCGCACGTTCCCGGTGGACCCGACGGCGCCCAGCGCGAGGATCGCGAGCGCCGCGCACAGCGCCAAGACAGCGGTGCGTGGGCCGGCGTCCCAGCGTGCCCACGAGTCGAGGAACGAGGGGAGCGCGGCGCACACCTGGACGTGCGGCACGGGCGTGGCGACCACGGGCCCGTAGCACTGCGCGGCGAGCGTCCAGAGCGCCACGGTCGCAGCCGTGGCCACCCACAGGAGCGTGAGCACCAACCCGAACAGGCGGACCAGGGCGCCGGCCGCCGACCCGCGCCGCGTCCCCAGCTTCTCGGTCAGGTCGACCGACCAGTACGCGACGTTGGCCAGGCCGAACGGGATGATGAGGACCCAGAGCGCCCGGATGACGCCCGCGAGCGTGCCGCTGACCGCGCCGAGACCGGGGACGGCGGAGAGCCGTGCCATCGCACCCCACGAGTACGCCTCCCGCCGCACGTTCGGCGGCACGCGGCGGTAGTCGTCGGCGGGGAGCTTCGCGCTGGCGGCCGCGGCGGCCTCCGTCGGCGCCCAGAAGCTGCCGAGGTCGTCGCCGTCCACCTGCTCGACCTGGCCGGCGGTCAGGCCGAGCGCCACCGCCGGCGAGGTGTTGGCGACGCCGTGGATGCGCAGCTCCAGGACGGCGGGCCCGTGGCTCGGTGGCGGCGCGGGCGCCGTACGGGTGAAGCGGGCGAGCAGTCCCATGACGGTCCCCACGTCGGCCGGCCCGGACGGTCCGTCTCGACGTTAGCGGCGCGCGGTCGGGGTGGGAACGTGCCGAACGGGCATTTCACCCCGGTCGTCATTCCGTGCGGAGATCCAGGCCCAGCGCCTCGACGATCACGACCGCCTGTTCCAGCGTGATGATCGCGCGGTCGAGATTGACCGTGGCCGGGTCGATCCCGGACAGCTGGCTGCCGCGAAGGTCGCAGCCCGACAGGTCCGACAGGTGCAGCCACGCCGCCGTGAGGTCGCAGTCGCGCAGGGTGCCTCCCGACGCGCGCAGGCCGGTGAGGTCGGCCTCGCGCAGGTTGACGCCGGTGAACGTGGCCGAGTGCACGTCGGCGCCCGGCAGACCGACGAACGACCAGTTGCCGCCCTCGACCGTGGTGATGTCGAACGTGCAGCCGTCGAACAGGGAGCCGACCATCTTGCAGCGCTCGAACCGGGCGTCGAAGAAGGTCGACCGCGCGAACGTGCAGTTGACGAACGCGGCGTCCGTGTGGACCGACGCGTTGAACTTCGCGTGCCGGAACGTGCACTCCTCGAACACGGCGCCCTGGCCGTGGGCCTCGGTGAGATCGAGGTCGACGAACTCGACCCGCGAGAACGTCGCACCGGTCAGGTCGCGGGCGTACCAGTCCTCACCGCGGACGGAGCTGGTGGTCAGGGGTGCGGGCTCGCCGCCCCGGCGTTCGGCCATCTGACGATCATGACCCATGCCCCCGACACGAGCGTCAGCTGGTGGGCCCGGTCTGCTCGAGCAGTCGCAGCGCGGCGCTCACCCGGGGGTTCCGCTTGGGATCGCTGTCGATGCCCAGCGTCGCGTACATCCCGTTGACGTGGTTCTGTACAGACTTCTCCGTGATGCCCAGCCGGTCGCCGATCCCGGCGTTCGACAGGCCCGCCGCCAGCAGCCGGAGCACCTCGTACTGCCGGTCGGTGAGCCGGGCGACGGCCGATCCGGCTCGCGGTGTCATGCGCGCCAGGAGTGCCGGGTCGAGCACGGTCTCGCCGACCGCCGCGGCCCGGACGGCGCCGACCAGCACCGCCTCGCTCGTCGAGGAGTTCTTGGACAGGTAGCCCCAGCCGGCGGCGACGTCCGGCGGCAGGTCGAGGAGCAGGTCCATCGCATCGTGTGCGGAGAGCAGCAGGATGCCGAGGTCGGGCATGCGGCGGCGCAGCGTGACGCCCAGCGCGATGCCGTTGCCGTCCGGGAGGTCGATGTCGAGGATCGCGACGTCGACGAGCCCCGGCCGGATCATCCGAGCCGCCTCGGTCGCCGTGCCGATCGCGACGACCACGTCGAGACCGAGCGTCGAGGACAGGGTGTGCTCGAGCATGGACCGGAAGAGCGGCTGGTCCTCGACGACGGCGACGCGGATCGGTTGGTGGCTGGGTGTGCTCATCGAGACCAGTATCGTCGGGAAACGGGTCCGACGGCTGCGCACGCGCCCCGCGGAACCGGATGAATCGCGGGTGGCCGACCAGGCATTCCGGCGTTCCCGACGAAGGAGCTCGATGACAACGATGTCGAACGACTCGGCAGCCGCCGTCGCCGCGCGCGTCGAGAGCGAACGACGGGACCGCACGGTCCTCCTGCGGGGCACCGCCGGCATCGCGCTCGGGTACGGCATCGGGGCGGCGCTCCAGGCCACCTACGTCTACTCCGTGTACGTCACCAACTGGACCGTCGTGCCCTTGTGGAGCCGGATCGCCGCGAACGTCGTCGCCGTCGCCGCCCTCGTCGGCACCCTCGCCCTGATCCGCGCTCACCGCGCGCGGAGCGTCGCCCGGATGGTGGGCGCGGTCCTCCTGGCGGCGGCCTCGGCCGCCGCGATCCGTTACGGCGCCCAGCTCGCGATCGGGATCTACCAGGATCCCGAGGGCGCGGTGCGCAACGCGGAGCTCTTCAGCGGCTTCCTGATGGGCACGATCTCCGGGCTGATCGGCATGTGGGCCATGGTCTCGAGGCGGGCGATGCGGGACCAGATCCGCGCGGCCACCCGCGATGCCGTGCACGTCGAGATCGCGATCAAGGCGCTCGAGCAAGAAGAGATCCGCGTGCGGCGCGCCGTTGCCGAGGGTCTTCACGGGACGTTGCAGGCGAAGCTCGTCGTGGCCGATGCGCAGCTCGAGCGGGTGCTCTCGCACGCCGAGGCGGCGGGCCTGGAGGAGGACTATGTCGCTTCGCTGGGGCAGGTGCGCGCCCTGCTCGGCGAGGCTCGCGAGGTCGACGTCCGGGAGATGAGCCGGCTGCTCTATCCCGACCGCCTCGAGCTCGGCCTGGTCCCGGCGGTGCGTGCGCTGCTCGGACGTATGCCGGCGAGCATAGCGACGCGCCTCGTCGTCAGCCCAGCGGTCCGGATCCTGGACGACCCCGCGACCGGCAGCCTGACGACGACCGAACGCCTCCTCGCCGCCCGGGTCGTGGAGGAGGGCGTGACGAACGCGCTCAAGCACGGCCCCGCCGCCACGATCTCGGTCTCGCTCGACGAGCTCGACGCCGTGCTCGTCGTGACGGTCGAGAACGACGGCGAGCTGTACGACCCGCAGGTCGCCGGCTCGGCCTCCGGCACGGCTCGCCTCGACCACCGCGTCTCGCTCGTCGGAGGCACCCTGACGTTGCACCCCGGGCCGGAGCGCGGAGCGCGCCTCGAGGCGCGGATCCCGCTCGGCGTGGGCTGACGCGTTCACCCGTTCGGCCCAGCGAAATCCGGCAGGCGCATCGTCCTTACCCTGTCCGCTTCGCGTGCTCCCGTCGGGTCGGACCCGGTCTGTTCTGGGTGAAAGAAAGCGGCACTTCGGGCGGCCCGGGTGCTGCCACCCACGCTCCGGGCAGGGCCCTGCCGATAACTCCTAATGTCACGGACGGCCGTCCAGGTCGAACGTGAACGGGTGCCGACGTGGTGTCGGAGCCCGCGGCCCCGTCTCATTGGAGTGCATCATGACTTCCCCGATCCCCGGCGAGATCTCCGCCGACCAGCAGCAGGAGCGCAAGCGCAAGAAGCGCGGCGCCATCATCAAGTTCTCGCTCGCCGGCGCGGCCCTGCTGGGCATCGGCGCAGCGGCCACCTCGGCACAGTGGGCCGACGACGCGTGGTTCTCGGCCTCGGCCACCGCGGCGAGCGTCGACCTCCAGGGCAGCGCCGACGGCACCACGTGGCTCCCGGCCAACGACAACACGCACACCGTCGTCGTGGACGTGACGGGCGCGCAGCTCGGTGCGCTGAACCAGGGCGCGGCCGTCGACATCACGCTCTACCTGAAGAACAACGGCGCCCAGACGCTGACGATCACGGGTGGCACCCCGGCCGCGACGGGTCTGCTCTTCACCGCCATCACGACGCCGACCGACGGGCTCGACGGCGCTGCCCCGGTTGTGACCGTCACGGGGGCGCCGACGACGATCGCCGCCGGCGCCACGGCCACCGCCCACCTCAAGGTGACCACGTCCGCCACCTGGTCGAAGGACTTCCGGGCCAAGAGCGGCTCGATCCTCGTCGGGTTCACCGGCAAGTGACCGTCTCGTGGGCGCCGCCGCACGGCGGCGCCCACGACTGTGGAGGGTTCTCATGCGTGCTGTCCGTGCTGTCGGTTCCGGCCTGCTCTGGGTCATCGCCGTCATCGGTGTGGTGTCGGTCCTGATCTGGGGCGCGACCGCTCTTGGTTATGTCCAACCACTCGTCGTCATCTCAGGCTCGATGGAGCCGAAGATCATGACCGGCGACCTGCTCTTCGACACGCCCCACCCGACGAGCGAGCTCAAGGTCGGCGACGTCGTCGCGATCAAGAGCGAGGTGACCGGCAACCTCATCAGTCACCGCGTGGTCAAGGTCGTCGCGACCGGCGGCCACTACGAGGTCAACCTCAAGGGTGACGCCAACCACTCCGAGGACGGCGAGACGTACATCGTCGGCGACTCGGTCCTGCGGCCGGTGCTCCAGGTGCCGCGCGGCGGCTACGTGGTCACCAAGCTGACGGAGCGATCCGTCGTGATCCCTCTGGGCATCACGCTGCTCGCCCTGCTCGGCCTCAGCTTCGCGGTGGGCGAACCGGCCCCGTCGCGCGGCCGCGCCCGCCGAGACCCCACGTCCACCACCGAGGCCGAGGTGGCCTCCACGGGCCCGACCGAGGGCGACGCGACATCGTCAACCACGCCCGCGGTCGACGAGACCGTCCGGTTTCCCGACCGCATCGCCGACCTGTCCGGCGCGCACCTGTCCGGCGCGCACGGATCATGACGACGAGCCGCGTCCGAGCGCTGAGCATCGCCCTCGTGGCGCTGCTCGCCTCGGCGTGCCTCGTGGTCGGGATGAGCGCGGCCGAGGCGTCGAGCTTGCCGCAGTCCGTGCCGCTTCGCGCCACGTTCGTCGACATGTTCCCCGGCGACTCGGCGCACCAGGCGTGGACGGTCGACATCCCGAACGACGCGCGCGTGGCCAAGACCGACGTGGTCGCCACGGGTCCGGGCGTCGCGCACTGGACGGCGACGCTGTGCCCGCGTGCGGGCGGACCATGTGTGGACCTGCTCGCCGTCGGCACCGGGACCGTGATCGACGCGGGCGCCTACGACCTCGGCATCGGCGTCACGCTCGTCTCGATCGACCCAGGGCAGTCCCAGTCGCTCGACGGCCGCATCACGCTGGTCGAGAGCGGCGGCGGAAGCCTGGCCATGACCGGCGCCGACTCGGTCGTCCCGCTCCTCCTGGCCGCCGCCGCTGCCTGCGCGCTCGGCCTCCTGCTCGTCGTCCTGGCCCGGCGCCGGCGTGACGACGACGACGACACTTCTCTCAGCAACGGAGCACGGTCATGACTATCCGCATCCCGCGTCTCGGGCGCCCGAACCCCGAGCACGACAGCCCCTTGCGTCGTGCCCTGCGGAGCACGCGGGTGAAGCTCGCGCTCGGCGGGCTCGTGCTCGTGGGCGTCGGGGCCGTCGCGACATCCGCGGCCTGGACCGACCCGGCCTACTTCAGCACGACCGTGAACAGCGCGTCGGTGAACCTCCAGGGTCGCCTCCAGGGCTCCACGACCTGGCTCGCCGCCGACACCGCAGGCGCGGCCGTGCCGCTCGGCGCGATCACGGGGATGGTGCCGGGCGGGACCCAGACCAAGACCATCGAGCTGTGGAACTCGGGCACGGCGCCGCTCGCGCTCACGTGGGCGACGGCACCGACGTCCATCGTCGACGCGACGTGCTACTCGATCGCCTACTCCACACTGCCGACGAACCTGCCGGGCAACCCCGGTACGTCGACGGCGGCGAGCACCACGACGGCGACGATCACCATCACGCTTCTCTCCACCGCGCCCCAGACCACCTGTGCGAACCAGACCGCGTCGCTCGCAGTCACGGTCCAGGGCACGACGTTCTGACGCGGGCCGGTCGATGAGCGAACGAGTCCTGGCCGCGGTTCGGGGTGCCCGCCCCGGTCGTCGGCGCGCCCGAGGGCTGACGCTCGTGCTGTGCGCGGCACTCGCTGTCGTGTGCGTCGACGCGGCGGCGGCCCGCGTCGAGCCCACCTCGGCCGCGTGGGTGAACCCTGTGTACGCATCCGGAACGGTCGCGAGCGTCGTCGGGCCCGTGCTGAACGGGCGGGTGAGCGGCTCCTACACCCCTGCGGACAAGAGCGACGCCGGCACGGCCGTCGATCTCGGGACCACGCTGGCCGGGCTCAAGCCTGGCAATGCGCCGAGCATCAGCGTCCAGCTGCAGAACACGAGCGGCGCCGGCAACGCCTTGACGCTGGCGAAGGGCCCGGTCTCCGTCACGACCACGGGCGGGTTGACGGGCGGCTGCGCGGTCACCCCGTCCATCGCCAACCCGGGCACCACGTCGCTGAACAACAACGGGACGACCACCTCGTCGGTCTCGCTGTCCGTGCCGACCGGCCTCCTGCCGACATGCTGGAACGCCACCGGCACGCTGGTCGCGAGTTGGACAGGGACCATGGCCGGCAACACGTGGGCGAACCCCGCGTACTTCCGGGGGAACGTGAGCCTCGGTACCTGGGTCTGGTACGGCCAGGTCAAGCTCAGCGGGACCACCTTGTGCCTCGACGTGATCTCGCGCGCCAACGCGGACGGCACAGGTGTCCAGCTCTACGAGTGCAACCAGACGCCCGCCCAGATCTGGACGTTCAACCCCGACGGATCGATCAAGGTCTACCAGTCGGTCGGCTTGAACAACCCGAACGACAACCCGACGCCACGGTGCCTCGAGATCCCGAACCAGAGCACGGCCAACGACGTCTCCATGCAGATCCGTGCATGCGCCTACAACGGCGCCGTCCTGGCCCAGGCGAGCCAGTCATGGTCGCTCGTGGACAACGGGGACGGGACCGTGCAGATCCGCAGCGCGCTGGCGGGCACCAACCCCGCGGGACCGCGTTGCCTGGACGTCCCGAGCACCGCCCTGGTGCAGGGGACGCTCGCTCGCGTGGCCTCGTGCGCCTCCACGGGTCGCTCGCGCTCGTGGGTGCTCTCCGCGGTCCCGACTGTCGCTTACTGAGGACGCGTGGGGCGAGCGCCTCGACGGCGTCGCGACGAGGCCGAGGCGCCACACCTCAGTCCAGCGGACTGAGCTGCGGGCGCTTGGGAACCCGCAGGTCCCCGCTGGAGCGTCCGCGCAACCGTCGGGTGGCCCACGGGTAGACGTGCACGCGGACCCATTGGGCGTCCTGTCGGGCGCGGGCGAGGCGGGGGGTCGGCGGCAGAGGCGTCAGCGGGTCGTCCCACGCCGCGTCGTCGGGCTGGAGCCCGAGGCCGACCAGGGCCGCCTGGGCGACGCGGGCGTGCCCCTCGCTGGTCAGGTGGATGCGGTCGTCGGACCACATCCGCCAGTCGGCCAGCGACCGCATGCCCCAGGTGTCCAGCACGTAGGCGCCGTGCCGACGGGCCATCGACCAGATGAGCGAGTTGTAGATGCCGACGCGGCTCCGGGTCGCGCTGACCAGGGGGCTGCCGTAGGCGTCGTACCCCGTGCCGAGCAGCACGTCGACGCCGGCCTCGCGCAGCCGCACGAGGCGTGCCTCGAGGTTGCGCGCGAGCCGGTCGATGTCCGTGGACGGCCGCAGGATGTCGTTCCCGCCGCCGATCAGGCTCACCAGGTCCGGCTGCATCGAGAGTGCCACGGGGACCTGGTCGACGAGGATCGAGCGCAGCTTCTTGCCCCGGATCGCCAGGTTCGCGTACTGCAGCGTCGGCTCGCCGGCCGCCTTGCGCCGCTCGGACAGGTGCGACGCAAGCAGGTCGGCCCATCCTCGCTGGGGGGATTCCACGCCGTCGGGAGCATCCCAGAGGCCCTCGGTGAAGGAGTCGCCGATGGCGACATAGCGGGACCAGCGGGGGATGGCGGGGTGCTCTGCAGTCACGGCGTCAGTCTGCCAGGGGCCCCGGGCAACCGGTCAGGCGAGCGACCAGTCCACCGGTGCCGCGCCCTGGGCGACCAGGAGCGCGTTCACCCGGGAGAACGGCCGCGAGCCGAAGAACCCCCGGCTGGCGGACAGGGGGCTCGGGTGCACGCTCTCGACGGTCGGCACGTCGCGGAGCGCGGGCCGCAGCGACTGCGCGTCGCGGCCCCACAGCAGCGCGACGAGAGGTCCGCCGCGGTCGACGAGCGCCGAGATCGCCCGTTCGGTCACCTGCTCCCAGCCCTTGCCCCGGTGCGAGGCGGGCGCACCCGGCCGCACGGTGAGCACCCGGTTCAGGAGCATCACGCCCTGGTCGGCCCACGGACTCAGGTCGCCGTTGTCGGGTCGTGCGACGCCCACGTCGGCGACCAGCTCCGTGAAGATGTTGCTCAGCGACCTGGGCAGCGGTCGGACGTCGGGCTGGACCGAGAACGACAGTCCCATCGGGTGCCCCGGTGTCGGGTACGGGTCCTGGCCGACGACCAGCACGCGCACGTCCGCCAGCGGCCGCCGGAAGGCGCGCAGGACGTCGTCACCAGCCGGCAGGTAGCCGCGGCCGGCGGCCACCTCGTCGCGCAGGAACGCGCCCGCAGCCCGGATCTGCGGCTCGACGGGTGCGAGGGCGCGCGCCCAGTCGGCAGCGACGAGCTGGTCCAAGGGCGCGGCAACCACGCGGCGAGGATACGACCCCCGCCACGCCCCCGCCCGCACCACGGCTCCCGCCAACGCCACGACCCCTCGCGAACCATGACCCCGCCGTGCGTGCATCCGTCCGTCCCGGGTGCGTCCGTCGCAGCGAACGCGCTCGGCTCGAGCTCACGAGCTCGCGGCCTCTGGGGGCCGGTCGTCGGGGGCGCGCGCGATGGGCTCCTGGGTGACGTTTCCGCGTGTCGTCCGGGACGCGCGGGCGGTAATGACACGAGTGTCATTCCGTCCTACGATGACGACGTCGAGCAGGTCGCCGAGCACGCCGACCAGCACGCGCACCACGGTTCAGCAGCACCGAGGATCAGCACAGACCACCGGAGGACGCATGGACGCCGCGACGATCTCGATGGAGTCGTACCCGTCCGTCCGCGGTGCCGTCGCGGGCGCGCCGGGCCAGCTGTCGGAGCGCGACGAGCAGGTCCTCGCGTTCGAGCGCCAGTGGTGGAAGTACGCGGGCGCCAAGGAGCAGGCCATCCGCGAGCTCTTCGACATGTCGGCCACGCGGTACTACCAGGTGCTCAACGCCCTGATCGACGACCCGTCGGCGCTGGCGCACGACCCGATGCTCATCAAGCGGCTGCGCCGCATGCGTTCGTCGCGCCAGCGCGCGCGGACGACGGCCCGTCGCCTCGGCGACGCCTGACCCGGCCGACGCGACTGTCGGTGCGAGCCGCGACCTGACTTCTCGTCCCGACCCGTCGGCCTCCCACGCGGTCGCTGGTCTCGGCAGTCCCCGGTCCTCGCGGTCGTTCCGCGTACGTCCCACGGGCCGTGCCACGTGACATGCGCGACGGTGCGAGCCAGTTGGCGCTCCGCGCATGGTCGGAGCCGTTAGCCTGTCCGGCGTGAGCAAGGCCGAGACCCACTACCCCGAGGACGAGTTCGACGTCCCCAACCCCGATGCGGCCCGCGGCGTGCACCGGGCACCGCGCTCGGCGTGGAGCCGGTGGTGGCCGTTCGTGGCGGTGCTCGTCATCGCGCCCCTGATCGCGTACGGGCTGGTCACGCTCGCCTCCCGGCAGGGTGACCTGCCGACGGCCGGGAGCTCGCAGAGCACGGACCCGGCGGCGACCGACAACGCGACCGCGCCGGCCGGCGACGCCCCGACCGACAGCACGGCGCAGTCCCCGGCGGCGTCCGCGCCAGCGGCGCCGACCGCGAACAAGGCGGCGCCGATCGAGGTGCTGAACGCGGCGCAGATCTCCGGCCTGGCCAAGACCGAGGCCGCCAAGCTCACCGGCGCTGGCTTCACGGCGGTGACCACCGGGAACTTCACGGGCACCAAGCCCGCCGACTCGGTCGTGTACTACAAGAGCGAGGACCTCGCGCCGACCGCCCAGCTGGTCGCGACGACGCTCGGCATCACCACGGTGACGCTCTCGGCCGACCAGTCGGGCCCCGGCATCTCGGTGGTCCTGGCCAAGGCTCCGCCCGGCTGAGCAGGTCGAGGCTCGACAGATCAGCACCCTGGTGGCCCGGCGACCGCCGCCACTAGGCTCTCCGGCACCGGACGCCGGCGGAGCGTCCGGGCACCCCAGCTGCGTCGAGGAGCACCGGATGGCTCAGGGCACCGTGAAGTGGTTCAACGCGGAGAAGGGCTTCGGGTTCATCACCCCGGCGGGCGGGGGACCGGACCTCTTCGTGCACTACAGCGCGATCCTCATCGACGGCTACCGGTCCCTCGAGGAGGGCCAGGACGTCGAGTTCGAGGTCGGTCAGGGCACCAAGGGCCCGCAGGCCGAGCAGGTCCGAGCCCTCTGAGCCCGACCGCGTCAGCCCACGGGCCGTCCACCTGCGGGTGCGCGGCCCGTCGTCGCGTCCCACGCCGCGGAGCCGGGTCGCAGACCCGCGTGGTTGCGACGTGACCGCGGTGGACGCGGTGGTCGTCGGCTCCGGGCCCAACGGGTTGGCCGCCGCGGTGACCCTCGCCCGGGCCGGGCTCGTCGTGCAGGTCCTCGAGGCCCAGGACGTGCCCGGAGGCGGCGCGCGGACCCTCGACCTCGGGCTCGCGGACGGCGTCGTGCACGACCTCTGCTCGGCGGTCCACCCGATGGCCGTCGCGTCGCCGTTCCTGCGCGCGTTCGACCTCCCGGCGCGCGGCGTCCACCTGCTGCAGCCGGAGGTCGCCTACGCCAACCCCCTCGACGGCGGGCGTGCGGGGCTGGCGTACCGGTCGCTGGAACGGACCGCCGACGGCCTCGGGGTGGACGGACCGGCGTGGCGGTCGCTGCTCGCCCCGCTGGTCGACGATCCGGACGGCGTCCTCGCGGTCGCGCTCGGCGACCACCGGCACGTCCCGCGGCAGCTCGGCACGGCGCTCGCGTTCGCCGCGCGGCTCCTGGAGCAGGGGTCGGGCGTGTGGGGAGCGCGGTTTCGCGACGAGGAGGCCGCGGCGCTGCTCACCGGTGTGGGCGCGCACGCGATCACGCGGCTGCCGTCGCCCAGTGCGGCCGGCACCGCGCTGCTGCTCGCCCCGCTGGCCCACGCGGGTGGTTGGCCGGTGCCCCGCGGGGGTAGCGGGGCGATCGTCGGGGCGCTGCTGGCGGACCTGCGCGCGCACGGCGGCGAGGTGATCACCGGGACGCGTGTGGACCGTGCGGCGGACCTTCCACCGGCCCGTGCCTACCTGTTCGACACGTCCCCCCGCACCGCGGTCCGGGTGCTCGGGCGACTGCCCACGGGTGTGGCGCGGGGTCTGGTCGCCTTCCCGCGCAGCCGTGGAGCGGCAGCCAAGGTGGACCTGGTCCTGTCCGGACCGGTGCCGTGGGCGCACCCGGAGGTCTCCCGGGCCGGCACGGTGCACCTCGGTGGGAGCCGTCTCCAGGCGGCCGCGGCTGAGGCGGCGGTCGCGTCGGGGCGGCACGCGCAGCGACCGATGGTGCTGGTCAGCGATCCCGGCGTCGTCGACACCTCGCGCGTCACCGCCGCCGGTCTGCGCCCGTTCTGGGCCTACGCGCACGTGCCGGCCGGGTCGACGGTGGACGTCACCGAGGCCGTGATCGCGCAGGTGGAGAGGTTCGCGCCGGGGTTCCGGGACCTCGTCGTCGCCTCGCGGTGCATCCCGGCCGCGCGGTTGGCCGACCACGACGCCAACCTCGTCGGCGGCGACATCTCCGGAGGTGCGGTGTCGGTGTACCGGATGCTCGCGCGCCCCCGGCTCGCCTGGGACCCGTACGTCCTCGTGCCCCCGGGTGGGGCGTCCCCGGGAGCTGCAGGCATGTGGCTCTGCTCGTCGTCGACCCCCCCGGGACCGGGGGTGCATGGTCTGTCGGGCTGGTACGCGGCACGGCAGGCGCTGCGCGACGGGTTCGGGTTGCGTGAGGTGGTCTCGCTCGCACCTGGGGCGTGACGTTCGTCGTCGCCGAGCTCGACCCATCGGCGCGCGATCGGCAGGGCGCAGTGCCGATCTCGCCGAAAAATCGATCTCGCCCGCGCTCGATCGGGCCCGCGGACGTCCGTCGGGACCGGCGCCGAGGCACTGCTCTGGGCGAACGCTGCTTGCACTCTCGGGGGTCGAGTGCTAACCATTGGACTTAGCACTCTCCGGTGGAGAGTGACAGAATCACCACGGCCGTCCGGTGAGGGCCGTCGCACGCGGGACAAGACCGCGGGTGACGTGCTCGTCCGTCGCGGGCACCTACGGCCGACCCGAACCCAGTGAAGGATCACAGCCCCATGGCCAAGATCATTGCCTTCAACGAGGAGGCCCGTCGCGGCATCGAGCGGGGACTCAACATCCTCGCCGACACCGTCAAGGTCACCCTCGGCCCGAAGGGCCGCAACGTCGTCCTGGACAAGAAGTGGGGCGCACCCACGATCACCAACGACGGCGTCTCCATCGCCAAGGAGATCGACCTCGACGACCCGTTCGAGAAGATCGGTGCGGAGCTCGTCAAGGAGGTCGCCAAGAAGACGGACGACGTCGCTGGCGACGGCACCACCACCGCCACCGTCCTCGCCCAGGCGCTCGTGCGCGAGGGCCTGCGCAACGTCGCGGCCGGCGCCAACCCGATCGCGCTGAAGAAGGGCATCGAGAAGGCCGTCGAGGCCGTCACCGCCGCCCTGCTCGCGCAGGCGAAGGAGGTCGAGACCAAGGAGCAGATCGCCGCCACGGCCGCGATCTCGGCCGGCGACCAGGCGATCGGCGACCTGATCGCCGAGGCGCTCGACAAGGTCGGCAAGGAAGGCGTCATCACCGTCGAGGAGTCCAGCGCGCTGGGCCTCGAGCTGGAGCTGACCGAGGGCATGCGCTTCGACAAGGGCTTCCTGTCGGCGTACTTCGTCACCGACCCGGAGCGCCAGGAGGCCGTCCTCGAGGATGGCTACGTCCTGCTCGTCGAGGGCAAGATCTCCAACGTCAAGGACCTGCTGCCCCTGCTGGAGAAGGTCATCCAGTCCGGCAAGCCGCTGTTCATCGTCGCGGAGGACGTCGAGGGCGAGGCCCTGGCCACGCTCGTCGTCAACAAGATCCGTGGCACGTTCAAGTCGGTCGCCGTCAAGGCCCCCGGCTTCGGCGACCGTCGCAAGGCGATCCTCCAGGACATCGCCATCCTCACGGGTGGTCAGGTCGTCTCGGAGACCGTCGGTCTGAAGCTCGACACGGTGGGCCTCGAGGTCCTCGGTACGGCGCGCAAGATCGTCGTGACCAAGGACGAGACCACGGTCGTCGAGGGTGGCGGCGACGCCGCTCAGATCACGGGCCGCGTCACGCAGATCCGTGCCGAGATCGAGAACTCGGACTCGGACTACGACCGCGAGAAGCTCCAGGAGCGCCTGGCCAAGCTGGCCGGTGGCGTCGCCGTCATCAAGGCGGGCGCGGCCACCGAGGTCGAGCTCAAGGAGCGCAAGCACCGCATCGAGGACGCCGTGCGCAACGCGAAGGCGGCCGTCGAGGAGGGCATCGTCGCCGGTGGTGGCGTCGCTCTGATCCAGGCCGGCAAGACCGCGTTCGAGGGCCTCAAGCTCGAGGGCGACGAGGCGACCGGTGCGCAGATCGTGCGCCTGGCCATCGAGGCTCCGCTCAAGCAGATCGCGATCAACGCCGGTCTCGAGGGTGGCGTCGTCGTGGAGAAGGTGCGCAACCTCCCCGTGGGTCACGGCCTGAACGCCGCGACCAACACGTACGAGGACCTGCTGGCCGCGGGCGTCAACGACCCGGTGAAGGTCACGCGCTCGGCCCTGCAGAACGCGGCCTCCATCGCCGCGCTCTTCCTCACCACCGAGGCCGTCGTGGCCGACAAGCCGGAGAAGTCGGCCCCGGCCGGCGGCGGCGGTGGCGAGGACTTCGGCGGCGGGTTCTGATCCGCAGCTGAGTCGCGTCTGAACGAACGGAGCGGGCCGGTCACCTTCGGGTGGCCGGCCCGTTCTGCATGTGTGGCGCCGCGTTCGACGACGGGGCCGTCGGCACCGGCTACTGCCGGTAGCTGGCCAGGAAGTTGCCCATGCGCTCGACGGCCTCGGCCAGCACCCGCGCCTCGGGGAGGGTGACGATGCGCAGGTGGTCGGGGGTGGGCCAGTTGAAGCCCGTGCCCTGCACCAGCAGGATGTGCTCGCTGACCAGGAGGTCGTAGACGAGCTGGGAGTCGTCGTGGATCTCGTGCACCTCCGGGTCGAGCCGCGGGAAGAGGTACAGCGCTCCGGCGGGCCGGACGCAGGTGACGCCCGGGATCGAGGTCAGCCCGCGGTAGGCGACGTCGCGCTGCTCGTGCAGGCGGCCGCCGGGTGCGATCAGGCCGTCGATGCTCTGCACCCCGCCCAAGGCGGCCTGGACCGCGTGCTGCGCGGGGACGTTCGGGCAGAGCCGCGTCGACGCGAGCAGCGTGATGCCCTCGAGGAAGCCCTTGGCGTGGTCGCGCGGACCGGTCACCACCATCCAGCCGGAGCGGTAGCCGGCCACCCGGTACGTCTTGGACAGGCCGTTGAACGTCAGGCACAGCAGGTCGGGCGCCACGGTCGCCATCGGGATGTGCTGCGCGTCGTCGAACAGGATGCGGTCGTAGATCTCGTCGGACAGGACGAGCAGGCTGTGCCGACGAGCGATCGCCGCGATGCCCTCGAGCACCTCGCGCGAGTAGACGGCCCCCGTCGGGTTGTTCGGGTTGATGACGACGAGCGCCTTGGTGCGTGGCGAGACGAGCGACTCGAGGTGCTCGAGGTCGGGCTCCCAGCCGTTCGCCTCGTCGCACCGGTAGTGCACGGGCTTGCCGTCGGACAGCGACGTCATCGCCGTCCACAGCGGGTAGTCCGGCGACGGGATGAGCACCTCGTCGCCCTCGTCGAGGAGTGCCTGCATCACCATCGTGATGAGCTCGGAGACGCCGTTGCCCAGGTAGACGTCGTCGACGTCGATCAGGGGGAAGCCCGGCTCGGTCTCGTACCGGGTCACGACGGCGCGCCGGGCGCTGAGGATGCCGCGCGAGTCGCTGTAGCCGTGCGCGTGCGGGATCGCGGCGATGACGTCCCGGACGATCTGGTGCGGCGCCTCGAACCCGAACGCCGCCGGGTTGCCCGTGTGCAGCTTGAGGACCGTGTGGCCCTCGGCCTCGAGGCGAGCCGCCTCGTCGAGCGCGGACCCGCGGATCTCGTACAGGACGTTCCTCAGCTTCGACGACTGGTCGAGCTTGCGCAGGGTGGCCACGTACCGAGGGTAGACCGGGCGGGTGGGCCGCCTGCACGACCACCCGCGGACCAGTGGCCTTGTGGATACCGTCACGTCTGCAGCGCTGTATCCGTCGGGGGTCTACCCTCGGGGACCATGAACGTGCCGGGCGAGGCCCAGTCGGACGATGCGTCGTACGCGACTGCGGCGGTGGCGCCGCCGGCGTCCGCGTCCCTGCGAGACGTCGTCTACCACAAGCTCCGCGACGACATCCTGAACGGCCGGGTCTCGCCGCGCGAACGACTCACCGAACCGAAGCTCGGCAAGACGTTCGAGGTCTCCCGGACGCCGGTGCGCGAGGCCCTGTCGCGGCTGCTGTCCGACGGCCTCGTCGAGCGCACCGACTTCGGCTACGCGGTCGTCGTGCCCAGCCTCGAAGACCTGCGCAACCTGTACGAGCTGCGCATCACCCTGGAGCTGCGGGGGATCGCGCGGGCGATCGAGAACCCGCAGGTCCGGCACGACGAGCGGCTCCTGCGCTCCGAGCTGGCCACGTGGGAGCCCCTGCGGGACGCTCCGCCGGACCCGGACCCCAGCTTCGTCATCCTCGACGAGCGGTTCCACCAGGTGCTCTCGCGGGCCTCCGGCAACACCCAGCTCACGGGCGCGCTGGTCACCGTGAACCAGAAGATCCGTGCGGTGCGCATGCACGACTTCGTCGACGAGGACCGCATCGTCGCGACGATCGACGAGCACATGGCGATCGTGCGGCTCGTGCTCGACCGGCAGCTGCCCGAGGCGCTCACAGCTCTGCACAAGCACGTCGGCGAGTCCCTCGAGGTGGTCATGCAACGGGCGACGACGGCGATGACCCGGATGGCTCTGGCCGGCTGACCGTCGTCGCGTCGGCTCGGTCTGCGAGCGCGACGAGCGGGGACGTCGCGGAGGCGTAACGCGCCGTTTACCCGCACACCGAGGGCGGGAAACACGCGCTCCCTACGGTGTGGATACCGAGGTGTATACGTCGGTGCCGCGGCGCCCGCCCGGCTGGTGGCGACCTCGGAGGGACGATGATGCGCGAGGTCCCGACGGCCGGCGGTACGCGCGGTTGCGCCGGGGTGCCGGCCCGGGGCGACGGTCGCGGATCGGCACCAGTCACGCCCGGACACGGCTCGGCGCCGGGACGCGTTGCGGTGGTTGCGTGACCGGGACGACGGTGCTGCCCGACGAGCCGACCGTCTCGCCGGCCGGAACGGCCGAGGTCAGGGTCCGGCTCGCCTACGCACGCATCGACGAGGTGGACCGGCCCGAGGTCTGGATCACGCTGCTCCCGCTCGGCGAGGCAGTCGCGGCCGCGCGTGCGGTCGATGCGCAGGTCGCGGCAGGCGCGGCGCTGCCGTTGGCCGGCCTGACCCTCGCCGTCAAGGACAACGTCGACGTGCGAGGTCTGCCGACGACGGCCGGGTGCCCGTCGTTCGCGACCAGCCCCGCCGGACGTGCGGGAGCCGCGGCGGTGAGCGCGCCGGCGGTCCGGGCCCTGGTCGACGCGGGCGCTGTGGTGCTCGGGAAGACCAACCTGGACCAGTTCGCGACCGGCCTGGTGGGTGTCCGCAGCCCGTACGGCGCGGTGCGGCACGCCACCCTGCCCGAGCGCGTGTCCGGCGGTTCGAGCTCGGGGTCGGCCGTTGCGGTCGCGCTCGGGATCGCGGACATCGGCATCGGCACCGACACGGCGGGGTCGGGCCGGGTGCCGGCCGCGTTCGGCGGGATCGTCGGCATCAAGACGACGGTCGGGCTGGTGCCGACGACGGGGGTCGTACCGGCATGCCGCAGCTACGACGTGGTGACCACGTTCACGCGGGACCTCGACCTCGGGGTGCTGGCGACGCGGTTGATGACCGGCGCCGACCCGGGCGATCCGGCGCGGCGCGCGTGGCCCGCCGACGTCCGCCTGGGCCTGCGCGCGGCGCCCATGGTCGCCGTGCCGCGCGACGATGACCTGGCGCCGCTTTCGCCGGGTTGGCGGGCCGCGTTCGACGACGCTGTCGCGGCCGTCCGGGCGACCGGGGCTCGGACCCGCACGGTCGACCTGTCCGGCATGCTCGATGCGGCTCGGCTGCTCTACGACGGCGCGATCGTCGCCGAACGGTACGAGGCCGTGGGTTCGTTCCTCGAGCATGCAGCCGACGCCGACCCGACGGTGGCGACGATCATCGCGGCCGGTCGCGACATCACCGCCGACGCCTACATCACCGACCGGGCCCGGGTGGCGACCGCCCGGGTCGCGGCTCTCGAGCTGCTCGACGGCAGCGACCTGCTCCTGCTGCCGACGACCACCGAGCACCCGACGATCGCGGCGGTCCGGGCCGATCCGGTGGCCATCAACCGGCGGCTCGGCACCTACACCAACTTCGTCAACCTGCTCGACCTGGCCGCGGTGGCGATCCCGGCCGGCTCGGCGGACGGCGGACCGTTCGGGGTCACCGTGCTGGCCCGCGCGTTCGACGACCAGCTCGCGGTCGACCTCGCCGCCCGGCTGCTCGGCACGGCCGGCGGGCTGCTGATCTCCGCCGGGGGCGTCGAGGTGCTGGTCGTGGGGGCGCACCTGCGCGGACAGCCCCTCAACCCGGAGCTCGAGGCGCTCGGCGGCAGGTTCGAGCGGTCCGTCGGCACGTCGGACGCCTACCGGCTGGTCGCCCTGGACACGCAACCGCGCAAGCCCGGCCTGCTGCGCGTCGGGTCCGGCGACGGTGCATCGATCGCGGGCGAGGTGTGGCGGTTGTCGCCGGGCGCGCTCGGGCGGTTCCTGGCCGACCTGCCCGCGCCCATGAGCCTCGGCCCCGTCGAGCTGTCCGACGGCACCTGGGTGGTCGGGTTCGGCTGCACCGTCGAGGCGGGCGCGGGCGGCACCGACATCACGGCCGCGGGCGGCTGGCTGGCCGCCCAAGCCGACCACTGACGCCCGCGAGTCAGTGCGGGTGGCCGCGGTCGCGGGCGGGTACGCGGAGGCCGGAGGCGCGGAGGCGTCGGATCAGCTCCTTGGCACTGACCAGCTCGGCGCCGAGCCGGACCAGCTCGTCGATCCGCTGGTCGGGCACGTCGTAGTGGTCGTGGTCGAACCCGCGCTCGGGGATGCCCGCACGCGCAGCGAAGGCGTGCAGCTCGGTCAGCGACGAGTCGCTGACCAGGTGCCCCCAGAGCATCCCGTGGTTGGGCCACATCGGCGGGTCGACGAGGATCACGGGAGCCATGGTGCCCCGTCGAGGGCCGCGCAGTGCACGCGGGCCACCGTGGCGCACCGATGTCAGGCCCGGATCTCGGCGTCGCGGCGGAGAGATGCGCCGCCGTCAGGCGCTGAACAGACGGCTGGCCTGGGTCTCGGCGTCCGCGTAGGCGCGGGCGGCGGTGTGCATGGCCGCGACGATCTGGTCGAGCGACGTCTCCAGCCGCGCCTCCGTCCCGGACCAGTCGGCGAGCACGCCGCTGAAGGCCGTGGCCGCCGCACCCCGCCAGGAGCCCTGCAGCTCGGCGAGCTGCCGGTGCATCGCGGCCACCTCCGAGCGGATCGTCGCGGCGCGCGCCTGCACGCTCGCTGCCGCCTGGGACACCTGCGCGCTGTCGACCTCGAACCTGGTCACGGGACCTCCATCGTCGTGGCCGCCGCCGTTCGCCGGGACGGCGAGGACCGGCGACCTGATGAGGAGACGCTACGAAGACGGCAGCCGCGCCGGGACCCTCGAGCCGAACATCGTCGACTGCGGCGCCCGCGACGGGGCTGGGGTCACATCGACCCTTCGGTCAGGCGTCGGCCGATGCGGCCGCTGCCGCGTCGAGGGTCTTCAGCTCCTTCTCCAGCCGCTGGAGCTCGCCGGACAGGTTCTGCCGCGCGGGCTCCTCCCAGGCGGCACCGAGCGGGCTGACGAACAGCGACGGTCGCGCCAGGAGCTTGTGCAGGATGCGGACACGGGCGCGCAGGTAGTCCTCGATCGGCAGGTGCGCGTACTCGGTGCGGATGTCCTGCACGTACGACTTGTACTTCTGCGGCTCGGTGGCCAGCATCGCGAGGTCGGCGTCGCAGAGCACGGCGCAGTCGGAGTCGGCCGGGTTCGGCGTGTGCCGGACGAGGGCGACGACGAGATCGTGCACCCGCTGGGCGCGCTCCTGCGGGACACCGAGGGCGGTCAGCTCGTCGAAGGCGAGGCTCGCGCTGGCGATCTCGTCCTCGCCCCCGCGGTTGGCGTAGGCCTTGCGGTCGGCGGCGTCGAAGATCGCGCCGTGGTACCAGGCGGCGAGCCGGACGATGTCGGGCTTGTGCGTCTCCTCGGCGAGCTCGTCCACCCGGCTCAGCACGTCGACCAGGTGCTTCAGGTTGTGGAACGACCTGCCGGGCGAGCCCCAGCGGTCCACGAGGGCCTGTCCAGCATCGCGGATCTGCTCGGTCGGGGCGGTCGCGCCAGCCCCGACGGCACTGCGTACATACGCGGACAACAGCCACTGCGGTGCGTCATGGACGCCCATGAAATTCAGCCTCACGCCGACGGTAGGAACCCGTCATGGTAGCCCTCAGACCTGGGCCTCGCGGCCCGAACCGGCTTCCCGGGCGGGGGACGGGACGGGTGCCTCGGGGGATGACGGGGTGGATGACCGCGATGGCGCCTCGGGGGTACGGGCGGCACCGGCGGGCGTCGTCGATCCGGCAGCGGCCGACGGCTTCGGTCGTGCGATCGGGGCGCCGGGGGTGCCGGGGGCGTCCGACAGATGGCCCGGGACCGGGACCGTGACCCGGACGGTCGTTCCCCCGCCGGGTGTCTGCGCGAGGGAGACCGAGCCGTGGTGGGCGTCGACGATGGCCGCGACGATCGCCATCCCCAGACCCGCGCCGCCGGAGTCCCGGCCGCGCGACGCGTCCACGCGGTAGAACCGCTCGAACACGCGGGCGGCGTGCTCGGGGTCGATGCCCGGGCCGTGGTCGCGGACCTCGATGACCCCTGAACTCCCATCCAGCCCGACGGCGATCTCCACCGCCGTCCCGGGCGGAGTGTGGGTCACGGCGTTGCCGACGAGGTTGGCGAGCACCTGCCGCAGCCGCGACTCCTCGCCGAGCACCTCGCAGACGCCCGCGGGCTCGCCCGCGCGCAGCGGTTCGAGCCGCACGGGCCGGGACGGGTCGAGGGCGTGGAGGTCGCTCACGGCGTCGGCTGCCAGGACCGTCAGGTCGACCGGCGCGAGGCGCATGGGGCGCCCGTCGTCCATCCGGGCGAGCGCGAGCAGGTCCTCGACGAGCGCGCCCATCCGGGTGGCCGACGACTCGATCCGTCGCATGGTGTCGTCCACCTGGTCCGACGTGGTCAGTGCGCCCATCCGGTACAGCTCGCCGTAGCCGCGGATCGTGGCCAGGGGCGTGCGCAGCTCGTGCGAGGCGTCCGCGACGAACCGCCGCATCCGGGCCTCGGACGCGGTCCGGACGCCGAACGCGTGCTCGATCTGGGCGAGCATCCCGTTCAGGGCGGCGCTCAGCCGGCCGACCTCGGTGTGCTCGTCGGAGGCGGGCACGCGACGCGACAGGTCACCGGCGGCGATCGTGGCGGCGGTGACCTCGATCTCGCGCAGCGGCTTGAGCGAGCGTCGGACGGCCCAGGTCCCGGCGGCCGCGCCGAGCAGCAGGATCCCGATGCCGCTGATCAGGAGGACGATGCTCATGTGCTGGACGGTCTTGTGGATGTCTCCCATCGGGAGCGCGACGACGATCGAGCCGCCGTTGGTCAGCGGGTAGGCGACGACGCGCCAGGGGGAGCCGGCGCCCGACGAGCCGACGGTGAACGGCTCGGTGCCTCGGGCGCTGGCCTGCCGGGCGGTCAGGTCAGGAACCTCGGGGATGCCGTACCGAACCGCAGCGGACCGAGAGAGGCTGCCGCCGAGGGTGGTGCCCTGGGCGTCCTGCACCCGGACGTAGTAGTCGCTGGGCGTCAGGCTGTCGCCGAAGCCCTGCAGCTGGCTGAGCGTGTTGTCGGCCAGGCCCTTGCCCTCGGACTCCAGCTTGGCGTCGACCTGCTTGGTGAGCGTGCCCTCGAGCAGGGCTGCGCTCGTGGCGCCGGCCAGCACCAGACCGAGCGCGAGCAGGACCGTGACGATGCCGACGAGCCGGGTGACCAGCGGGACGCCCGCCCAGCGCCGGCGAACGGCGGCCCACCAGCGGCGAGCCCGGGACGACCCGCCCGCCCGGGGCCCCGGGGGGTCGACCGGGGACGGCGCGACCGCCATCGGCGCAGGCCGGGTCGACGCGTCGTCGGTCGACGCCGCCGGGGTCGACGGAGCCTGACTCGGCGACGGCTGACTCGACGTTGCCTCGGTCACCGCTTCGCGCCCGCTCACGACGACTCGCGCAGCAGGTACCCGACGCCGCGCTTGGTGTGGATGAGCGGGGGCAGGCGGGTGCCGTCGGGACCGTCGACCTGGTCGACCTTGCGGCGCAGGTAGGAGATGTACGACTCGACGATGTTGGCGTCGCCGCCCCAGTCGTACTGCCAGACGTGGTCGAGGATCTGCGACTTCGAGAGCACGCGGCCGGGGTTGAGCATGAGGTAGCGCAGGAGCTTGAACTCGGTGGGGGACAGGTCGATCAGCGTCCCGGCGCGCAGCACCTCGTGCGAGTCCTCGTCGAGCTCGAGGTCGGAGTACCGCAGCACGCTCGTGTCGTCGTCGAGCTCGGGTCGGGTCCGGCGCAGGACGGCGCGGATGCGGGCGACCACCTCCTCCAGGCTGAACGGCTTGGTCACGTAGTCGTCGCCGCCGACCGTCAGGCCCTGCACCTTGTCCGCGGTGTCGTCGCGGGCGGTGAGGAACAGGACGGGGACGTGCTGACCCTTCTCGCGCAGGCGTCGCGTGACGGTGAACCCGTCCATGTCGGGGAGCATCACGTCGAGCACGACGAGGTCGGGCTCCACCTCCCGCGCGAGGCGCAGCGCCGAACCTCCGTCGGCCGCGGCGTGGACCTCGAAGCCCGCGAACCGCAGGGACGTGGCCAGCAGCTCGCGGATGTTCGGCTCGTCGTCGACGACGAGCAGGCGCGCCTCGGGAGGAGCCTGTGTCCCGGGCCGGGCCGGGGAGTTCGAGGAGTCAGCACGCATGCATCGAGTCTGGCCCGAATCCCTGAGAGTTGGCTGGATGTAGGCCGAATGTTCTTTCGGTGCTCGCGAGGTGCAGATTGCTCGGACGGACGTGGACGATTGTCCACGTACCGGACGATCGGGGTCCTGCGCCTTGCATGATCGGGCGTTGTGGGCGGTACCGTCTGCGCGTGACATCCCCCTCCATCGGTGCCCCTCGCCCGGTCGTCACCGTCATCCAGAGTTCGCCCGACGTCCATCTCGACCGCTTCGCCGACTGGCTCGGTGGCGAGCCCGGCGACGTCGACCTGCGCATCGTCGCGGCGTTCGCGGGTGAGACGATCCCGCTCTCGGACGAGGTCGGCGACGGCCTCGTCGTCCTCGGCGGCCACCTGTCCGCCCACTCCGACTCGGTCGCGCCCTGGCTCCCCGAGCTCCGCGCCCTGCTCGCCGACGCGAGCACCCGCGGCGTGCCGACGCTCGGCATCTGCCTCGGCGCCCAGCTGCTCGCCGTCGCCCGCGGCGGTCGCGTCCAGGTGGCCGCGCCTCCCGGTCGTGAGGCCGGCCTCGCCGACGTGCGCTGGCGGCCCGAGGCGGCCGGCGACGCCGTCGTCGGACCCGTCGCCGCGCTCGCCGACGACCGGTACCGCACGCCGCAGCCGAGCATGCACGCGGACGCGGTGGTCGACCTGCCGCGCGGCGCCGTGTGGCTCGCGTCGTCGCCGATGTACCCGTACCAGGCCTTCCGGGTCGGGTCTGCGTGGGGTGTGCAGTTCCACCCCGAGGCGTCGGCGGAGACGCTGCGCGCCTGGGCGGACGCGTACGACGACGTCGATACCGCCGCCGTGCTGGCGGCGTACGCGGCGCGCGCCGACGAGGTCACGACGGTCGGTCGTGCGCTCGCCGAGTCGTTCGCGGCGCACGTGCGCGCGGTCGCGCAGGAGCCGGAGTCGCTCCCGGTCTGACGCACGTCCTTGACGACGACGAAGCCCCGGAGGCGAACCTCCGGGGCTTCGTCGTTGCCGGATCGTGCGTGCGGGGCGGTGCGCGATCGACCAGCCGGGATCAGTCGCGCTCGGCGGGGTCCAGTCCGAGGTCCTCGGCGTCGATGATCGAGTACGCGTAGCCCTGCTCGGCCAGGAACCGCTGGCGGTGGGCCGCGAAGTCCTGGTCGACCGTGTCCCGCGCGACCACCGTGTAGAAGTGGGCGGTGCGGCCGTCCGCCTTGGGGCGCATGATCCGGCCGAGCCGCTGCGCCTCCTCCTGGCGGGAGCCGAAGGAACCGGACACCTGGATGGCGACGGCCGCCTCGGGCAGGTCGATCGAGAAGTTGGCGACCTTGCTGACCACGAGCTTGGTGATCTCGCCGGCGCGGAAGGCGTCGAACAGCCGCTGCCGCTCGCTGACCCGCGTCTCGCCGGTGATCAGGTCCGCGTCCAGGTGCTCGGACAGGAGGTGCAGCTGGTCGAGGTACTGGCCGATGATCAAGGTCGGTTCGCCCTCGTGCTTGGCGACGAGCTGCTCGACGACGGTGTTCTTGCCCTTGGCGGTCGCCGCCAGACGGTACTTCTCCTCCGGCTCCGCGGTCGCGTAGGCCATGCGGTCGGCGTCGGGAAGCGTCAGGCGCACCTCCACGCAGTCCGCCGGGGCGATGTAGCCCTGGGCCTCGATGTCCTTCCACGGCGCGTCGAACCGCTTGGGCCCGATGAGGCTGAACACCTCGTCCTCGCGGCCGTCCTCGCGCACGAGCGTGGCGGTCAGGCCGAGTCGGCGACGTGCCTGCAGGTCGGCCGTCATGCGGAAGATCGGGGCGGGGAGGAGGTGGACCTCGTCGTAGACCACGAGACCCCAGTCGCGGGCGTCGAGCAGCTCGAGGTGCGCGTACACGCCCTTCCGCTTCGTCGTCAGCACCTGGTACGTCGCGATGGTGACCGGGCGGATCTCCTTGCGGGCGCCCGAGTACTCGCCGATCTCGTCCTCGGTGAGCGAGGTGCGCTTGACCAGCTCGTCGCGCCACTGCCGGGCGCTGACGGTGTTGGTCACCAGGATCAGGGTCGTCGTCGACGACCGGGCCATGGCTCCCGCGCCGACGAGCGTCTTGCCGGCGCCGCAGGGGAGCACGACGACGCCCGAGCCGCCGTGGAAGAAGCCGTCGACCGCCTGCTTCTGGTACGGCCGCAGGTGCCAGCCGTCCTCCAGCAGGTCGATCTGGTGCGCTTCGCCGTCGACGTAGCCGGCGAGGTCCTCGGCCGGCCAGCCCAGCTTGAGCAGCACCTGCTTGAGGTGTCCGCGCTCGGAGGGGTGCACGACGACGTCGGTCGCGTCGATGCGGGCGCCCAGCAGGCCCGCGGTGCGCTTGGACCGGACGACCTCGACCAGGACGGCCGGGTCCAGGGCGTGCAGGACCAGGCCGTGGACGGGGTCCTGGATCAGCTGGAGACGGCCGTAGCGCGACATCGTGTCGGCGACGTCGACCAGCAGCGCGTGCGGGACCGGGTAGCGGCTGTACTCGAGCAGGACATCGACCACCTGCTCGGCGTCGTGGCCCGCCGCGCGCGCGTTCCACAGGCCCAGGGGGGTCAGGCGGTAGGTGTGCACGTGCTCCGGGGCGCGCTCGAGCTCCGCGAACGGGGCGATCGCGCGGCGGCAGGCCTCCGCCTGGTCGTGGTCGACCTCGAGCAGGAGCGTCTTGTCGCTCTGCACGATCAGGGGGCCGTCGGTCACAGGGGACTCCTTGGTGCGTTCGGTGTGGCTGTTCGTCGGCTGCGTCGTCAGCGGTCGGTCAGCTGCTCGGCCGCGTCGTCGAACTCGTCGGTGGCGGCGGGGCTGTCGGTGCTGTCGTCGGTGCTGTCGTCGTCCTGCGGGGTTCGGGCTACGGGTGTCGGGACGTCGCGCATGACCGAGGCGATGCGGTGCACCGCGACCGTCAGCTCCGACTCGCGCGCCGGGTCGATGGCTCGCAAGCGACCGCCCTCGACCCTCAGCGGCCGGAGCAGTCTGCGGTCCGGGACGCCGTTGGATCCGACGAGCTCGACCCAGACCGAGACCTTCTCGGCTGCTGCCTCGCGCAGGAGCACCAACGCGTCGACGGGGTCCTCTGTTCCCGCAGGTCGGGCGCCGGGGCGCTCGTCGTCGGTCGGGAGCGACGCCGACGGCCCTGCGGCGGGCGCGACGTCCCGCGCGTCGGAGGCCCCACCCGCGACAGCCGTAGGGGTACGCGTGTCGGCGTCGTCGACGGCGGCCGGGTCCGTGGTGCCCGCGCCCGCTGCGTGCTGCGTGCTGGGCGCGCCCGCATCAGGACGGCCGGTTTCCGTCGTGCCGCTGCGCACCGGGCCGGTGCCCGCTCCGGCGGGCCGGGGTGCGGGCAGGAGCGCGCCGGGCAGACGCTCGGACTCGTCGACGCGTCGCTCCTCCTCGGCGCGTCGCAGCTGGGGTACCAGCGCGAGCAGCCGCTCGTCGGAGACCTGCTCGCGGACCGGGGGTGTTTCGCGACGCCGGGCAGCGGCAGCCGCGCCGCGGCGCCCGACCCGCCGGACCGAGGCGGCCACGTGGACCACCTGGCCGTCGGGTCCCTCGGCGACGGGGGCGAGCCCGTGGGCGCGGAGAGCGTCCAGGAGCTCGCGGGCCGGTGCCTGCGAGGCCAGCAC
This sequence comes from Cellulomonas sp. McL0617, assembly GCF_049994875.1. Taxonomy (GTDB): domain Bacteria; phylum Actinomycetota; class Actinomycetes; order Actinomycetales; family Cellulomonadaceae; genus Cellulomonas. The sequence continues at coordinate 474,425 of NZ_CP188256.1, forward strand.
GGTGGGCGCCAGCTGCACCAGCCCGAGCGTCGCCAGCCGGTTGTCCTCCGCCAGGCCGGCCAGCAGGGCCGGGTCGTCGGCGCGCAGGTAGCTCGACGCCGTGCCGGCGCGCAGGCGCCCGTGCCGGCGCGCCGCGTCGCGCACCAGGTACTCGAGCGGCTGCGGCACGGGTCCCCGCGAGTGGGCGGCGAGCTCGGCCAGCAGCCCGTCGGCCGTGGCGCCGGCGTCCAGGGCCCGGCGGATCGAGTCGGGTGTGAAGCGGACCGTGAGCGCCCCGCCGCGCGACTCGACGTGGGTGCTCCGGTCCAGCAGGTCCTCGAGCTCGGGGCTGGGGCGGCCGGGGACGACGCCGGTCAGGTCACCCTGCAGCAGGATCTCGTCGACCGCCGGGGGCAGCGCGGCGGCGAGCGCGTCCGCGGGGTCCGGCGTGGCTGTCGGCGCCCCGACGAGGAGTCCTGACTCGGCCAGCAGCGCGCGGCCGGCGTCGGACAGCGCGCCGGCCCCGAGGATGCCCAGGCGCCCGGCCTCGAGCAGGACGGCCGCGACCGCGGCGAGCGGTGGCACCGAGCGCGGGGTGCGCCAGCGCAGGACGGCCAGCACGCTGGACGGGTCGAGGGCGGTGCCCGGTTCGGTCGCCGCCAGCGCGTCGAGCACCGACCGGCGAAGCCGCGGCGCCCACGTCCGCTGGAGCTCGGGGTCGAGGGCCGCGCGCACCCCGCCTCGGTCGTCGCGACTGCCGACGAGCCACGGGGTGCGCAGCATGCTCGTCCAGGTGCGGGCCAGGGTGGCCCAACGGTCCGGGACGTCGCGGGTCGACCACTCGTCGACGACGACGGTCGGCGCGAAGGTCGGGGCGTCCTCGCCGTCGTCGGCCAGGAACCCCGCCGCCCCGGCGAGCTCGATGACGAAGGCGGCCTCCGACTCGTCGACGTCCAGGAGCTGCGCCGCCCGACGCAGCTCGCGGACCCCGAGGCCGCCGCCGCGCAGCACGCTGGGCGGGTTCTGCTCCCACAGGCGGATCAGGCGCGCGACGAGGAGCACCGACCGCTCGCCCGCCGACGCCGACTCGGCGGCCACGAGCGCAGGCGGCCGGTGCGGCGAACCGGTCGAGACCGTCGGTGGGGTCGCCGGCGACGCGTGCGTGCGACCGCCGCGCAGCGTCAGGGCGACGGTGCGGGGCAGGACGACGTGCCGGGCGTCGCCGGGGGCGAGCAGGCGACGCCGCAGCAGCCAGTCGACGGCCGCCGCGGCTGCCGTGTTGTTGGACGGAGCCAGGCCGACGGGAGGGCCCCACAGGAGTGCGTCGAGCACGGGGCGGGCGCCGGTCGGGGCGGCGTCCAGGAGAGCGGTGATCTCGTCGGGAGTCGGCTGCTCCATCGGCGCGACCGCCGCCCGGCGGTTCCCTGCCTCCGGGCTCGCCAGGCCGGCCGGGTAGGGCCCGAGGATCTCCGCGAGCCCCGGCGACGGGAGCAGGACGGGGGACCGGGTGCCGTCGAGTCCTGGGTCCGTCGCTGTTCCGGCGGGTGCGGCGGCGCCGGCCCTCGGTGAGGCGTCCGGCGTGTCCACCGTGTGCGCCGTGTCCGTCGAGGCGGTCGCGGGGTCGTCGTCGGGGTAGATCAGAGCAGCGGCGATGGCGAGGTGCATCGCACGCTCGACGGCGGCCACCGACGCGTCGTCGGTCGCGCCCACGGCCGCCGGAAGGTCGGCGCTGCGGACGGTGCCGCCGTCGCTCAGCGCCGCGACCGCCTCGAGCACCTGCAGGACGCTCGCGTCGGAGCCGGCGAGTGCGCGTTCGAGGCTCGATCGACTGGTCGCCCGCACCGCCAGCGACGACAGCGTCGCCGGTGAGGGCGACGCCAGGTCCGGCCTGCTGCGCAGCAGCACGACGAGCTCGTCGTCGCTGCGATCGCGCAGGTAGCCGATGAAGGAGGACATCCGGTCAACGATACGTGGGTGTGGCCCGGCCCACGTCGGTTCCTGCGATCTGGTTACCCTGCGGTAACGCGGGGTCAACTGCTCCTGAACGGACGGAAGAAGGCCCGCAGCTCCTCGGCGTACAGCTCGGGCTCCTCGAACGCCGCGAAGTGCCCGCCGCGGGGTGGCTCCGTGCAGCGCACCAGGTTCGTCGTGCGCTCGAGCCATCTCCGAGGCGGCCGGACGACGTCGCCGGCGAACAGCGAGAAGCCCGACGGCACCTCGACGCGGCGGGCCAGCTCGGCCGGCGCGATGGCCGCGTTCGCGCGGTACATCCGCATCGACGGCCCGATCGTCCCCGTGAGCCAGTACAGCGTGACGTTGGTGAGGATCTCGTCCTTGGTGAAGCTCCGCTCGATGTCGCCCCCGCAGTCGCTCCAGCCGTGCAGCTTCTCGACGATCCATGCCGCGAGCCCGGCCGGCGAGTCGGTCAGCCCGACGGCGGCCGTCTGCGGCTTCGTGCGGTGAATCGCCGCGTAGGCGCCCTCGGTCGCTCCCCAGGCAGCCGCGCCAGCGAGCCAGTCGCGTTCCTCGGGGTCGAGATCGGCCGGATCGAGGTTCGTCGCGGGCAGGCCCGCGTCCGTCCGGTGGACGGCGACGACGCGGTCCGCGTGGTCGAGTGCCAGGTACCGGCTCACGTGGCTGCCCATGTCGCCTCCCGCGGCTCCGAACCGCGGGTAGCCGAGGACGTCCATGAGCTCAGCCCACAGGGCGGCGACGCCGATCGAGTCGAGGGTCGGATCCGTGGGGTGGTCGGAGTATCCGAACCCCGGCATGTCCGGGACAACCACGTCGAACGCGTCGGCCGGGTCGCCGCCGTGCGCTCCCGGGTCGGTGAGCAGGGGGACCACCTTCGAGTAGCGCCAGAAGGAGTCGGGCCAGCCGTGACTCAGGAGGAGCGGCATGGCCGACGGGGCGTCGCTCGCACTGGGCGATGCCACGGCCCGGGCGTGGACGTAGTGGATCCCGAGGCCGCCGAGCCGGAGGCGGAAGTGTGGCTGCCGGGAGAGCGTGGCCACCTGTGCCGTCCAGTCGAACTCCTCCGCCCAGTAGGCCACGAGCTCGCGCAGATACGTCACGTCCGTCCCGGCCGACCAGCCCGCGTCCTGCGGCTGGTCCGGCCAGCGCGTCGCCCGCAGACGCCGGCGCAGGTCGTCGATCGCGGCCTCGTCGGTCGGCACGGTGAACGGCTCGGGTCGTGCAACGTCCGCCATGGAAGGCACGCTACGCGTGGCGGCACGACGTGACCCCGGTGGTCTGCCGTCCCGACGACGTGACCCCGCGCCAGGCGGATCCGCCTCCTGTGCCGGTGCCATCCGTCGATATCCGCGGGCTCACCCCGTGTCTACGGGCTGGCCGTGGCGGTCGGTGAATCTCCAGCGGCCGTCCACCCGACGGACGGTGATGCGTTGGTCGTGGACCCAGGCATGGTGGGACCAGCACAGCAGGCAACCGGTCGCGACGCCGGTGGTCCCGTGGTCGCGGGCCCACTGCTCGGTGTGGTGGATCTCGCAGAGTGCCGGCGGTGCGTGGCAGTCCGGTGCCTGGCAGTGCAGGTCTCGGGCGATGATCGCCCGGCGCTTGTGCCCGGTGTAGGTGCGCTCCGAACGACCGACGTTGAGGACCTGCGACTCGGGTCCGAAGACGACGCGGGTCACCGTCGAGTCGCAGGCGAGGCGCGCGAGCACCGCATCGGGGATCGGGCCCGTACCCACGAGCTCGGCCACCGCGAACCGCTCCACGTCCCTGACGGGTGCGGGACGTCGAGCGAACGCATCCGCCGCAACCCCCGACCCGGGATCGGCGCCAGTTACACGCTCGGCGGTGGTCGCGTCGGCGCTCGTCCCAGGATCAGCCCCTGTCGCCGGATGGGCCCCTGTCGCCGGACCTGTGTTGATCGCCGCGGCGGTGCCGCCCCGGGTGAGCGCGCGCGTCAACGTCTCCAGGTCCGTGACGACGCTGATCTGCGGCCGGTGCGTCCCCGTCGCGCCGGTGAGGTCGTTGTCGAGGAGGGCTCGGACCATCGTCGTCAGCGCCGTCGCTCGCTTGCGTCCCGGCGGTTGTCCGGCGCCGGCGGTCGACCTGTCCGTCAGCGCGGTGAGGGCCGCGCGCAGCGCGTGGCCGTGCTCGCTGGTGAGGAAGCCCGCGAGGTGGCAGCCGTCTGTCGTGTCGGCGAGGTCCAGGAACTCGGCGTCGGTCGCGTCCCGGTAGCCTCGTTCGTCGGCTTCCGGGTCGGCCTGTGCGGCCCATCGACGGGCGAGAAGGCGCAGCTGCGCGGCGGGAAGCACCCGGGCGTGCTCGAGCAGAAATCCCTCACCGCACGCGTCGGCGGGTGCGGTGAGCGCAGCCCGGCGCGCCTCGGTCGTCGTCGTCACCGCCGCGAGCACCTGCGAAGCCTCGATCGACACCGTCCCGGCGACCGCCTCGACGGCGGTGGCGGCCAGGTCGTCGCGCATCGCCCGACCCAGTCCGACGGGGCGCGCCGCCTGACCGTGCGTGACCCGACCCTGGGCGGCGACCCACGACGTGATCGAGCGGTTGCGGGCGTCCAGCGCCCACCACCCGTCGGCCTCGACCACGGTGACGGTCCGAGCCGCGATGGCCGTCAAGCGACCGGCGAGGGCCAGCGCCTCGGCGACCACCGTGGCCGCCTCCGCACCCGCGATGCGCTCCGCCGCCGCCGGATCTGCCACCGAGGTGAGCGCGTCCACGGACGACGTGAGCCCGACGAGGACGTCCAGGACCGCGCCGGAGGGCGCCGGCGAGCTCGCACCCTTCGTCGCGTCGATCGCCACCTGGCCCCGCCCCCCAAAGATGCCCGACGATGCCGTGGAATTCCGGCAGCGTTCTCGCCTGTGCACCAGTGTTCCAGGTACCACCGACATTCCGGTCGACACATCTGTAGGTGGCATCGCAGCAGGCCAGGTGCCAGAACAATGCGGTCGGAATGCAGACTGTCGAGCCGTCCACAGCCCCCAAAACAATTGCCTCGCCCACAGGGCGTCGTTTGTCGTTGCAGGCCGTGCATCCTGACTACGGCGTCACGCACGCCACGCACGTCGTCGCGGTGGGGCGTGCCTCGAGCCGACCCTGGGGGATCGCCTGACCGCACACCACGCAGATGCCGAAGGTCCCGGCGTCGATTCGACCGACCGCCGCGTCGATGGAGGTGATCCTGTCCGCCGTCTCCCTGGCGAGCGCCTCGACCTGAGCCCGTTCGAAGGCGATGGTGGCGCCCTCGGGGTCGTGCTCGTCGTCGGCGTTGCTGTCGCGGGATGCGTCGACGACCGCGCGGTGGGTCGCCTCGAGGGCGCCGAGGGTCTCGGCCGCGGCCGCCCGCAGGGAGAGCAGGCGTTCTCGCGCGCCCGCGGGATCGCGGTCGGCGTCCACGGCAGCTCCTCTCGTCGTCGCGACCGGTGCCCTCGTCGACGAGACCCAGCGTCGACTTCGCAGTCCGGATGGATCAGGCACGCACCCGTCGTCGGGACCCTGCGCAGCATTCTCGTCGCGATCATGCCCGTGCGGCTCGAGCGCCGGGCGCCCGCAACGTGCGCAGGCCGGTAGCCTTGACCAGTACGTCTCTTACACAGGACAGGGGTTCACCGTGCCTACCGGCAAGGTCAAGTGGTTCGACACCGAGCGCGGCTTCGGGTTCATCGCCAGCGACGACGGCGGCGAGGTCTTCCTGCACGCCTCCGCGCTGCCCGAGGGTGTCACGGCGCCGAAGCCGGGCGCCAAGGTCGACTTCGGTGTCGCCGACGGTCGTCGAGGCCCGCAGGCCCTCTCCGTGAAGCTCCTCGACCCGGTCCCGTCCGTCGCCAAGGCGGCACGCAAGCCGGCCGAGGACATGGCGGTCATCATCGAGGACCTCATCAAGGTGCTCGACAAGATCGGCAACGACCTGCGCCGTGGCCGCTACCCCGAGAAGGCCCGCGGCACCCAGTACGCCACCCTGCTGCGCGCCGTCGCCGACGACATCGAGGCCTGAGCATGCCCGCACCGACGAAGGACGCGGTCCTCGGCTCGGCCGTCGACCTGGCCCGCGAGGTCGCGATCGAGCTCGCCGAGGACGCCTCTGACGTCGGGGAGTACCTCGGCCTGGTCGTCGAGGGCGAACGCCTGATCTCGCACCGTTTCGCCTCGACCGCCCGTGGCTACCGCGGCTGGGAGTGGACGGTCACCGTAGCGCGTGTCCCGCGCGGACGCACCGCGACGGTCTGTGAGGCCGAGCTCCTGCCCGGGCCCGACGCCGTGCTCGGCCAGGCCTGGTTGCCCTGGTCGGAGCGGATCCGGCCGGGCGACATCGGCCCCGGTGACGTGCTGCCGTTCCGTGCCGATGACCCCCGCCTCGAGCCGGGCTGGACGCCGTCCGGCGACCAGGAGCTGGACTCGGTCGCGATCGACGAGCTCGCGCTCGCCCGTGTCCGGGTGCTGTCGCCGCAGGGTCGCGACGAGGCCGCCGAGCGCTGGTACCGAGGCGCGCACGGTCCGACGAGCGCCGGTGCCGTGTCTTCCGCGGCGGCCTGCCACGGCTGCGGGTTCCTCGTTCCGCTGCAGGGTTCGCTCGGCACCGTGTTCGGTGTCTGCGCGAACGAGTGGTCGCCCGACGACGGCATGGTGGTCAGCCTCGACCACGGCTGCGGTGCGCACTCCGAGACCGACGCCGAGGCCGTGCCGACCGAGTGGCCGTCGCCGGACCCCGTCATCGACGAGCTGAAGCTCGAGCTGGTTCCCCCGGTGAGCCGCGCGGCCCAGGCCTCGACGCCTGAGCTCGCCGACGAGCCCGTGGTGCCCGAGCCGGTGGCCGCGCTGGCGTCCGGTCACACAATCGTGGACGTCGTCGAGACCGCCGTGCCTGAGCCGGCGGAAGCGGTGGCGACGGGTGACGTGGATGTCGATGTCGACGAGCCCGAGCCTGCGGTGGCGGCCAGTGACGCGCACGTGGATGTCGACGAGACGGCCGTGCCCGAGCCGGAGGCTGCGGTGGAGGCCGCGGATGCTGACGTCGTCGAGACCGTCGCATCGGATGTCACAGGCGACGACGCCGGTGACGCGTCAGCCCAGGCCGAGGACCAGCCTGATGGCGGCGCCGACGAGATCGACGGCGCGACCTCACCCGAGTCGTGACCGCTGACGCCTTCGGCACGGCGGCCTTGCGGGCTGCGGTGCTGGGGGCGTGGCGCGCCTCGCCCGCGCGGCTGCGGGAGGACGCCAACACCGAGGAGGACCACGCCCGGGGGTACTACCGCGACCGGGTAGTGGTCGAGCTCGCGCAGAACGCGGCGGACGCTGCGACACGCGCCGAGGTCCCGGGGCGGTTGCTGCTGCGGCTCGACCGCTCGGACGACGGCACGCTGGTGCTCGTCGCGGCCAACACCGGTGACCCGCTCGACGCGGACGGGGTGGCGTCGCTGTCGTCCATGCGGGCCTCGTCGAAGCGGGGCGACTCGCCGGCCGGTGCGCACGTGGTCGGTCGGTTCGGGGTCGGGTTCGCGGCCGTCCGGGCCGTGTCCGACGAGATTTCCCTGCTGTCGACCACCGGCGGCGTGCGCTTCTCGGCGCGCGACACCACGGGTCTGCTCGCCGAGGCGTCGGCCGACAACGCCGGGTTGGACGACGAGGTCCGCCGGCGCGACGGATCCCTGCCGGCGCTGCGCCTGCCGTTCCCCGCCACCGGTCGCCCGCCCGCCGGCTACGACACCGCGGTCGTGCTCGAGCTGCGGGACGAGGTCGCCGCCGACGAGGTCCGCGGCCTGCTCCGCGACGTCGGCGACCCCCTGCTCCTCGCGCTACCCGGGTTGGTCGAGATCTTGGTCGAGGACAACACCGCCGAGGGGCCCAACCGACGGATCGCCGACGTCCAGGATCGCTGGACGGTCCTGTCGGCAGAGGGTGAGGTCGGGCTCGACCTGCTGGCCGACCGCCCGGTCGAGGAGCGCACCGCCCGCACCTGGCGCGTGACGTGGGCGGTACCTCGCCACCAGGCCGACTGGCTCCGGGTGGTGCATGCCCCCACCCCGACCGACGAACCCTGCACCGTCCCTGCGCTCCTCGTCGTGACCCTGCCCCTCGACCCCACCCGCCGGCACGTGGCGGCCGGGCGGCTCACCGACGCCGTCCTCGACCACGCCGCCGACGCGTACGCGCGGCTCGCGCACGAGCGAGCCCTGGCGGGCTCTACGGACGACGCTCTCGGGCTCGTTCCGATGGGGCTCGCGGCCGGTGCCCTCGACGGCGCGCTGCGTGAGCGGATCGTGGACCGGCTCGCGCGCACCCCTCTGCTCGTGCGCGCGTCGACGTCGGGAGACGCGACCGGCAGCGGCGAGGACGGCCCGGAGGCGAACGGCACGGTCACGAACGGCACCGATGTGAACGGCGCGCGCGTCGACGGCCCGACCGTCGACCGCGCGCTCCTCGCGCCCGGTCGCGCGGTGATGCTCGCGGGGCCGGCCGGCCACCAGGTTCGGGCGGTCGAGGCACTCGGCCACCGGATCGCAGGGCTGGTCCTGGTGCCGGCCGGTTGGGAGGCACAGGCGCGCGTGCTGGGCGTCGAGGTCCGCGGGCTCGCGGACGTCGTCGAGGAGCTGCCCGCGGTCCCGGACGACAGCTGGGCGCCCCTGTACGACGCCCTGGCCCCGCTCGCGGACGACCCGCGCGACCGCGAGGCGATGGGCGCGCTGCCGGTGCCGCTCGCCGACGGTCGGGTGGTGCGCGGCGCGCGGGGCCTCGTCGTGCTCGACGCCGACGTCGCCGACGCCGTCGGGACGGAGGCGCTGCGCGAGCTGGGGCGTTGGGGCCTGCGCGTCGTGGACCCGCGGGCCGCGCACCCCCTGCTGGCCCGGCTCGGTGCCGACGCTCCCGACGCCCAGGGTCTGCTGCGACACCCCGCACTCCGGGCGGCCGTCCTCGAGCAGGCCGACGACGACGACCTCGAGCTCGCCGACGAGGTCACCGACGCCGTGCTCGCGGTCGTGCGAGCGGTCGTGCGGCATTCCACGCCCGATGCCGTGACGACGGGCGCGGCTGACTCGCGCCCTCGCCCGGCGGGCGCCCTGGCCGACGCCGCACCGTGGTTGGGCCTGGTGACGCTCGCGGCCGCGGACGGCGAGCCCACCCCCGCGCACGGCCTCGTCCTGCCGGGTGGTGCAGCCGCGGCGCTGCTCGACCCGCGGGTGCTCGCGCCGGTCGCCCTCGACGTGGTCGAGCGGTGGGGCGCGTCGACGCTCGTCGCCGTCGGCGTCCGTGACGACCTGGCCCTGGTCCGGCTGGCCGACGTGGTCGCCGAGCCCGCGGCCGTCGACCCGGACGGCACCGACGACGCGAGCCTGGCCGCGCAGGCCCTGGACGGCTGGCCCGAGTACCTCGAGCACCTGTCGGCCACCCTGGGAGCCGGTGACTACGTGGGTGACGCGGTGGCGGTGGCAGACCTCGACGCCGTCGACCCCGACCGCTGGCCCGAGCTGCTGGCGCGGCTGGCCGGCGAGCCGGAGCTGCGACGCGCGCTGCTGGAGCGCGTCCGCGGGGAACGTGGGTCGACCGCACCGTCGTACACGGCCTGGTGGTTGCGCGAGCGTGGACCCGACGAGCTGGGCGGGATCTTCGCCGCCGACGAGGCGCGCACGATCCCGAGCGACCCGTTCTCCGCCGACGCGCTCTCACGCGACGACCCGTTCTCGAGCGACCCGTTCTCGCGCCCCACGGAGCGCGCCTCCACCGGCGTCGCGCTGCGCGGCGTGCTGCCGCCGGCACCGGAGCTGCTGCGTGGTCTCGACCGCGCCGTCCAGGTGGCGCTCGGCGGAATCGCCGGTCTCGACGACCTCGGCCCGCAGGCGTGGGCCCGCCTCCTGGACGCGCTCGGCCCGGCGGGGACGGCCGTCGACCCCGCGGTCGCGGTCGCGCTGTGGCGCGGGATCTCCGCGACCGCGGTCCGCGTCGAGGAGTCGGGCGGTGGCGCCCGTCTCGGGGAGGTCGCCGAACGGCTCCCGGCGATCGTCGCGGCCGGCCGCGTGGCGATGGTGCACGCCGACGACGCGGCCGTCGCCGACCAGCCGATGTGGTGGCAGCGCACTGACGTCGCCGCGATGGTGCCGTCGACCCCGGCACGCGCCGATGCCCTGGCGCGGCTGCTCGACGTCGCCACGGTCGCCGACCTCGCCGCGGGTCAGGTCGACCGGCCCGAGGAGGGGATCGAGACGCCTGTGCCCGCCGGGGTGGCCGCGGTCCTGCCGGGCGCGCCGGTGACCTGGGTCGAGCACGACGAGCTCGTCGTCGACGGCGCGCCGGTCGAGTGGTGGGTGACCGGGTCCGGCCCGGACGCCGTGGTCCGCACCGTGCACGTCGCGGGTCTGGCGGCCGGGCTCGCGCAGGCAGCGGGTCGCTGGTGGGCGCGCAGCGCGGTCGAGGCGGTGCTCGTCGCGCCGGAGCGTGCCGCCGACCTCGCCCTGGACGCGGCCCTCGAGGACTGACGCCGACGTCGCCCCCTGGACGCGGCCTGGAGGAGGACTGACGCCACTTCCGCGACCCTCAGCGGCAACGACTCCCGACCGAGCCCCGCGCCCGACGGTCGACGCCAGAGCGGGCCCCGCGACGATCGACTGGTCGCCCTGCGCCCGAACGCCCCTGCGAGCCCCGACTACTCGGCGGCGGTCTCGGGAGCCGTGGAGGTCTGCGCGGCGGCGTCTGAGGTTGGCACGGTCGGCGGGTGGCGACGGGCCCACCGCGCGCCCAGGAGCCCCAGCACGATGCCGACCCCGCAGACCCACGCCGCGGTCCAGTCGATCGACCCGGTGGCCGCGAGCACGACGGTGACGACGAGTGCGACGGCCCACGCGAGCGTGCCGACGCGCATGACCCGGGCGAAGTTCACCGGCACGGGCGGCGGCGGCGTACGGCGGGGGTTCAACATCGACGAGCGTGACGACGGCACCGAACGAGGGTAGCCCGCCCGGACCGCGCTCAGGACAGGGACCTCGGCACCGCCTGAAGGGAGGCGTGTGCTCGAAGCCGGTTGCAATGACGCGGTCGACGTCGTCACTCCGGGACAGGGACCAATCGGGGATGGCGGCCTCTGTCACTCCTGCCCATCGGCGGTGACATAGACTGTGACTCGGCCGAGCAAGCGCTTCCCCGGTGAGTGATCCACGATCATCGCGCGGAAGTCGACGTTCGGTCGTCCCGCTAGCACCCGCCGCGACGTCGCGCGTGATCGTCGGCGGGCACACCCGGGAACGGGCCTTCCACGGGCGTGCATTGCTATCCGTACTGAGTTCGTCTGCTCCGACCGAAAGGCACCCGTCATGCACAGCGTCCGCTCGCAGTACGCGGTCGCCGCCGTCGCCGTGGTCGGTCCCGCACGCCTGCTCACGATGCGGTACGAGCGCATGCTGCTCGACGTGGACCGCGCGGTCATCTCCTTCCAGGCTGGCCGGCGGGTCGACGGCACCCAGCACCTGGCGCACGCGCAGGAGATCGTCGCCGAGCTGATGGTGAGCATGCAGGAGGGCGCGTGGGACGGTGGCCCGCAGCTCATGTCGATCTACCGCCACCTGTTGACCGCGCTCATCGAGGCGGGCGTGACGGGGGACGTGGATCGGACGATCGCCTGCCGGGGCCTGATCCTCCCGCTCGCCGAGGCCTGGCACGAGGCGGTCGACCAGGCCGCTCCGGCCGCAGGCGTCGCCGCCGTCACGCCCACCCGTGAGTCCGTGATGAGCGCCCGGCTGCTCGGCGTCGGCTGAGGCCGCACCACATGACGACCGAGCTCGCCACGACGTCGTGCGGGGCGCGCGCCTGACCTCCGCGTGCGACGTGGCCGCGGTCGCCGCCAGGCACCGTCCCGTTCGACTCCAGAGCGCGCTCGGCGGACCGGCGTGCCGGGAATGTATCGGGGCCGGGCAAGGTTGACCGGGGCATGCGTCTTGACGAGATCCCGCTCACGACCTTGCACGGCGAACCCACGACGTTCGGCGCCTACGCCGACAAGGTCAAGCTCGTCGTCAACGTCGCCTCGCGGTGCGGCCTGGCGCCGCAGTACGAGAAGCTCGAGCAGCTGCAGAAGACCTATGGCGACCGTGGGTTCACGGTTCTGGGCTTCCCCAGCAACCAGTTCCTGCAGGAGCTCGGCTCCGAGGACGCCATCGCGGAGTACTGCTCGACCACCTGGGGCGTGACGTTCCCCATGTTCGCCAAGACCAAGGTCAACGGTCGGTCCCAGCACCCGCTCTACAAGGAGCTGACGAAGGCGCCGGACGCTGCCGGCAAGGCCGGGCGGATCACGTGGAACTTCGAGAAGTTCGTCGTCACGCCCGACGGCTCGGTCCACCGATTCCGCCCGAAGACCGAGCCGGACGCACCCGAGATCCTCGACGTCATCACCGCCGCGCTGCCGCAGTAGTTCCCGACGGCGTCGCCCAGCTCCTCCGAGCCCGGGCCTCGCTGCCGACACCCAAGGGAATGTCTGACCGCAGCAGTTCTTCTGAGGCCGCGGGCTCTGGCACACTGCCGCCCATGACGATGACCACCGAGCGCTCGACCAGCGCGATCGACCGGTACTTCAAGATCTCGGAGCGCGGCTCGACCGTCGCCACGGAGATCCGCGGCGGCCTGGTCACGTTCTTCACGATGAGCTACATCATCGTCCTGAACCCGCTGATCATCGGCACCGTGAAGTCCGGCGACGGGCAGTTCCTCGGCGGCGGCAGCACCCCGAACCTCGCGGCCGTCGCGGCGACCACCGCACTGGTCGCCGGGATCATGTCGATCCTCATGGGCGTCGTCGCCAACTTCCCGCTCGCCCTCGCCGCGGGGCTCGGTCTGAACGCGGTCGTCGCCTACTCGATCGCCGCCCTGCCGGGGATGTCGTGGCAGGACGCCATGGGCATCGTCGTCATCGAGGGCCTGGTCATCCTGCTGCTGGTGGCCACCGGTCTGCGTCAGGCCGTGTTCCGTGCGGTCCCCATGGAGCTCAAGACCGCCATCAGCGTCGGCATCGGTCTGTTCATCGCCTTCATCGGCCTGGTCGACTCCGGCTTCGTGCGCATCCCCGCCAGCCAGGCCACCCCGGTCGAGCTCGGCATTGGCGGCTCGCTCGGCAGCTGGCCGCTGCTCGTGTTCGTCGTCGGTCTGTTCATCGCCGTCATCCTCATGGTGCGCAAGGTCAACGGCGCCATCCTGATCGCCATCCTGTCCGCCACGGTCCTCGCCCTGATCGTCGAGGTGGTCGGCGACCTCGGCTCCAAGTCCGCCGACAACCCCGGCGGCTGGTCGCTCGCCATCCCGCACTGGCCGTCCGGCGGGATCGTCGCGACGCCCGACTTCTCGTTGGTCGGCCAGTTCTCGCTCTTCGGCGGCATCAGGTCCATCGGCGTCGTCGCCGTGATCCTGCTCGTCTTCTCGCTCGTGCTCGCCGACTTCTTCGACACGATGGGCACCATGGTCGCCGTCGGCGGCGAGGCCGGCCTGCTCGACAAGACCGGTACGCCGCCGAACGCGACGCGCATCCTCGTCGTCGACTCGATCGCCGCGGCCGCCGGCGGTGCGGGCAGCGTCTCGTCGAACACCGCGTACATCGAGTCCGCGTCGGGCGTCGGCGACGGTGCCCGGACCGGCCTCGCCTCCGTGGTCACGGGTCTGGCGTTCCTGCTGGCCACGTTCCTGTCGCCCCTGGTGGAGCTGGTCCCCTTCGAGGCTGCGACCCCCGCGCTCGTCGTCGTCGGCTTCCTCATGGTCACGCAGATCAGCGGCATCAACTGGCGCAACTACGAGGTGGCCATCCCGGCGTTCCTCACCATCGTCCTGATGCCCTTCACCTACTCGATCACGGTCGGCATCGGCGCGGGCGTCATCATGTTCGTGGTCCTCAAGCTGGCCGTCGGCAAGTTCCGCGAGATCCACGCGTTCATGTGGATCACGTCGGCGTTGTTCGTCGTCTACTTCCTCCTGGGCCCGATCAAGACCTGGCTGGGCATCTAGCCCGACGCCCCCCCGGTGCGGCGTCCCCGCGCCTCGGCTACCGACGCACCAGCGACGTCAGGGACTCGACGGCGGGAAGGAGCTGGTCGAACGAGCGCTGGTACAGCGCCGTGTCGCCGCGGAAGGGATCGACGACGTCGTCGTCAGCGGGCCGAGAGGACGGCAGACCGCGCCGGCGCTCGGCCAGGGGGACCAGGGCGCGCAGCCGGTCGGCGGTCGTGGCGTTGGCGCCGGGGAGTGCGGCCGGGTCGACGTCGGCCGCGAGCCGGGCGAGCTCGCGCAGGGTGAAGGTGTGACCGACCGCTCCAGGCACGAGCTCGACGATCGCCGACCGGTGCCTGCGCGTCATCGCCAGGACGAGGCCGGCGGACCGGACCATCGACGCCTCGAGCTGACGGCTGGCGAAACCGGACGGGTCGGCGCCGTGCTCCTCGACGAGCTCGGCCATCGCGCGAGTCATCGACCGTCCCACCAGAGCGCCCGTGCCGGCCGAGCCGATCTCGATCGCCGGCATCAGCGACCCCACCGCCGGACGCCCCTGGAACGCCGCGCCGAGCCGAGTGGACAGCAGGCGCTCGACGGCGGGGGACCGGCAGACGTTGCCTGTGCACACCACGAGGACGCGCAGCGGCGCAGCCTCGTCGGTGGGGTTCATGCGGCCATCATTCCTGGTCAGCGGTCCGCTGCCACGCCCTCTGACCCGATCGAGTGGCAAAGATCAGCCGGTGGAGGGGACGCGCCGCCGAGCCATCCGCCACCTCACCAGGTGCAGTCCGAGCACGCCGAGCGCCGCCCCGAGGGTGTTGACGACGACGTCCTGCACGGTGGCGACCCTCGTCGGCAGAAAGAAGAGCTGCGCCAGCTCGATCGCGGCGGACAGGCCGAACCCGAGCAGCACGACGAGCCACCAGCGCCGCACGAGCAGGCCGACGAGCACGCCGAACGGTACGAACATGACCACGTTCGCCCCGGCCTCGAGCCCCGCGTAGGTGAGCGGGATGCCCGTCCGGGACAACCAGGCGAGGACGGATCGGACCAGGTCGAACGTGCTGGACGGAGCGGGTGCGGGCCAGAGGGTCAGCCGCGCGACGAGCGCCAGGTAGACCACCAGAGCGGCGACGACACGACGCCGGGTGGGAGGCTGGAGCACGTCAGGGACCGTAACAGGACGCGTTCACCCGTCCGGCGGCGTCGGGAGAGGATCACCCGACGAGGTCTGCGACCGTCCAGGTACATTCGTCGGAATCCACCACAAAGGGGCAATTCGTGCGACTTTCCGTCATCGGCTGCGGCTACCTCGGGGCCGTGCACGCCGCGAGCATGGCGCAACTGGGTCATGACGTCGTCGGCATCGACGTCGACGCGCACAAGATCGACGCGCTGCGCGAGGGGCGCGCACCGTTCTACGAGCCGGGGCTGCCCGAGCTGCTCACGCAGGCGAGCGCGACCGGACGGCTGTCGTTCAGCACGGACATCGCCGACGCGGCCGGCGCCGACGTCCACTTCATCTGTGTCGGCACCCCGCAGGTGCACGGCGAGTTCCGCGCGGACCTGACCTACGTCAACGCCGCGGTCGAGGCCCTGCGCCCGCACCTACGGGCGGGCGACGTCGTCGCGGGCAAGTCGACCGTCCCGGTCGGCACCGCCGAGGCGATCGCGGAGGTCCTGGCCGACACGGGCGCGGTCCTCGTCTGGAACCCGGAGTTCCTGCGCGAGGGGTTCGCGGTCCAGGACACGCTGCACCCCGACCGCCTGGTCTACGGCTTGCCGACGAACGGCGATGGCGAGCCGACGCTCGAGGGCGTCAAGGCGCAGGCCGTGCTCGACGAGGTGTACGCGGCCCCTCTGGCGGAGGACACCCCGCTCGTCGTGACGGACTACGCGACGGCGCAGCTGGTCAAGGTGGCCGCCAACTCGTTCCTGGCGACCAAGATCTCGTTCATCAACGCGATGGCGGAGCTCTGCGAGTCGACCGGGGCCGACGTCACGCGCCTGGCCGACGCGATCGGCTACGACGACCGCATCGGACGCCGGTTCCTGAACGCGGGCCTGGGCTTCGGCGGCGGTTGCCTGCCCAAGGACATCCGCGCGTTCATGGCCCGGGCCGGAGAGCTCGGCGTCAGCGACGCCCTCGGGTTCCTGCGCGAGGTCGACTCGATCAACATGCGTCGACGGGTGCGGGTGGTGGACCTGGCCCGCGAGGTGTGCCACGGCTCGATCGTCGGCCGCCGCATCGCGGTCCTCGGGGCTGCGTTCAAGCCCGACTCCGACGATGTCCGCGACTCCCCGGCGTTGTCCGTGGCCGCCCAGATGCAGCTGCAGGGTGCCCACGTCACCGTGACGGACCCGCAGGCCATCGCCAACGCACGCGCCAAGTGGCCCGACCTGCACTTCGCCGACACCGCGCTGGAGGCCGCAGCAGGGGCGGATGTCGTCCTGCTCGCCACCGAGTGGGCGGAGTACCGCGCGCTCGACCCGCACGAGCTCGGCCAGGTGGTGGCCCACCGGCGCATGCTCGACGGGCGCAACGTGCTCGCGCCCGCGCAGTGGCGCGCGGCCGGCTGGACGTACCGGGCCCTCGGCCGCCCCTGACGACCCCGTCGCGACCCGGGCGACGGATTCGTCGCGACGAGACTCGCGCGCACGGTTCGTCGCGACGAACCGTCCGGCCGAACAGAGGCTGGTCGTCTACGATTTTCGTTACGCAAGGTAATGACGTATGCTAACGACCATGCCTTCGACCACGCCCGACCCGACCGGCGACCTGCGCATCGCCATCGGTCAGGCGTCGCGCCGGATCCGGGCCGAACGCGGTGGCGCCGGCCTGGCCGACCCGCAGTACACGGTCCTGCTCTGGCTGAACAAGAAGGGTCCGCTCACCCCCGGCCAGCTGGCCGAGCTGGAGCGCGTCCAGCCGCCGTCGATGACGCGCACCGTCAACTGTCTGACCGACCTCGGCCTGGTCTCGAAGGCGCCGCACCCGACCGACGGCCGCCAGGTCGTGGTCACGCTGACCGAGAGCGGTACGGCAGAGGTCGAGGAGACCCGCCGCCGCCGCAACACGTGGCTGGCCGGCCAGCTCGACGCCATGACACCCCACGAGCGCCAGGTCCTGACCGACGCCACCGAGCTCCTGCGGAGGATCGCCCAGGCATGAGTCCCACGTTCTCCTCGCTGCAGTTCCGCAACTACCGTCTCTGGTTCGCCGGGGCGCTGGTGGCGAACATCGGTACCTGGATGCAGCGGGTCGCGCAGGACTGGCTCGTGCTCACGCAGCTCTCCGACGAGTCGGGCGTCGCGGTCGGCATCACGACGGCGCTGCAGTTCGCCCCGGTGCTCGTCCTGTCGCCGTGGGCCGGGCTGCTCGCGGACCGGGTGGACCGCCGCAAGCTGCTGATGGCCACCCAGTTCGCGCAGGGCGTCCTCGCCGCCGGCCTCGGCCTGCTCGTGATGTCCGGGGACGCGCATCTCTGGCAGGTGTACCTGTTCGCCCTGACGCTCGGCTGCGTCACGGCGATCGACGGGCCGGTCCGGCAGACGTTCGTCGCCGAGCTCGTCCCGCCGGCCAAGCTGTCCAACGCGGTCGGCCTGAACAGCGCTTCGTTCAACGCGGCCCGGCTGATCGGCCCGGGCGTGGCCGGTCTGCTGATCGCGGCGGTGGGCACCGGCTGGGTGTTCCTCATCAACGCGGCGACGTTCGCGGCGACGATCTTCGCGCTCACGGCGATGCGCACCGCGGACCTGCGGCCCATGCCGACGGTGGTGCGCGCCAAGGGCCAGCTGCGCGAGGGCATCGCGTACGTGCGCGGGCGTAGCGACATCCTCGTGATCATGGTGGTCGTCGGCGTCGTGTCCACGTTCGGCCTGAACTTCCAGCTGACCAGCGCCATGATGGCCCGCACCGTGTTCGACAGAGGTGCGGGGGAGTACGGCATCCTGGGCTCCGTGCTGGCGATCGGCTCCCTCACCGGTGCCCTGCTGGCGGCCCGCCGCGAGCGGCCACGGGTGCGGCTGGTGATCGGCTCGGCGTTCGGGTTCGGCATCGCCACCGGCGTCATGGCCCTCATGCCCACGTACCCCTCGTACGTGGTGGCGTGCATCCCGGTGGGCCTGGCCAGCCTGACGATGATGACGGCGGCCAACTCGACCATCCAGATGACGACCGACCCCGCTGTACGAGGGCGGGTGATGGCGTTGTACATGATGGTCTTCCTCGGTGCGACGCCCATCGGCTCCCCGATCGTCGGCTGGATCGGCCAGGCGTTCGGGCCGCGCTGGGCGATCGGGATCGGCTCGATCACCGCGCTGCTCGTGGCGACGGGCGCCGCCCTGTGGGCGCGGTGGAAATGGGACGTGCGTGTCCGCTACAGCGTCCGGACGCGGCCGCACCTCGAGGTCGTGAGCCCCCGCGCCGACGCCGCCGCACGTCTCGGCGCGCAGGAGGCCGCGGACCAGCAGGCGGCAGCCTGAGAGTCCGGCCCGGGTTCACCCGCGGCGCGCGGGTGAACCGGCCCCGCGCGTGCCCGACCGGAATGTCCGACATGTCAGGATCGGGTGGTGAGTGCCGATGTCGACGAGCCGCAGGTACCCGTGGTCGTCGCGCCCGACGACGGTCCGCCGCCTGCGACCGACCGGCACCGGCACGGCCGGCGCACGCGGCGCGTCCTGCTGAGCATCGCGGCGCTCCTCGGCGTGGTCCTCCTCGCCGGCTGCTGGGTCGCCTTCCGGGGCTATCAGGCGGGCAGGGCGCTGTTCGCCGCGAAGGACGTGGTCCAGCAGGTGCAGACCGACGTCCGCGACGGAAACACGGAAGCGATCAAGGCGCGACTGCCGGAGGTCCAGGCCCAGCTCGGCACAGCCAGCAGCGCCACCAGCGACCCGGTATGGCGGCTCGCCGAGCACGTACCGGGCATCGGACCGCAGCTGCACGCCGTGCGGGTGGTGTCGGTCTCGCTGGCCGACCTGGCCCACGACGCTCTGCCGGCCGTAGGACAGATCGACGCTGTGCTGCACGCGCAGGAGGCCCCGGGAACGGACGGTCGCATCGACCTGGCGCCGTTGGTGGCCGCGGCCCCCGACATCGTCGACGCCGCCTCCGCCGCCCACCGGGCACAGGACGCGATCGGCGCGCTCGACACCGCCCGGCTCGTGCCTCAGCTCGCCGCTCCGGTGTCGCAGCTGCAGGGCGACTTCGGTCAGGTCGTCGACTCCCTCGACGTCGGCGCGCAGATGGCGACGCTCATGCCGAGCATGCTCGGCGCGGACGGCCCGCGCACGTACCTGCTGGTCTCGCTCAACTCGGCCGAGCTGCGCAGTGCCGGCGGCATCGTCGGGGCGTTCGCGGTCCTGCAGGCGAACGACGGCGCCGTCGACCTCGTCTCCCAGGCGACCACCGCGGACCTGCCCGGCATCGCCGAGCCGATCCTGCCCCTTACGCCCGAGGAGCTGCAGGTGGACACCCCCCGACTGGGCCGATGGGTGCAGGACGCGGTGCTGACCCCGGACTTCCCGCGCAGCGCGCAGCTGCTCGCCGCGCGCTGGGAGCGCGACATGGGCCAGCACGTGGACGGCGTCATCGCGACGGACCCGGTGGCGGTGTCCTACCTGCTCGGCGCGACGGGCCCGGTCGCGCTGCCGGACGGGTCGACCATCGACGCCTCGAACGTGCTGCAGGTGCTGCTGCGGGACACCTACCTGAAGGTCGGCGACGACGGGGCGGCCGGCGACGCTTTCTACACCAGCGTCGCCGCCACGATCTTCCGGGCCGTCGGCGGCGGCCAGGGGAGCTCGCGCGACGTCGTCGACGCGCTCACCCGCGCGGGCTCCGAGGACCGGCTGCGGGTCTGGTCGGCCCATCCGCCGGAGCAGGCGAGGCTGGCCGCGACGAGCGTCGGTGCCGCGTTCCTCACCGGACCGTTCCCGGACGCCGCCGGTGTCTTCCTCAACGACGGCACCGCGGGCAAGCTCGACTACTACCTGACGTCCAAGGTGACCGTCGAGGACCTCGTGTGCACGGGCCCGACGCCCACGGCGACGGTCCGGCTGGACCTCGACTACGCCCCGCCCGCAGACGTCGGCACGTTCCCGAAGTACGTGACCGGCTGGTCCGGTACGGCCCTGCCGGTCGGCTGGCTCGCCACGAACGTCACGGCCTACTCCCCGGTCGGGGCCCCGCTCGACGCCGTGCGGAAGGACGACGGGTACGTCTTCGGGGAACCGGCGACCATCGCGGGACGCAACGCGCAGGTGGTGACCTCCTGGCTGGCCCCGGGTGCGCACGAGACCTACCGGTTCCAGGTACCGGTGCGCGACGGGACCGTCTCGGTGTGGACCACGCCGACGATCACGTCGCCCGGCAAGGTCGTCGCGACCTGCGGCTGAGCGGCTTCCCCTGGACGACCCGCGCGGCGCGAGGCAGAGACGAACGTCACCCGTTGGAAGTCCGAAATCACCCGTTTCGCCCCTGTGTATACCGATCTGCGCAGTGAATGATGGGAACCGAATTGTCCGATTTGCCAGCCGACAGGGGCGAAACCATGGTCAGGCTCGTCAGGGGCGCGGTCGCCGCGTTCCTCGCCATCTTCGTCGCCGTCGTCTGCGCGGTGCCGTCCTCGGCGACCGATGTGGCCCCCACCCAGGCGGCGACGGTCTCGCCGTACGGGTGCCTCGGGGCGGTCGACGCCTACGGCGCCCCGTTGGCGTGCCAGCTCGCGGTGCACGTCATCACGCCGATCTGCGACAAGGACGTGCCCAAGCTCAAGTACGACATCCAGGCCGTCGGTTCGCCGAACACGGTGGTCAAGATCACGTTCCTGAACCCGAACGGCCCCAACGTGGTCTACGCGGACCAGCCGCTGTCCGGAACGGTGCTGTGGCCCGGAGCCGTGGTCGGTCCGGACGGTCGCGGAGCGGACTGGCCGGGCTGGCGCCAGCTGGCCGACGGTTCCTGGGTCCAGGGTGACGAGTTCGACTGGGTGCGGCCCGACGTGAAGGTCCTGTTCCAGGTCAACCCGGAGGCCACGGTCACCGTCGCCTACCCGCCGTCCAGCCCGACCTGCGCGACCAACCCGCCGACGACCGAGGTGCTCGCCGAGGGCGACGTCACCCCCGTGTCGAACGTGCACCACGACCCGACCGCCGCCGTGCTGTCCGCCACCGGTAGCAACGACGCCCCGCTGCTGTTCGCTGCGCTCGGGTTCGTCGTGATCGGTGGAGCAGCCGTCACGCTCGTCGCGATCGCTCGCCGGCGCAAGGGCCAGGACGCCTGACCCGCTCGCGCTGCACAGCCTGACGCCCGCCCCTGTCCGCAGGGGCGGGCGTCGTCGTCCGGGCTCAGAGCAGCTGGTCGACCACGTGGTCGATGCACGCCGTGAGCGCCAGGACGTCGTCCGGGTCCACGGCGGGGTACATCGCGACGCGCAGCTGGTTGCGACCGAGCTTGCGGTAGGGCTCGACGTCGACCACGCCGTGCGCACGCAGGATCTTGGCCACCGTCGGCGCCTCGATCGACGCGGCGAGGTCGATCGTGCCGACGACGTTCGACCGGATCGAGGGATCGGCGACGAACGGGGTGGCCCAGTCGCGCGCCTCGGCCCACCCGTACAGGTGCCCCGCCGAGGTCGCGGTCCGCTCGGCAGCCCACGGCAGGCCGCCGTTCCCGAGGATCCAGTCCAGCTGCTCGGCCAGGAGCACCAGCGTCGCGATGGCCGGCGTGTTCAGGGTCTGGTCGAGGCGCGAGTTGGCGAGAGCGGTCGTGAACGACAAGAACTCCGGCACCCAGCGCTCCCCCGACTCGATGCGCGCGGCCCGGTCGATCGCCGCGGGCGAGGCGGCCGCGATCCAGAGCCCGCCGTCCGAGGCGAACGACTTCTGCGGCGCGAAGTAGTAGACGTCGGTCTGGCCGACGTCGACCGGCAGGCCACCGGCCGCGGACGTGCCGTCGACGAGCACCAGCGCACCCTGCTCCCGCGAGCCGGGCACGCGTCGCACGGGCGCGACCACGCCGGTCGAGGTCTCGTTGTGCGGCCACGCGTAGGTGTCGGCGCCGTCGACGAACGCCGGCACGGACACCTCGCCCGGCGGGACGGCGCTCACCACGGGTTCCGCGAGGAAGGGTGCTCGAGCGGCCGCCGCCGCGAACTTGGCACCGAACTCACCGAACGTCCCGAACGCCGCGACGTCGTCGACGAGGCACAGGGTGGCGACGTCCCAGAACGCCGACGAGCCGCCGTTGCCGAGCACGATCTCGTAGTCGGCGGGCAGGTCGAGCAGTGCGGCCAGGCCGGCGCGCACGCGACCGACCAGGGCACGTACGGGCGCCTGCCGGTGCGACGTCCCCATGAGCGCCGCGGAGGAGCCGACCAACGCCTCGAGCTGCGCGGCGCGGACCTTGGACGGTCCGGAGCCGAAGCGGCCGTCGGCGGGCAGCAGGTGAGCGGGGATGGTGATCGCTGATGCGGCAGCGGCGTGGTCGTCGGGCACGAGGCGAGGATAGGCGGTCGGGGCCCCGCAGTGTCGGCTGGACCAACTAGCCTGTGCTGCAGCACGGTGACGCGACGTTGGAGGCTGCAGCAGTGAGCGACCTGATCGACACGACGGAGATGTACCTCAAGACGATCTATGAGCTCACCGAGGAAGGCATCACCCCGTTGCGGGCCCGCATCGCCGAGCGGCTCGGGCACTCGGGGCCGACCGTCTCGCAGACGGTGGCGCGCATGGAGCGTGACGGCCTGGTCGTGGTGAGCGGCGACCGGCACCTCGAGCTCACCGGCGCGGGCGCGGCCAAGGCCGTGCGGGTCATGCGCAAGCACCGGCTGGCGGAACGGCTCCTGACCGACGTGATCGGCCTCGAGTGGCCGTACGTGCACGAGGAGGCCTGCCGCTGGGAGCACGTGATGAGCGAGCGCGTCGAGATCCGGCTCGCCGAGCTGCTCGGCCACCCGCACTTCGACCCTTATGGCAACCCGATCCCGGGACTGGGCGAGATCGGCGAGGAGACCACCCACGAGGGCTTCCTGGACGGCGTGACGTCGCTCGTGGGCTTCGAGGGCGAGGTCGGGGCCGACGGGGTCGAACGGGCCGTCGTCGCGCGCATCGCCGAGCCGTTGCAGGTGGACGTCGAGCTGTTGACGCGACTGGCCGAGGCCGGCGTGCAGCCGCGCAGCGAGATCTCGATCGAGCGTTCCGACGGCGTCGTGACGGTGTCCACCGGCGGGTCCGACATCCTGCTCGACCTGCCCGAGGACGTCGCCCGGCACATCTTCGTCGGGCTGCGCTGAGCGGTCCTCAGGGGTCCGTCGCGAGCGGGGCGCCGCTGGGTGCTGCGTGTGTGCTGGGCGGGTGCTGCGCTGGCCGCTCCTGTGTCCGTCGCGCCACCCGAGCACCCGACCGATTCGACCGTGATGTTCGTCGACGCCACGGGTGACGTCTTCCGGCGGGGCGAAACAGGCGCTCACCTGCGTCGTTGCAGGTCATCGTGAGGGTTGTACCGCGCGATGCAGGACGTCCGTCCAACACAAGGGAAGATTCTCGTGACCGGAACGTGACAATCGCAGCGACCGTCATGTACGTTCGTCCTGCTTCTCCAGAACCCTCCTCTGAGGAAGCCCTTCGAGCGGAGTGCCTAACCCTGCCGCCGCTTAGAGGTTCGCACAAACCGCCGGCAGGGGCGGGGGACCCAATTGCGGGCACCGGAAGTTCGGTGTCCTTGGGGTGAAGTCGCTGAACCGGCCCAGCCGGGGACGTGGCCGGGTGTTCTCCCACCCGAACCCGACAGCTGACCTCGTAGGCCTCAGGAGAGGCACAGCGTGACCGTGAGCACTACTCGCGCCCGCCACCGTGCGGCGCGGCGTCCCTCGACGCCACTGACCGAGCTAGCTTTGGCAGCCACCGGTCAGATCGGCACCGTCGGTCGCCGAACGGCCGTCGTGGCAGCGTCGTCGGGACTCGTCGTCTCGATGCTCAGCTCGCCCGCGTCGGCCACAGCCGGTGACGCAGGCTCGCTGCCCGCCGTCGACACCGCAGCACTGACCGCCTCGGCGCGCGCCGTGCTCGACAGTGCGCCGGTCGTCACCTCTCCCGCCGACGCCACCTGGACGGTCGACATCCCGGCTGTCACGGCCGAGACGCCCCCGCCGCCCCCCACTCCCGCCAAGGCCAAGGCCGCCTCGCGCAGCGCTGCGCGTGCCGCCGCCGTCGCGAAGCCCGCGGTCGCCGCGTTCGCCGTCCCCCAGGCCGTCGCCGGCAATGCCGTCCTCGAGATCGCCGCGAAGTACGTCGGCACGCCGTACGTCTCCGGTGGCACCACTCCCGCCGGCTTCGACTGCTCGGGCTTCGTCGGCTACGTCTACGCGCAGCTCGGCGTGAGCCTGCCGCGCACCTCGGGCGGCATCAAGGCGGCGGGCACGATCATCTCCCGCGCCGACGCCCGGCCGGGCGACATCATCTGGAGCCCCGGTCACGTGGCCCTGTACGCCGGTGGCGACTCGCAGATCGACTCGCCCCGCCCGGGCAAGACGATCCAGTTCCGCGCCATCTGGCAGAGCGCACCCGTCTTCATCCGGATCGGCTGACCTCAGCCGCCCGCTCGACGGAGCCCCGACGACATCGCTGTCGTCGGGCCTTCGCCCTGTCCGGCGCGGGGGCCGGCGCGATGTCCGGCGCGGGGCCGGCGCGATATCCGGCGCCATGCGCACGATGCCGTCGTACCCCGAAGCCCGAGCCCCGGCGCGTAGTCTGGCCGTGCATCACGCTGTTGCTTCGCTTCGCCGGGCCGGCAGCCAGCCGGTCCGACCGCCCGAGGTCGGGAGAACGCCGTGCTCGTGAACGCCCCTGCACTGACCGCCGAGACGACCGGGGGAGCGGACGCCCCCGCCGGTGCTGCGGCGCCCGGCTCGGCAGCCCGCACGCTGCTCCTGAACGCGAGCATGGAACCGTTGTGCATCGTGAGCCTGCGCCGCGCCGTGGTGCTCGTCATGACCGGCAAGGCCACGGTGCTGGAGTCGGACGGCAGGCTGCTGCACTCCGAGCACGTCGCCGTCCCCCTGCCGGTCGTCCTGTGCCTCACGCGCTACGTGCACGTCCCGGTGCGACGGCCCGTGCCGCCCACGCGCCGCACGGTGCTGCAGCGCGACAACCATCGGTGCGCCTACTGCGGCGGGGGAGCGGACACCGTCGACCACGTGAACCCGCGGTCCCGCGGCGGGCGGCACGAGTGGACCAACGTCGTCGCGGCCTGCGTCCGGTGCAACCACCGGAAGGCCGACCGGCTCCTCCACGAGATCGGGTGGGAGCTCCCTTTCGTCCCGCGGGCGCCGCGCTGGTCGGTGGCGTTCGGGACCACCTCGGTCCGCACGGAGCCGCTCTGGTCGCAGTACGTCGTTGCCTGAGCGTCGTGTGGCAGTGGCCTGACGAGCCCGAGGAGGCCCGGTCATGACGAGGGACGACGTGGTCCTCGTGGGGGTCGACGGGTCGTCGGCGAGCCTGCACGCGCTGGACTGGGCGGGTGCGCAGGCCGCGACCCACGGCTGGGGCCTGCGCGTGGTGTGCAGCTACTCGTTGCCGTCGTTCACCGCTGCGTCCCTGGACGGTGGGTACGCCGCGCTCGACGACTCCACCATCCAGCAGGGTGCTCGTGCGGTCCTCGCCGAGGCGACCGCGCGGGTCTCGGGACGCGGCGTGCCCGTCGCCGCCAACGTGGTGACCGGTGACGCCACGAGCGTCCTGATCGAGATGTCGCACACGGTCCGCGCGGTAGTCGTGGGCACGCGGGGTCGCGGCGGGTTCGCCGACCGGCTGCTGGGCACGGTGTCGTCGGCACTGCCCGCGCACGCGTACTGCCCGACCGTCGTCGTCCCGCTGCGGCAGGGCGGCAAGCCGCTGCCCGACGACGTCCCGATCCCGCCCGTCCGGCCGCTCCGCCGCATCGTCGTCGGCGTCGACGGCTCGCCGGCCGCCGAGTACGCGCTGCGGTACGCGATCGCCGAGGCGGAGGTCTGGGGCGCCGAGCTGACGGCCGTCGCCGGCGTCCCGGTGGGCGCGATGACCGGCGTGCTGTCGTGGCTGCCGGCCGCGGTGGACCGCGAGCAGGTGCTGCGCGACGTGACCGAGGGCCTGCACGTCGTCGTCGACCGGGCCCTGGCGGACCACCCGGGTGTGACGGTCAAGCGGCACGCCCTCGACGGCACGGGCGCCGAGCTGCTCACCGAGTTCTCCGTCGCGACCGACCTGATCGTGGTGGGGTCCAGGGGCCGAGGCGGGTTCGCGGGCCTGCTGCTCGGCTCGACGAGCCAGGCGGTCCTGCACCACGCCGACTGCCCGGTCATGGTGGTCACCAACCGCTGCGCGCCGGACGCCGTCGTGGCGAGCTGACCCCACTCACTCCTCGGGTCCCGGGGGGATGTCCGGACGTCGCACGAGCGCCGAGAGCACGACGGTGGAGCGGGTGCGGGACACGAACGGCTCGGCGGCCAGCCGCTCGACGACGCGCTCGAGATGGCGCATGTCGCGCGCCCGCACCTGGACCATGAGGTCGACGTCCCCCGTCACGGTGCTCGCCGCGACGACCTCGGGGTAGCTCTCGACGGCGGACCGCATCGTCGCCGGGCTCGTCGACCCCTGGCAGTACAGCTCGACGAACGCCTCCGTCTGCCAGCCCATCGCCGCCGGGTCGAGGCGGACGGTGAACCCCCGGATCACGCCGCGCTCCCGCAGGCGGTCCACCCGGCGCTTGACCGCGGGCGCGGACAGCGACACCTGCTCGCCGACCTGCGCGAACGTGGCACGGGCGTCCCGGCCGAGCGCGCGCAGGATCGCCGTGTCGAGGGGATCGAGCCCGGTGTCGTCGTTCACCAGCCCATCATGGCCGAGCGGGTCGGCCGATGACGGCCCGACGACGTCTCCCGTCTGCCAATGCCCCATCCGTGCTCAAGCCGGACACTGGGCGTGCCGAGAGGACAGTGGGGCGCCATCTCAGGGCGTCCTCATGGTTCGTGAGGGAGTCGACGTGGCGAGAGACACCGAGAAGCGCATCGACACCGTACCGACGCCGCGCGCTCCGGGCGCGGACGTGACGGTTCCCGGCGCGTCGCCCCTGGTCCTGGCGAACGTCGCGGCCGAGGGCAACGAGTCGGCTGAGCGGGCTGGCGCGACCACCACCACGCCGCGTCGCGGTCCGGCCGCCCGCCGTCCGTCGTCGGCCCCGTCCGTCGGGCTGCCCGCGCACTCGGCCGTCGAGGTGCCGCAGCAGGCCCCCGCGCCGTCTCCGCTCGTGACGAGCAACCCGGTCGTGCCGCCAGTCGCCGCGCCCCGCCCGCGGCGCGTCCGTCGTGCGGTCTGGATCGGCACGGCGGCCGCCGTCGTCGTCGCCCTGGGCTCGGGCAGTGCCGTGTACGCGCGCCAGAGCAGCGACCGGCAGGCGCAGGACGCCGCGATCTCGGCGTCGATCCGCGTCGACGGGTCCGTCCTGGCGGCCCAGCGGGACGAGGCGGCCGACCAGGACGCCGAGCTGGCCGTCGCCACCGCCGCCCTCGTCGCCAACCGTGCCCGTACCGCGGCGCAGGCCCAGGCGGTCGTGAACCAGGCCAACGCCGTCCTCGCCGCCGCCCCGAACGCCGGCGACGGCCCGCGCAACGCTCTCGCCGCCGCCTCCTCGTCGCTCGCCGCGAGCATCGTCGCCCCGGCCACGAGTGCCGCGTCCCTGCACAGGCTCGCGGCCGCCGTGGCGCCCGCGCAGCAGGCCGCGATCGCCGGCCAGGCCGCCTGGCAGGCCGCCGAGAACGCCCGGATCGCCGCCGAGCAGGCCGCCGCGGCCGCCGCGGCGCAGGCGCAGGCGCAGGCCGCCGCTGCCGCCGCCGCTCGCGCCCAGGCAAAGGCTGCCCCGCGCGCGGCCCGCACCGTCGCTCCGCGCACCAGCACGCGTGCCGCCGCAGCGCCGGCCGGCGGGGCGCCGTCGGGCGTCCCCGCCGGTGGTCTCGTCTGCGCCGGGTCCGGTGGCTCGGGCGCCGGTGAGTCGAGCGTCGGGGCGATCGGCGCCGCGATCAACGCCTACCGGGCGGGCCTGGGTCTGCCGCAGCTGGCGGTCGTGCGCAGCGGCACCCTGGTCGCGCACTCCATCACGATGGCCAACACCGGCGGCATCTGGCACAGCGGCAGCGACAACATCGTCGGCTGCGTCAGCAACGGCTCCGCCTCGACGCTGGTCAACGCGTGGCACAACTCGCCCCCGCACGACGCGCAGATGCGGCGCACCGACGTCTCGACCATGAACGTCGGAGGCGCGAGCCTGGGTGGCTGGCTCTTCGGCGCCGTCAAGTTCAGCTGACCATCGCCCACCCACGCCCACGCGTCTCCCAGGTCCGCGTCCGGGTGGGTCAGGGGCCACCCGGACGCGGACGGCTCAGGGGTGGCGCAGGGCCCCCTCCAGGCGGTCCGTGGCCAGGTCGAGGTCCTGCGGTGTGATGGTCAGCGGGGGAGCGAGCCGGATCGTCGCACCGTGCGTGTCCTTGGCCAGCACGCCGACGGCGAGCAGCCGCTCGCAGAGGTCGCGCCCGTCGACGGGTCCCGTCCACGGGGCCGGGGCCACGGGGCCTACGACGTCCAGACCCGCCCACAGGCCGGCGCGACGGACGGAGGCGAGCAGGCCGTCGGCGACGAACCCGTCGAGCCGTTCGCCCCACGCCGCGCCGAGGGCGGCGGCCGACGCCTGCAGGGAACCGTCCGAGAGCAGGTCGATCACGGCCAGGCCGACGGCACACGCCAGCGGGTTGCCGCCGAAGGTCGACCCGTGGGTGCCGGCGGTGAGCACGCCGAGCACGTCGGCGCGACCCACGACCGCGGACACCGGCAGGATCCCGCCGCCCAACGCCTTGCCCAGCGTGACGAGGTCGGGCCGCACGCCCCACAGCTCGGACGCCAGCGTCGTGCCCGTGCGGCCGAGCCCGGACTGGATCTCGTCGCAGATCAGCAGGACGTCCGCGGCCGTGCAGGCCTCGCGGACGGCCGGCAGGTAGGAGGGCGGTGGGACCACGACGCCCTGCTCGCCCTGGATGGGCTCGAGCAGGACGGCGACGGTGGTCTCGTCGATCGCGGCGGCCAGGGCGGCTGCGTCGCCGTAGGGCTGGATCCGGAAGCCCGGCGTGTACGGCCCGAAGCCGCGTCGGGCGTCCTCGTCGGTCGAGAAGGACACGATCGTCGTCGTGCGGCCGTGGAAGTTGCCGTCGGCCACGATGATCGTCGCGCGACCGTCGGGGACGCCCTTGACCTCGTAACCCCACTTGCGGGCGGCCTTGATGGCCGTCTCGACGGCCTCCGCGCCCGTGTTCATGGGCAGCACCATGGGTGGGCCCGCGACCAGCGGTCCGACGAGGCCCGCGAGCGCCTCCGCGAACGGCACGAGCAGGTCGTGGTCGAACGCGCGGGACGTGAGCGTGAGCCGGTCGAGCTGCGCGTGCGCGGCGGCCACCAGCGCCGGGTGCCGGTGCCCGAAGTTCAGCGCCGAGTAGCCCGAGAGCAGGTCGAGGTAGCGGCGCCCCTCCACGTCGGTCACCCAGGAACCGAGCCCGTCGACGAGCGTGACGGGCAGGGGGTGGTAGTTGTGCGCGAGGAACGGCGACGACTCCGACGACGAGAGCGGGGCTGCGACCGGCGAGACGAGCGTCATGGCCGGGTGCGGATCTCGAGCGTGCAGCACTTCGCCCCGCCGCCGCCCTTGAGCAGCTCGCTGGTGTCGACCGGCAGAGGGTTGTAGCCACGTTCGGTCAGGGCCGCGGCGAGATCGACGGCCCCCGGGGCGACGACCACGTTCAGGCCGTCGGACACGGCGTTCAGGCCGAGCGCGCGGGCGTCCTCGGAGGTGGCGTGGATCGCGTCGGGGAACAGCTGCTCCAGGACCGCGCGCGACCCGGACGAGAAGGCGGGCGGGTAGTAGGCGATCTGCGGGTCGTCGGCCGTGCTCGACAGCACCGCCAGCGCGGTGTCCAGGTGGTAGTAGTGCGGCGACACCAGCTCGAGCGAGACGACCGGGCGGCCGAACAGCTCCTGCGCCTCGGCGTGCGCCATCCGGTCGGTGCGGAACCCGGTACCGGCCAGGATCAGGTCGCCGACGACGAGCAGGTCGCCCTCGCCCTCGTTGGTCTCGGCGGCGGTGTGCGTGACGTAGCCGCGGTCCGCGAACCACTTCTGGTACGCGGGAC
This sequence comes from Cellulomonas sp. McL0617, assembly GCF_049994875.1. Classification (GTDB taxonomy): domain Bacteria; phylum Actinomycetota; class Actinomycetes; order Actinomycetales; family Cellulomonadaceae; genus Cellulomonas. The sequence continues at coordinate 504,559 of NZ_CP188256.1, forward strand.
CCTCGGCGGCGCGCTCGGCGTACCGGAACCGCGCGGAGTACACCACCCCGTCGACGACGGTCGCACCGTTGGCCGCGTAGACCATGTCGGGCAGACCCTCGAGGGGCTCGATCGTCTCGACCCGGTGGCCGAGGTCGAGGTAGGTGTCGCGCAGCCGTCGCCACTGCTGGACCGCGAGACCCGCGTCGGTGTGCTTGGTCTTGTCCATCCACGGGTTGATCTCGTACGAGACCGTGTAGTGCACCGGCTCGCACATCAGGTAGTGGCGATCGGTACGTCCAGGGGCGGTGGGGGGCATGGGGTGGGCTCCTCGTGGCGTGTCGTTCCCACGAGCGTACGAGTCGATTCGGTCCGACGGCCGGATCTCGGATTGCGCGCTGAGGCGTGATTCGTTGCGTGCTTCGACCTCTCAGTGGTGATCCGTTGCGCGAACCTCGCTGCTGGCACGCATGAGCGCATACCGGACCATGCCCCCGAGGAACGGACGCAGCGCGATCTCGGTGAGTCGGTGCGGCACCGGGCCGGCCAGCCAGACGTGCTCCGTCCACAGGACGCGGCACGACGAGGGCCCGGCGGGCACGACGACGATGCTCGCGCTGCCCCTGAGCACGTGGCCGGTCTTGGTGAACTCCGCGACACCGGTGCGCGTGTCCGTCGGCGGGTCGTAGCGGTCGATGCGCATGACGTCCGCGAGCCCGGGCGCGCCGCGACGCGCGAACGGCCCCGACACCGCCGTGAACACCGACCCCACCCCGGGCGCGTCCGTGGACAGGCCCACGCGCGTCAGCGGCACCCACCGACCGTGGTTGCGCGGGTCCGCCACGAGCGCCCAGGCGGTCGCGGCATCGACAGGGAACGCACGCACCACGGCGTCGGCGGTCATGACCCCATGGTGGACCCCGGTAGCGTCGGCGTCATGGAGAGCAGGCGGCTGGGGCGCACGGGTCGGGACGTCGGCGTGGTGGGGCTGGGGTGCTGGCAGCTGGGCGCGGACTGGGGATCGGTCGACGACGACGTCGCACTGGGCGTCCTGGCCGCGGCCGCCGACGCCGGTGTCACGTTCCTGGACACGGCGGACGTGTACGGCGACGGGCGCTCCGAGCGGCTGATCGGGCGGTTCCTGGCCGGCTCCGCCTCGCGCGACCTCACCGTCGCGACGAAGATGGGCCGCCGGGCGGACCCGCACACGGCGGACGCCTACACGCTCGACGCCTTCCGCGCGTGGACGGACCGCTCGCGCGAGAACCTCGGCGTCGACACCCTCGACCTCGTCCAGCTGCACTGCCCGCCGAGCGAGGTCTACCGCCGCGGGTCCACCTACGACGCGCTCGACGCCCTGGTCCAGGAAGGTCGGGTGGCCGCGTACGGCGTGTCCGTCGAGACCGTCGCCGAGGCGCTCGACGCGATCGCGCGCCCGCACGTGGCGACGGTGCAGATCATCCTGAACGTGTTCCGTCGCAAGCCGCTCGAGGCGGTGCTCCCCGTGGCGCACGAGAACGGCGTGGGGATCATCGCGCGCGTGCCCCTGGCGAGCGGGCTGCTCTCCGGCAAGTACGACGAGCACACGCGGTTCGCCGACGACGACCACCGGTCCTACAACCGGCACGGCGACGCGTTCGACGTGGGGGAGACGTTCGCCGGCGTCCCGTTCGAGGTCGGCGTCGCGGCCGCTCGCCAGGTGGCCGACCTCACGCCGGCGGGCTGGACGACCGCGCAGCTCGCCCTGCGGTGGGTCGTCGACCAGCCGGGCGTCTCGGTGGTGATCCCCGGCGCGCGCAGCCCGGAGCAGGCCCGCGCGAACGCCGCCGCGGCGTCCCTGCCGCCGGTCGACGAGGAGACGCTCGACGGCCTGCGGGGCGTCTACGACGGCGCGATCCGCCCGCACGTCCACGGCCGGTGGTGAGCGTCGCCGGACCCCGAGGGCGCTAGAGGTCCCCGTGGCTCGACAGGTCCTCGGCGGCCGGCGCCGACGGCTGGTCCGGCACGGACGTGAGCGCACGGCGGCCCCTGCGGCCGCGCGGCAGCCTGCGCGAGGGTGCGGGCAGCAGCACCGGCACGTCGTCGGGACCCGCGATCTCGAAGACGCGCGCGAACGAGGCCGGCGGCGGGCCGAACGCCTTGCGTGCGCCGTCGATCACCGTGCGACCGAGCCCTCGGGCTCCGGCGACGCCGATCACCAGGCCGATGCCGAACGGGATCATCCGGCCGACGGCCAGACCGGTCTGCTTGCCCACCTGCGTGCGCACGAACCGCCGGGTCATGGTCGTGTTCACCTTGCGGACCGTCGCCATCGGCATCCGGGTCAGCAGGGCGCGCGCGACGCTGACGGAGGTCAGCTCCGCGCCGTCGGTGATGAGGACGCCCTTGTTCTCGCCCAGGATCGAGGCCAGCAGCAGGGCGGTGCGGCGGTCGGCGTCCTCGACCTCGATGCCGTGCACAGAAGCGACCGCGAGCGCGAACGCGGCGGACGCGCCGAAGAACGTGGCGATGTCGCTGGCGGTGAGGGCCAGCGCGACGCCGGTGCCGACCGCCGGGGCCGCCGCGACGGCGCCGACGGCACCGCCCGTGCTCTGCACGACCCGCAGGTACTCCTTCTCGAGCAGCCGGATGATCGCCTCGGGGCCGGCCTCGGGGTTGCGCCGACGCAGCGAGGCGACGTGCGCGTGGATCGTCGACGACGGGATGGTCACCGCCTTGGCGAGCGCCGCGTCGACGACAGCCATGGGCTCAGCGCTCCCCGGTGACCGTCAGCTGCACGGTGGCGCCGGCCTCGAGGGTGCGCCCGACGGTGCAGTGCTGCCCGACCGCCCGGTGCACCACCGTCAGCAGGCGCTCGCGTGCGGTCGGGTCGAGCGCGCTCAGGTCCACCACGAGCTCCTCGAGCAACGCCGGGTAGCGGTCCTGCTCGTCGTCGCTCATGCCGGACACGTTGATCGTCACGTCGACGTCGTCGCCGAGGCGGTGCCGCAGCGCGGAGTCGGACGCGAGCCCGCTGCAGCCGGCGAGCGCGATCTTGAGCAGCTCGCCCGGGCTGAACGCGGCGTCGTCGCCGACGCTCCCGATGAGCACCTCGGCACCGCGGGAGTTGCGTCCCGTGTAGCGGCGCACGCCGGTGCGTTCGACCCACAGCCGGGTCTCGTCGGCGTTGCTGGTCACATCGGGCGCCCCCTGAGGCGTCGCCTGCTCCGTCGTCATCCCGCGATCCTGCCACGCGACGCGCCATCGGGCCGAAGTTGCGCAGCGACTACGGATGGGCGTCCCGGGCGCGCTGGTTAGGCTGCACCCGCGGTCGACCCCGGCCGCTCGCCCGGTGGAGGTTCGTGCGTGGTGTCGCTCGTGAGGCGTTGGGCACGCCTCGGCGTGCTCGGGGTCGTGGTCGCGCTCGCGGTCTCGGGCTGTTCGTTCTTCGGTCACGGCGACGACAAGTCGACCGCGGTCTCGGTGTTCGACGTCAAGGTCGGCGACTGCTTCCTGGCGCCGGCACCGCCGCCCAAGGCCGAGCTGACCGACCTGCACCGCGTGACGTGCTCGACGCCGCACCAGCAGGAGTCCTACGCGCTGCTCCCGTACAAGGACCCGGCCACGGGCAAGGCGCCCGACGAGTTCCCCGGAGCCGCGGCGCTCAAGTCGTTCGCCGACGGGAACTGCGCGCAGGAGTTCCAGGGGTATGTCGGCGCCGACTACCGGGACTCGAGCCTCTACTTCACCTACCTCGTGCCGTCGCCGCGCAGCTGGGCGCAGGACGACGACTTCACCGTGCTCTGCTTCATCACCACCACGGGCCAGACGCTCACCAAGTCCGTCAAGGGCACCGGCGCCTGAGCGCACCAGCGAGGAGGAATCATGGGCAAGCCCGCCGCGGTCGCGACCGCGAACCTGCAGTGCACCTTCGGGATGGCACCGTCGACGCTCAACGTCATCCCGATCAAGCGCGTGCTGATCGAGGGCAAGCCCGCGGCGACGATCACCGACATCATGCCCGGGGCCAACATCCCCCCGTTCGGCATGTGCATGTCGCTGGCCAACCCGACCGTCGCGGCCGCCACCGCCGCGGCCCTCGGGGTGCTGACCCCGATGCCGTGCGTGCCCACCGTCGTCGCACCGTGGGCACCGCCCGCCGCGCAGACGATGATCGGCGGGATACCCGCGCTGACCATGGGCGCGATGTGCAGCTGTGCGTTCGGTGGCGTGATCCAGATCCTCAACCCGGGGGCGATGAAGACGCTCGAGGGCTAGCGGCTCTCCTGCCCGAGGGATGCACAGGATCAACATCGGTAGCGATTACCGATGCTCCCGGCGGGCGGGGTTGCATAGCCTGCGGATGTCCTGCCGGTGTCCCGGCGCAGGGTCGCGCGCGCACGGACGTCCGCACGCGACGAGGTGCGGCGGCGCCCCCGGGCCGGCACGACGCCCGCGATCGCTTGAGGAGGCAGTGAGCGTGCTGATCCCCGCGGTCGAGGACGGTCTGGAGAAGCTGCTGCGCAGCACGTTGCCCCTGCCGGTCGAGCAGGGCGACATCTCCTTCGACGCGCCCAACAGCACGTGGTCGGCACAGGTCAACCGGCTCACCGTCAACCTGTTCCTGTATGGCGTCACGCGCAGCGGCCAGCCGCACCGCGGTCCGTCGCTGCGGACGAACGCCGCAGGCGGGATCGAGCGCCGTCATGCTCTGCCCATGGTCGAGCTGTCGTACCTGGTCAGCGCGTGGGCGGGCTCCACCCGCGACGAGCACCTGCTGCTCGGCGACGCGCTCACACGGCTGCTCGCGTTCCAGATCCTGCCGCCCGAGCACGTCTCGGCCCCCTTGGAGTCGTCGGTGCAGATCGCGCTCGCCGAGGACGAGAAGGTCCGGCCGAGGGACGTCTGGGGCGGTCTCGGCGGCACGCTCAAGGCGTCGTTCACGATCGTGGTGACGGTCGCCGCGGACGCGTACGACTGGGAGGCCGCGGCCCCGCAGGTCACCTCCGTCGTCGGCACCGCGGTCCCCATGCCGGCGGGCTCGCGTCCGTGAGAGTCAGCAGCACCGTCGAGCGGCTCGACGTGCCGCCCGGCGGCAGCGGCATCGTCCCCCTCCAGGTCATCAACACCTCGGCCGTCATCGAGTCGTTGTCGGTCAGCGTGATCGGGCTCCCCGACGACCTGTTCCGCTCCGAGCCCACCGCGCTGGCGCTCTTCCCGGAGGCGTCCGGCGCCCTGACGATGACGCTCGCCCTGCCCGATGCGTTCCCCGCGGGCACCTACCCCGTGACGCTGGTGGTGAGCGGCAGCGCGCCCGGGGCCCGCGACGCGTTCCACGACCTCGACCTGGTCGTCCCGCCGCACCCGCACCTGGCGCTCAGCGCCACCCCGTCGCGCGTGCGCACGCGCGGTCGGGCCGCCTTCGTGGTCGAGGTCCGCAACGACGGCAACGTCCCGCTGGACGTGGCGCTGCGGGCGCTGGACAGCGATCGCACCCTGCGCACCACGCTGACGCCGTCGACCCTGTCCGTCGTGCCGGGTGCGGTCACGTCGAGCACCGTGCTGGTCAGGGGTCCGCGCCAGCTCCTCGGTTCCGACCGCGACCGGCCGCTCAAGGTCGCCGCACAGGCCACGGACACGCAGTCCGAGGTGGACCTCGTCCTGCGGCAGCGCTCGACCATCAGCCGCGGCCTGCTCACCGCGCTGATCCTGCTCTCGATCCTGGCCCTGTGGGCGCTCGCGTTCCTGCTCGGCATGAAGCAGGTGTTCGGCACCGACCCGTTCACCAAGGTGGCGCCGCCCTCGTTCTTCGCCGCCACAGTGAGCGAGGACGGCACGACGGGCACCCCCGAGAACCCCAACCCGGCTCCCGCGGGCGCCCTGCAGAAGACCGACGGACCCGTGCCGGCGGGTGTCGGTGCGACGATCACGGGCGTCATCACGGGTGCGTCCGACGGGCAGGGCGTCGGGCGGATCACGGTCGACGCGATGCGCAACTCGCCGAAGGGTCTGGTCGTCGTGTCGTCGGCGGCGACGCAGGACGACGGCTCCTACTCGATGGCCGGCGTGTTCCCCGGCAGCTACATGATCCGGGTGAGCGCCGACGGCTACGAGACGGCCTTCTACGGCGGCACGCCCACCTCCGACGGGGCCGCCTTCGTGGCGGCGCCCGCGCAGCAGGTGAAGTCCGGTGTGAACATGCCGATCACGGGGCTGCCGGCGACGATCAGCGGGCACGTCGACACCGGCGAGGCGCCGGGCGTGGTCGCGGTGACGGTCCAGGCGAGGCCCGCCTGGGACGGCGCCGACCCGAACACGTTCTACCCCGCGGCGCCGCTGCCCATCGACGCGTCCGGTTCCTACGTCCTGAGCAACCTGCCCGCGCCCGGCACGTACGAGCTGACCTTCCTCGCCCCCGGCTACCAGCCGACGACGATCACGGAGCGGGTGCTCGGCGGCCAGAACCGGTTCGCGCTCGACGTGCGCCTCGGCGCGGGCACCGGACAGATCGGCGGGCTGGTCACCGACGGCCGCAACCCGTTGGGCGGCGTGCAGGTCAGCACGACCTCGGCCGGGAAGACCCTCGTCGTCGGGACGCCCACCGTGGGACAGGTGGGTCAGTTCGTCCTGCCGAACCTGCCGACGCCGGCGACCTACGTCCTGACCTTCACCAAGCAGGGGTTCAGCACCCGGACGGTGGTCGTCGACCTCACGGCGGGGCAGATCCGCGGCGACCTGAACATCGTCATGTCCGGCGGCGCGGGCGTCGTGACCGGGACGGCGCTCGACTCCTCGGGTGCCGGGCTCGGTGGCGTGACCGTGACCGCCGGCGGGTCGGCGACGACGCTCAGCACCACCACCCTGACCTCCGGGGCGGTCGGCACGTTCACGCTCACCGGCCTCCAGCCGGGGTCGATCACGCTCACGTTCACCAAGCCCGGGTACACGTCGGCGAGCGTGCCCGTCACGCTCTCGGCGTCGGGGCCGACGGCGCCCGTGACGGTGACGCTGTCGTCGGCGCTCGGGTCGGTGACGGGCCAGGTCACGCAGGGCGGCGTCGGCGTGGCCGGGGCGACCGTCCAGGCGACCGACGGGGTGATCACGCGGACCACGACCTCGACCGCCGGCGGCGCTCACGGCGCCGGCACTTACCTGCTGGCCGACCTGCCGGCCGGCACCTACACGCTCTCCGTGACGACGACGACGGGCGGGCCGGTGGTCGCCACGGCCGTCGTGACCATCCCGCCCGGCGGCGTGGCCAGCCAGGACCTGCCGATCGGCGGTCCCTGACCCATGCGCCTGAACGTAGAGCCCCAGCGCGCGACCGCGAACCCCGGCGTCCCGACGCTGCTGGGCGTCGTGGTCACCAACGCGTCCGACGTCATCGCGGGGTACGTGCTCCGCGTGCTCGGCGCGGACCCGTCGTGGGTCGAGATCGAGGACCCGTCGCCGCGGCTCTTCCCCGGTGAGTCGGTGTCCGTCGCCGTGCTGATCACGCTGCCCGTCGGCGTTCCGGCCGGCGAGCGGCGGGTCGCCATCCAGGTGCGCGACGTCACCGACGAGGCCGCGATCGCGATCGAGGACGTCACGCTCGACGTCCCCGCGCAGCCGAGGACGTCGGTGCGGCTCGAACCGACCACGGTGACCGCCGGTAAGGCCGCCGCCTTCACGGTGCTCGTGCACAACGAGGGCAACACGGTCCAGCACGCCGGCCTGGTGGCCAGCGACCCCGAGGCCAAGATCGCCTTCACGTTCGCCCCTGCGACGTTCAGCCTGTCCCCGGGGGAGAGCGCGTCGGTCGCGATGGACGCCAAGGCCAAGCGTCCGTGGGTGGGCGACCCGATCCTGCGCCCGTTCGAGCTGCGCGTCGACAGCGTCGCCGCGCCGGCCGCGCCGGACGCGCCGCCGGCCGCGGCCGGCGTGTTCGTGCAGAAGTCCCGGCTCTCGCGCGGGCTGCTCGGGCTGCTCGGCCTGCTGGTCGCGCTCACGTTGTTCGCGGTGATCATCACGTTGGCGCTGAGCTCGGTGGTCGGCCGCTCGGCCGCGGACCGCAACCTCGCGATCGAGGTGGCCCAGGCGCGGGTGGCGGCGGCACAGACGGGCACCAGCACGATCAGCGGGACCGTGATCGACCTGTCGACCGGTGCGCCGGTCCCCAACGTGACCGTCGCACTGTTCACCTCGGCCGACCCGTCGGACCCGCTGATCACCAGCACCACCAAGGACGACGGCACGTTCGCGATCACGCGTCTGCCGGCCGGCGGGTACACGCTGCGCGTCACCGGGGCGGGTCTGACCGAGGTCTGGTACGCGGCGGCGGCCACCCAGGCGGACGCGACCGCGATCACCGTCACCGCCGGCCAGACGGTCTCCGGGCTGACGGTCGTGGTGGGCGGCGTGCCCGCCACCATCAGCGGGACCGTGACCGGCGCGGACGTCGCCGGGGCGATGCTGACCGTCGAGATGCCGCTCGACACCCCGCCGCTGGCCGGCCAGGTCCAGCCGGAGCCCGACGAGGCCCCGCCGCCCATCGGGTCCGGCGCGATCGTGCGCACCATCCCGATCGGCGCCGACGGCACGTTCTCCGTGGAGGGGCTGCCCTCGCCCGCGATCTACGACCTCGTCGTCTCCAAGACCGGCTTCGCCAGCACCGTGCAACGGGTCGACGTCGCCGCCGGCGAGGACCGCACCGGGGTCGTGCTCTCGCTGCTCACCGGTGACGGGTCGATCGCCGGCACCGTGTCGGGGTTCAACGGGCCCGTGGGCGGTGCGACCGTCGTCGCCACGACCGGCCAGGTCACCGTCGAGACGGTCTCGCTCACCCAGGACGCCGTCGGGTCGTTCGTCCTGCGCGGCCTGCCCACGCCGGGCACGTACACGGTCATCGTGTCCGCCGACGGCTACTCGCCGGCGACGCTGAACCTCACGCTCACCGCGGCGCAGCAGCTCACCGGCGTCTCGGTGGTGCTCGGGCGCGACCAGGCGTCGCTGGCCGGCCAGGTCAGCGTGCCGGGCGGCAGCCCCGCGGGCGTCACCGTGACGGTCACCGACGGGGCGGTGACGGCCCAGACAGTCACCCAGTCCACCTCGCCCGCCGGGCACTGGGAGGTGACCGGCCTGCGCGTGCCCAGCACGTACACGGTCACGTTCTCGCGCGGCGACCTCGAGTCGCAGGTGCTGTCGGTGGGCATCGACGGGTTCGGCAACGTGACGTCCGGGGCGCCGAGCGCCACCCAGGTGAACGCCACCATGCGTGCTGCCCAGGCGAGCATCTCGGGTGTGGTCAGCCAGGCGGGCACGTCCGGCGCCGCCACGCCCGTCGGCAACGTGACGGTGTCCGTGAGCTCGGGCGTCACGCAGCGCACGGTGACCACGGCGTCGACGCCCGCGTCCGCGGTGGGCACGTACCTCGTCGACCAGCTGCCCCCCGGCACCTACACCGTGACGTTCTCGCGCGCAGGTACGCGGCCGACGTCCTCGATCGTGGTGCTGGCCGCGGCACAGGACAAGATCCTCAGCCCGGTGCTCGTCGCACCGGCCGGGATCGCCGGCCTCATCACGACGGGCTCCGCGAGCGACCCGGCCCCGGCGCCGGGCCGCACGATCCTGCTCTACCTGGCGGCTCAGTACGGATCGGCCGCCCCACCGGTCGCGACGACGACGACCGGTACCGACGGCAGGTACGCGATCGCCGACGTCGACGCCCCCGAGAACTACATCATCGAGGTCCGCACCTCGCCGAACGGCCAGGTGCTCGGCGCGACCGCGCCGTTCACGGTCTCTGCAAGCGAGCAGAAAGAGGTCGACCTGCTGCTCGACAACACGGGGTGACCCCCGCAGATCCACAGGTCACAAACTGACGCCAGGACTCAGCATCGGGCTCTGGCAAGCCGACAATCACTGAGCACCCCTGAGAGGACCGGACCGTGGCCGTCGCTCCGCAACGCACCGCGCAGGGCTCGCCGAGCGTGCTCGTCGAGCCCGGTTCGCACGCGTCCGCAGGGCAGGCCGCGGTGCTGCGGGTGCACGCCCGCAACATCTCCGGACGGCCGCAGGACTTCTCGGTCTCGGCCGTGGGCCTCGAGGGCTCGTGGCTGCCCGCCGCCGTGACCGTGCCCGGAGTCCCGGCGGACGCGACGGCGACGTTCGAGATGACCCTCACGCCGCCGGTCGGTGCGGCGCCGGGTGACTACCCCTTCGTCGTGACGGTCGAGGCGCGGACCACGCCGGGTTCGCCCGCGGCGACGACGCTCGCCGACGGGGCCCTGCGCGTCGACGGCGTGAGCGACCTGGTGCTGACGGTCGAGCCCGCCGACTCGCAGGCCCTGCGTCGGCGCAAGGTCCACGTGGTGCTGGCCAACACGGGCGACCAGCCCGTCCGCGTCCGGCTCGACGCCGGGTCGGACCCGGAGCTGTCGGTCGACCTCGGCGACGGCGACCTCGACGTCGGCCCGCACCAGACCGTGCGCATCCCGGGTGCCGTCAGGGCCAGGCGGCCGCGTATCGTCGGTCACGCGCGCCGGACGTCCTTCCACGTCACCGCCACCGGCGCCCGCGCGCCGCAGAGGTTCGACGGGACCGTCTCGCTGCGCGCCGTGTTCGCCCCTGCGCTGCTGCGGGTCGTGGCGATCGCCATGGTCGCCGTGCTGTGGATCGGCGCCGTCCTGGCGGTGCTGCCGTGGGTCTCCGCGCAGTTCGGGTCGGGCCGCAACGACAAGACCTCGAGCAGCTCGACTCCGTCGCCGAACGAGAGCGCCGGTGCGTCGGCCGGACCCGGGACCGGGACCGGCGGCGGGGCGGCGGGGACGCCCGGCGCTCCCGGTACGCCCGGCGCCGCGACGCCCGGCGTGCGGGTGGCCGGCCTGGTCACGGGTTCGGCGCCTGCAGGCGTCGTCGTCTCGGTCCAGCCCGCGTCGGCCCTCTCCACCACCCCCACGACAGCCTCGGCCCCGAGCAGCACCCCACCGCCGACCGCATCGGGTCTGGAGAAGGCCGTCACCGCGCTCCTGGACCCCAGCCGCGCGCTCGCGGCCGCCGTGGTGGACAAGGTGCACGCGAAGGCCGAGCCGTCCGACTCGTCCGCGGTCGGCAAGGTCCTGGCGACCAGTCTGCCCGTCGAGCGCACCGACCAGATCTCCCAGCGCCGGAGCACGGTGACCGACGACGGCGGCAGCTGGGCCTTCGCCGACCTGTCCCCGACCGCGCGCTACCTGATCGTGCTGGCCAAGCCCGGCTTCCAGACGCAGCGGTTCCTGGTCACCGGCGCCCAGGCGGCGGCCGCGTCGATGAAGGTCGTGATGGTGCCCGGCAAGGGCACGATGTCCGGGCTGATCAGCGGCCCGTCGGGCCCGATCGGCGGCGTCGAGGTGACCCTGTCCGACGGAACCACGACGGTCACCACGCGCAGCGCGACGACCGGTCACGTGGGTTTCTGGGAGGTCGACGGGCTCTCGACGCCGAGCACCTACCTGGTCAGCGCGAGCGGGGACAAGCTGGGGGCCCAGTCGGCCCTGGTGTCGCTGGCCCCCGCCGCGACGCGCACCGTCAACCTGTCGCTGAACGCCGGCGTCGCCACCCTCTCCGGGACCGTGCGCGGCATCGACTCCCTCGGCGGGTTCGGCGGTCTGGGGGGGCTCACCGTCACCGCGACCTCGGGGGACACCACCCGCACCGCCACCACGGTGACCGGGGACCGCGCGGGCACGTTCGTCCTGCCGGACCTGCCCGTGCCCGCCTCGTACACGGTCTCGGTCTCGGGTGACGGGTACGCCACCCAGACGCGCCAGATCGACCTGACCTCCGCGGGGATCTCCCCGATCGACATCACGATGACCAGCACGGGCGGCACCGTCCAGGGCACGGTCACCGAACCCGACGGCACCGGCCTCGCCGGCGCGGGGCTCGTCCTGGACGGCCCGTCCGGGACGTACAAGACGATGTCGTCCTCGGACTCCGGCGGCACCTTCCGGTTCAGCGGGATCGCGCCCGGGCAGTACGTGCTGACCGCCGTGATGTTCTCGCACTCGCCGGCGTCGACCCAGGTCACCGTCACCAGTGGCGGCAACGCGACCGCCGACCTCGTGCTCCAGCCGGTGCCCGGTGGCGGGCTGACGGCCACGTCGTTCATCCAGGGCGGTGTGCGCGACGCCACCACGGGTGGTCAGATCACGTGCCCGTACCTGCTCGCGGGTGAGAAGTGCGCGGTCACCGTCTCGGCATCCGTCCCGGACGCGTCGGGCGTGAAGACGACCGTCTCGATCACCAACCCGACCCCCGACATCGACTACCACTTCCCGGACAGCAAGCTGACCAGCGGACTCCTGCCCGGGTTCTACAGGCTCAAGATCGAGGCGCCGGGCTACGAACCGGGGTTCGTCAACGTCGTCGTGCCGATGGGCCAGACGGTCGACGCGACGACCGTCGCGCTGGAGCAGTCACCGTCCGTCATCGGCACGATCCAGGCCAGGGTCGGCACGGTGCCCGACACCACCTGCGTCATCGCGGTGTCGGTCGACGCGACCAACCCGACCGCGCCGTGCGTGAAGACCGGGGCGACGCCCGCCGACGGCTGCTCGATCGTCGGCGCGGCGTGCAGCTTCCTCAGCACCAACGGCTCGTACGCCATCAACCGGCTCCACGCGGGCTCGTTCCGGATCATCGTCGTCCCGGCAGCAGGCAGCGAGTACCTGGCCCCGGACGTGGTGACGGTCGCCCTGGTGCCGGGGGCGTCGCGCCGCTTCGACGCGATCCTGGACCGGTACGGCGTCCTGTCCGTGACCGTCATGCGGTCCGACGGGACCTCGCAGGTGCTGCCCGAGAACAGCGCGACGGTGTCGATCGCCTCCGCGACCGCGACCGGCCCGATGCCGGCCCCCGTGACGACGAACATGAGCGGCTTCGCGCAGCTGCGCGGGATCCCGCAGGCGAGCGACTACACGGTCACCGCGACGTCGGCCGGCGACACCGCGTCGCTCACGAACCTGTCGGTCGGCCTGAACCAGGAGGTGACGGTCCAGCTCGTCATCGCCTCGGCCGCCAAGGACAACGTGACGGGTCAGGTCGTCTACCAGCAGGCGGCCGGGCTCTCGAAGGAGGTGCCGAACGCCAGTGTCCAGATCACGGGCACCACGGGCTTCAACGGGCTCATCCCGATCCGCACCACGAGCACGCCGGCCGCGACCACCGACACGCTCGGCGGCTTCACCTTCTGCGTCGTCGTCGCGGGCTGCCCCGGTCCGCCGACGTCGACGAACCTCGCCCTGATCGGCGACCGGGTCGACGTCCACGTCACCGCGCCCGGCTACGTGCCGTTCACCGCGACCGACGTCGCGACGAGCGCGCTGAACCCGATCACGTTGACCCCGAGGGGCGTGTCGTTCCAGGGCCTGGTCGGGTTCGACCCGACGCCCGACCCGGCCGACCTGGCCGGCACGCTCGCCAAGGTCCAGTTCGAGGTGCGCAGCGCGCCCCCGGGCGTCGGGAACCTCTCCTTGACCACCGCGATGGGGCCGAGCGGTCCGATCGCGGTCTGGTCGGACTCGGCCCAGCCGACGGACCCCGCAGGCGGCCGGCTCATCCTGCCCGGCAAGTACGTGGTCGCCGCGTCGCTGGCCGGCTACGACACGGACGTCGTCCCGTTCGAGGTCACGCCGAACCAGGCCATGAGCCCGATCACGTTCACGCTGCACAAGTTCGGGTTCCTGCGCGTCTCCGTCGCGGCGGCCCAGGACCACACCGTCGGGGTGCAGGGCTCGATCATGACCCTGTCCCTGCCGGGCGGCGTGACGCAGCGGATCGTCGCCGACCCGGGCAACGACTACGTGGACTTCGGCGACCTGCCGACCGGCAAGTACCAGGTGGCCGTCCGGGCGCCGGGATACGCGCGCCAGACCACCTTCGTGAACGTCGTGGCGGGGCAGACGGTGCTCACCCCGGAGGTCGTCTACCTGGTCAAGCTGGGCGCCCTCACGGGCGTGGTCAAGACGCACCTGGCCGTGGACTGGGACCAGGTGCAGCCCGACGCGCAGGTGACGGCGTCCGGCCCGCAACCACCGGACTTCTCCGCGACGACGGGCGCTGACGGCCGCTACCGCATCACCGGCACCACGACCGACGACGGCCTGGTCAGCGGCGCGTGGACCGTCACCGCCACGGCCGGCACGGCGAGCAACGCGGTCACCACGTCGATCCCCACGTCGTCCACGGTCGTCATGCCGGTCGACGTCGAGGCGCCGGAGATCATCCTGCCCGCGCAGCGGGGCAACCTCCTCGTCGAGGTCGTCGACGGCACCAAGCGGGTCAACGGGCTGACCCTGCAGCTCACCTACACAGAGCCCGGTGGCCCGCGCACGGTCCTGCCGGACTGCGTCGGCGGCGACAAGGCGGGAACCTGCCCCGGGACCGACGGGCAGTACCAGTTCAACGGCGTCCTGCCGCTGACGTACAACCTCAACATCTCCGGGGGCGGCTACTCGCCCCTGACGCTGCCCGTGACGGTCGGCCCCGGGCAGAACCAGACCGTCCAGGTGCCCATCACGACGCCCGCCGGCTCCATCCAGGGCCTCGTGCTCCACCAGGCGGCCACGGGTGGGTCGAGCACCGTGAACAACGCGACGATCACGCTGAAGCAGGGCTCGACGACGGTGGACACCACCACGTCGGACACCAACGGGCAGTACAAGTTCGCCGCCGTGGCACCCGGCGCCTACACCTTGTCGACCACCTTGTCGACGCCGAGCGGCGACCTCTCTGCCGCGCGCAACGTGACGGTCCTGCCGGGACAGGGGATCGTCGTCGACCTCGTGCTGAGCGACGTCACGCGGCAGGTCGTGGTGACCGTGACCTCCGCCAACAACACCGACCTGTCCGGCGCGCTCGTGGCCCTCAGCGGGAACCCGTCCGCGCCCGCGGGCCAGCCGGTGATCCGCACGGGCGCGGGTGCGAACACCTACAGCACCACGTTCAACCAGGTGCCCGTGGGCACGTGGACCATCACGGTCTCCGGACCCTCGGGCCACCTCGGCTCGACCACGCTGGCCAACGTCGTCGTCGACGCCGGCACCGACGCCTACCAGGCGGCGATCACCGTCACGGAGACGCAGCTGGCGCTGCGCGCGACGAGCTCGGCCGCCTCGCCGCCCTCGACAGTCGTCGCGACGATCACCCAGGGCACCACCACGCTGTCCTCGAACGTCAACGTGTTCGTCGGCGGTGGTGACACCGTGCTCTTCGTGCCCGCGAAGGCGACCACCGTCACCGGTACCACGAGCGGCTCGTACACGGTCAACGTCACGGGCGGCACGATCGGCGCGAACGCCGGTCAGGCCCTGGTGACCATGGACGTCGTGGGTCAGAGCACGACGACCACCGCCTCCGCGTCGGCGCCGACGACCGTCAGTACCGGTGACGTCGTGACGGTGACCGCGCAGGTCACGCCCGGGTCCGGTGGCAAGCCGAACAACGGCACCCTCCAGCTCCAGCGCAGCACGACCCCCGTGACCACCTGGACGGACGTCGGTCCGTCCCCGACCGTCAACGGCAACTCGCAGACCCTGACGGCCACCACCGACAGCTCGTGGGGCACCGGCACCGTGAGCCTGCGCGTGGTCTACTCGGGGGGCGGCATCTGGGGCCCGTCGACGAGCTCGACGTTCACCGTCACCGTGCAGACGCCGACGACGATCGGGGGCTTCGCGTACGCGGCGGGCGCGACGGGGCCACCGGCCACGCCGGGGACGATCACCGCGGCGGTCGGACCGGTCGGGGTGACCGGCACGGTGACGTTCTTCTCCGGTCCGGGACCGGGGACCCAGATCACCGGCTGCGTCAACGTGCCGGTCGTGTCCGGGACGGCGACCTGCAGCGACACGCTCGCCACGGGCACGACGAGGGTGTGGGCCAACCTGTCCGGCACGGGCGTCTACGCCGACAAGGCAGGGACGCCGACGAACATCGTGGTGCCCTGACGGCCTGACCGGACCGGCCGGTCAGAGGGCCCTCAGACCATCCACACGATCATCAGCGTCAGCCCGACGGCCACGATCGACGTGCACAGCACGACGAGCCACGTGGGCGGGTGGTCGCACGGTTCGGTCTGCACGATGACGACCGGCGCGGGTGCCGGCTCGGGCAGCGGCGGCGGCGGGGGCGGCGGCGGCGGGTCCATGAGGGCACCGCACCGCACGCAGCGCACGGCGGTCGGCACGTTGAGCTCGGCGCACGCGGGGCAGGCCAGGGTGGCGGACAGGGCGTTGCCGGATGCTCCCGGTGCGCGGCGCAGGGCGTCGTCCGACGACCCGTCGTCGGGTCCGGCGCCGGAGGACGGGCGGGCCCAGAACAGCGGGTAGTCGCAGGTGGGGCAGAAGTCGGTGGCCAGGCGGCGGTCGGCGTGGACGGTCGAGACCGTGCCGCACTCCGGGCACGCGAGCACCAGCGAGTCGCCGGTCTGCGTGCCGTCCTGCGAGCCGATGACGTCGGTCATGAGGCCACCCCCTGGGCGATTCGTTCGGGCAGGGGCCACGCGCGGCGTTCCCCGACCCAGATCTCGGCGTGCACGTGCGCGGGCACCTCGTCGAGGACCAGGCGCAGGAAGTCCGGCTCCTCGAGCAGCCCGGTGGACTGTACCTCCATGACGACCCACGCGGGGCCGACGGGTGCGCCCTGGCGCTCGAACACGCCGCCGCCCTCGCTCACGGTCACCGGCCCGCCCGAGAAGAGCTCGAGCAGCATGCGCAGGCCCTTGGTGGTCCCGCGCCACTGGAGGGTGGCCCCGGCGGTCGCCAGGATCTGCCGCTGCAGCGCGTCCGAGAACGAGTCGTCGATGCCGGACAGCCCCAGCCACTGGGCCATCCAGCGGACCATCGCCAGGGGCGTGATCGTGCGGTCGGCCAGGTAGGGCAGGTTGTCGGCGTGCGCGAGCAGCGTGCCGGCCTGCTCCTGGAAGATGCGCACGAAGCGCACGAAGAAGTCCTCCCCGAGCATCCCCGCGGGCAGCTGGTTGAGCAGCCAGTCGTCGTGCCGGGTCACCGCTGGCCCCTCATCGCACGACCACCCGGTGGTCCGCCGACAGGAACAGGGCGTACTTCTTCAGCGGCACGGACTCGCGGCCGCCACCGACGCGACGCCCGTTGCGCAGGTCGTACTCGAACAGCTGCAGCTCGTCGACCGCCAGCACCCCCTCGACGGCCTCGATCACCTGCGTCACCGCGGCGGCCGTCAAGGTCGCGTCGAAGGGCCAGCCGGCCCCGTCGGGCCCTCCGGTGAGCGGGTGCACGAACCGGGTCAGCTGGTCGACGACGCGCTGGCGGACCATCGTCGCCGGCCTGCCGGGCAGGGCCCTGATCAGCGCGGCGACGCTCACACCCTGGTAGAACGGGGTTCCCAGCTCGAGCGGGACGCCGACCATCCGACGCTCGTTCAGCGCCGACTTCACCGCGTCGAAGAGCTCGGGCTGCAGGGCGAAGTCGTCCAGCTGGTGCGTGCGCGGGTCGCTGTGCAGCTGGGGCACGACGAGCACGCGGACCACCGAGGACCCCGTCTGCGACGCGGGCAGGCAGCGGGCGCGCGCCACCTCGATGGAGGCCTGCCGGGCGATCGCCTCGAAGTCCGACGCCGTCACGGCGCGCTGGCCCGTGCGCAGCGTCAGGGGTCCGCGGACCTTGGCCTCGGCCGCCGTCTCGGCGTCGACACCGCCCTTGCCGGGGAGCAGGTTGGTGACCGACGCGACGAACGGCAGTGCCGTGCGCAGGGCCGTGAGGGTACGCACGCCGACGTTCCCGGCGTTTCCGCCGCCGGTGCGGTACCCGGACACGCGGATCTCGGCCCCGTCGCGCGGGATCGCGCCGTGCTGCCGTGGCGCGCCGGAGGGGTGCCGGATGGTGGGCCCGAACCGGATCTCGCCCGTGTTCGAGTCCCAGACGACGTGCGTGTCGTCCGGGCCGGACGCCGAGAAGTCCGGCACCTCGGTCCACACCTGGGTGCCGCGACGGTCGACGACGATGACGTGCTCCTCGCCGCGTCGCTCGGCCACCGGTGCGACGGCGACCGTGAACACCTGCGCGGCCACGCCGGTCGAGCGCCCGAGCATCTCGGCGGGTTCGGCGTGCGCGTGCTCGGACGGCACGGTGATGCCGATGGCGTGCAGCGCGATCGACGCGATCCGGGGCGACGCCTGGTACGTGGGCTGACCGGGCTTGGGCCGCAGCAGCCGGACCCGCAGCCAGTGCGCGAGCTTTCCGCCGAGCATCAGCGACTCGTGCCGCTCCGGCACCAGGAGGACGACAGAGCCGGGCTTGTTCAGGCCGCCGGTGCCGTCGGACTCGACGATCGCCTTGATCCACGCCTCGCCGTTCCAGGCCTCCCAGATGATCGGCGCGTTCAGCGGGTCGACGCCGATGCCCTCGGCGCGGGCGGCCAGGTCGAGGCGCACCGCGTAGCCGGCCAGCGACTCCTGGGTGCCCAGGTAGAGCGCGTCGCCCTCGACCAGCGGCGTGGACGGGAAGCACACGGCCGACTGGCCCGGCAGCGTCAGGTCCTCCCACACGTCGTTCGTCGCGACGAGGGCCGCGTCGGAGGTGTAGGCGGCGACGAGCCTCGGGGGACCGACGACGCCCTCGGCGGACGTGCTGAACACGATCGCGTCGGCGTCACCGAGCGCGGTCGACACCTCGGTGCCGGTGGGCACGCGGACGATGCGCTCGGCGGGGGCGGACAGCCAGAACGTCAGGTCGGTGTGCGCCACGGACGGCGGGAACGGCTCGATGCCGACCAGGTTGAGGAACTCGACGTACATCCGGTCCGGCACCTGGTTGACGCGGTACAGGACCATCTCGCTGACCCACGCGAAGAGCTCGATGAGAGCGACGCCGGGGTCGGAGACGTTGTGGTTGGTCCACTCCGGCGTGAACCGCGGGATGAGGCGCTTGGTCTCGTCGACGATGTCCTGGAAGGTGCGGTCGTCGAGGTTCGGCGGGTCGAGCGGCATCAGGCGTCCTCGCGGGGGATCACATAGAAGGGGTAGACCAGGTTGCGCCTGTCGTTCGTCGCGCGGATGCGGTAGGCGATGCCGATCCGGACCATGCCGGAGCTGTTCTCGTCCTGCACGGGCGTGACCGCGTCGACCTCGATCCGCGGCTCCCACTGCGCGAGCGCGTCACGGACGGCCTGGCTGATCAGGCCGATGAGGTTGGCGTTGACCGGCTCGAACAGCAGGTCCCAGATGCGGCAGCCGAACTGCGGTCGCATGAGCCGTTCGCCGGGCG
The DNA here is from genome assembly GCF_049994875.1 of Cellulomonas sp. McL0617. Lineage (GTDB taxonomy): Bacteria > Actinomycetota > Actinomycetes > Actinomycetales > Cellulomonadaceae > Cellulomonas. The sequence continues at coordinate 523,776 of NZ_CP188256.1, forward strand.
CCGTGAGCAGGACCATGCGGATCGAGTCCTCCAGGTCACCACCCTGCGCGGTGAGCGCGATGGAGCCCGTGTGGTCCACGCTCATGGGCCAGGCGAACCCGCGGCCGACGAAGTCCGACGTCGGAGGGCTGGCGGCGATCTCGCTCAATTGATCTTCACCATCGCTCCCTTGATCTCCAGGATGCCGCCGGCCTCGACAGCGCCCATACCGGTGCCCTTGAACGAGGCCTGCGTGCCCTGCAGCTTCAGACCGGTCGTCGCCGTGGCCTCGACGTCGGCGCCGCTGACCGCGACCTTGGTCGACGCCTTGATCGTGATCTTCGTGGCGTCGATCGTGATGCCGCCGTTGCCGTCGAACTCGATGAACGCCGAGCCGACCGTGATCTTGAGCGGGACGCCTGCGGGCACCTTGAGGTCGGCGCGGTCCTTGCCGATCTTCAGCGAGTGGTCGAGCCCGGCCAGGGCCAGCTCGACCGACTGGGTGGCGGGCGTCGTGCCGTCGCTCATGGTCAGGGTGTGCCCGAGGCGCGAGGTCAGCGCGCGTGTCACCACGGCGCCGTTCTGGTCGACCGCCGCGGCGGTGGGCGTGGTCGACTTGTTGCCGTAGAGGCCGCCGAGCACCACCGGACGCGTGATGTCGTCGTCCTCGAAGCCGATGAGGACCTCGTCGCCGACCTCGGGGATGACCACCTGGCCGCGGTTGGCGCCGGCGCCGATGGCGAGCACCCGGGCCCACGCGCTGGAGAGCTGGTCGGAGGCGGTGCTCAGCGAGACGCGCACACGTCCCAGGTTCTCGGGGTCCACGACGTTGTCGATGACCCCCACGGCCAGCCCGCTGCGCCGGAAGCTCGACACCGGGGCGGTGGTCTCCCACGGGTCCGAGAGCTGCACGGGGTCGCGGTCGCCGACGACGAACCGCGAGATCGCGTTGCCGTCCATCCACACGTTGTCGACCTCGCGGATGTAGTAGTTCCCGTTCGAGGGCCCGGCACCGTTGACGATCAGGCGCCCGCCCGGGACCAGCATCGCGGTATACTGGCACGAGCCGGTCGCGGTGACCCGCCCCGTGCGCGCGGCGAGGGCCTGCGCCGCGAGCGTGGCGTCGGTCTGCGACCGGGTCGCCGCGCGGGCGTCGACGCGGGTGTACTTCGTCCCGCCGCCCGTCGTCGCGTCGAAGCCCGCCCGCGAGGTCGGCGTGTTGGCCGTGCCGACCACGGCGGACTGCGCGACGGGGTCCCAGCCGCGGACGGTGACCGAGGTGGCGCCGTCGCCGACCTGACGGGCCGCGAACGAGATGACGTCCATGCCCATCGTGATGGAGACGGCCTGCGCCCCCGGGGAGCTGCCGGTGGCCGCGGGCCACATCGAGAACGTGTCGCCGAGGATCGACCAGTCGCGTCCCGTTCGCCGGGCGATCTCGTCGATCATGCCCAGGGCGGTGTCGTTGCGCAGCGCGTACTTCACGGGCGTCGTCGGCAGGTCGATCGTCCCGGCGGTCAGGCCCGCCGCCTGCAGCAGCGACCTGACGATGTCCCCGAGCGCGACGTTGGTGAACGACTCGACGTCGGTGTTCCGCATCAGCTCGTAGCCGCCGTCCTGGACGACGACGGTCAGGGTGAGACCCGCGCCCGAGTCCAGCTCGCTCGTGACGGACGTGACCCTGCCCTCGAACGCGGGGTCGGTCTTGTCCCCGTACCCGGCCGAGACCGTCACCTTCTTGCCGATGTTGAACGTGCCGGCCGCGACGAGCGTGAATCCGTCGTCGAGGAACGTCATCGTGCACCGACCGACCGACCGCAGACCGCGCTGGACGCGCACGCGCGTGATCTGGATGGTCTCCGGGATCGCCTGGCCCTCGGACGTGATGTCGACCCGCACCACCCCGTCGGACTCGAGGAGCGGGCTGGTCATGAGTCGAGCTTCGGGATCGACAGCATCGAGCCGGGCTTGAGCGCGAGCGGGTCGGCGATCGAGTTCGCGGCGGCGAGCGTGCGCCACCGCGTCGAGTCGCCGTAGTACTGCGCCGAGATGCGGTCGAGCGTCTCGCCGGGCTGCACGCGGTGCACCCGGTGCGGTCGCGGCGTCCCGGACGTCGGGTTCTGGCGCCCGAACGCCTGGGACTCCTCGTACTGGCGCAGGACGAGCGCCATCGTCGCGCGCAGCGGCACGCCCGTGCTCGAGAAGTACGTGTACGTGAGCTCGAGCTGCGCGATGACCGCCTTGAACGAGTGCAGGTCGCCCCAGTGGAACGTCACGTACGGCGGACGCGTGCTGTGCTTGGACTCGTCGGTGCCGGGCAGGCTCGGGTCGACGTCCATGAGCGAGACGATCTTGCCCGTGTGGGTGCTGACGTCCGTGCCTGTGTCGGTCGTGTCGAAGAAGAGGTCCACGCGCAGCACACCCGAGTTCGCACCCGTGTAGCGCAGGCGCGTAACCCCGCGGCCCGCCAGGGGCGCGCCCGACCAGGTGTTGCTCCGGCTGATCTTCAGCTGCGCCGGGTTGAACAGGCAGGAGACCCGGGTGCCGTCCTCGGTCTCGAGGAATGCCTTCTGGCTCGAGGGCGCGGCGGGTGCGGGGGTGGTCGACGACATCAGAACACCTCCGACCCGCGGCGCCATGCGCGACGCTCGGTCTCTTCCTGGAGCCGGTCCTCGATGATCTTCAGGACAGCGATGCGGAACTCTTCGCCGCCGAACGAGCCGCCGCCGCCCCCACCCGGGGTGGGCTCGCCGACACCGGCGGTCCTGTCGATCCCGGAGTTGTCGAACTGGGCAAAGTCGAGGTCCGCGCTCATGTCAGGTCCTCCCTCCCCATCGAAGAAGCGTCGCACGATGTGCGGCGTGCCGGCGGGAGCGCCGAAGGTCATGGGCCCGGTTCGCGAACCGGCCGGTGCGCCGAAGGTCATGGGGCCGGCGGGTGTGCCGCTGCCGGTGCCTGTGGCTTTCGCTGGTGCCGTGCGTGAGCCACCTGAGGTCCGGGTCGCCAGGGCGTCCGCCGCCCTCGAGCTCGGCGCGGACGGCTCGCCGGTCGTCGGCGAGCGGCGCACGACCGTCCGGGGCGGCAGCACGTTCCAGGCGTCCGGGAGGCGCGGTGGGTTGGCGCCGCTGGCCGGTCGCGGAGGCGGCGGAGCGGTCAGGCCGCCGATCGCCGCCGGCCAGCCCGTCGAAGCCGTGCCCGGGGACCAGGCGTTCGTGCCGGGGGCGCGGGGGGTCGCGGTGGACGCGTGGGTGGCTCCGACGTCCTTGGACGTCGACCGGCGGATCGCGCCGCCCGGCGGGAGGCCGACCGTCGGGAGGCCAGCGCCCGTCGCGCCCGCGCGGCTCATGGTGGGGACGCCGTTCGACCAGGAGACGCCGACCCCCGGCGCGCTGGTTCCGGACGCGGCGGATCCGGACGCTCTGGCTCCGGCGGCGCTGGTGCCGGCCTGCGCCCTGGTGGCGAGGGTCGCGCTCATGTTCGGCGTCGTGCTCGAGGTTCCCGACGAGCGGGAATCCCTGGGGCCCGCGGTGCTCGCGGCGCCCGAACCCGAGCTCGTGACCCTGCGGCGAACCGGCGCGGCGGCGGACAGCGCCGAGGTGGCACCGCCGCTGGCGGTCCGGATGGGCACGGGCGACATCGCACGCAGCGCGTAGCCGGGTCCGGCCAGCTCGGCACGCGGGGCGGCAGCCGTCCCGCCGGACGACGAGGAGGCATGGGCGTCGGAAGACGAGGCAGCGGCTGAACGTTGGGCGGATGCGTAGGCGGCCGCGGCGCCCGTGGGCGGAGCGAGCCTGCCGCGATGGTCGCCGACCGCGATCGACGACGAAGCGCCCGGGACGCGGGTGGCGCGGCGGACCGTCGACCGCTCGATGCCCAGCCCTGGCCACGACGCCCGCATGTGCCCGTGCCCGCTGCGCCGGTGGCCGGTGCCCGGCAGGTATCCGGCGAGCCCCGGGTTGCCCGACGTGAGGTCGATGCCCGCGACAGTCTCCGATGCCGCCACCCCTGCGGGGTCGGCACCTGGCGAGCCCGCGAACGATCGACGCACAGGCGTCGCCGACGCGCCCGACCCACTGGTCGCACTCGACCCGCTGGTCGTGGCGCCGAGCGACGAGGACGAGCCGGCCGGCGACGAGACGGATCCGGCGGGGGAGGAGCTGCTGCTCGACGAGCTCCTTCCAGACGGCGCCCCGGTCGGTCCGGCGCTCGACGAGCCTGCGGTTGACGAGCCTGTCGAGGACGACGTGGTCGTCGACGAGGGAGCTGACGACGATCCGGCGCCCGACGAGCCGGTGGGGCTCGAGGCGCTGCCCGCCGACGACCCGGACACGTGGCGGCCGATCGGGGTGCTCGACAGCACCGTGTTGTTCGGACCGGTCGGGTTGGCCGGAGCGACGCGAGCGGTGCCCGACGACGCAGTCGGCGCAGACATGGGTGCCGCCTGGGCAGACGAGGATCCCGTCGCGGCCGACGACGATGCGGCTGCCGGTCGCGAGGCCGAGCCCGTCAATGCGGACCGTGTTGCGGCGGCAGCGGCCGACGCGGCTGCGGCTGCCGAGTCGGCCGCCACGGCGGCCACCGCGGCGGACGTCGGCGCCACCGAGCGACGGACGCGCAGGGTCGGGTCCGACAGGGTGCTGTTCGGCCGGAACAGCGGCCGTGCGAGCGTGCGACGGACCGCGCTGGCCAACGGTCGGTGCGCGGGCGCGGGCATGGGCTCGTCGCCGCTCCCGCCGAGGGACGCGCCCCCGAAGTGCAGGCGGGTCGCGGCCGGGGACGGTGACGTGCCGGCGACGGACCCCGATGACCGGCCTCCATCCGAGAGCTCACCCGGACCGGCGCCCGTGACCGCAGAGCCCGGCGTGGAGTCGGCCCCGGCGGAACCGGAGGCAACCGCGCCGGCGCCGGCGGCTGTGGCAGTGGCTCGGTCGGTGTGGGTGACCCCGGCCGAGGTGCTGGACGGCCCTTCCGTGGTCGACCGGCGCACGACGGACGCGGCCGTCGCCGCATCCGCGGGACCGGTCGGACCGGCGGCGCCCGACGGCGACGGGCCGGTCGCGGGGGACGTCGCGTGTGTGGCGGGTGCCGGGCTCGAGCCGACCGACGGCACACCCGCAGTGCTCGGAGTCGGACCGGTCGGGCCGGCCGGCCGTGCAGACGTCGCCGCCGCGGCAGAGGGCGACGCCGCGGTGGGGGACGACGCAAGGGTCGACGACGCGGGGGTCGACGACGCAGCGGCGTGTGACGAGATTGCCGGGGCGGAGGACGGAGGCGACGGCAACGGCGAGCGACGGATCGGGATCGCGGAGGACACCGCCGCGGGCGAGGGCGCTGACGTCGTCGGAACAGGAACGTGGGCCGCAGCCGAAGCCGGAGCGGGCCGTGAGGCCGGAGCCGAAGGACGGGGCGTCGCGGCCCGGGCCGACGCGGGCGCGGCTGCGGCGCGGCGGGCATCCGCGGTGGCGGTCGCCAGGGCGCGACGCCGCAGCAGCCGGCCGGACGGCGCGGGCGCGTTCGCAGACGCGGAACCGGGAGAAACGGGACCCGCGGGGAGCGCCGAGGCAGAGGGAGTCCGGTCACCGGTGGACGACGCTCGTCCGGACCCCCCGTCGTTCCCCGGTCGTGCCGGTGGGTCCGCCGCGCGGGTCGTGCGGTGCACAGTGCGCACCACACGAGAGTCGGGCATGCGGCCGGCGGCACGCACGTCCTCCGACGGCCGGACATTGATGGTCTGCGGCTTCAGGCGTGAGGGCGTGCCGCCGGGCCGGTAGCTGGACTCGGACGGCACGCGGTCGAGCATGCGCGGCAGACCCCGGGGTCGCGGCTCGACGTCCGGTGCCGCGGAGCGCACGGCCGAGACGTCGGACCACCAGCGGGGCGGCTGGATGGAGTCGGAGCGTGAGGCGACGGAGATCGTGGAGGCCGGACCGGCGAGGGCGCGGCGGACGGCGACGGAGCGCCCGTACCCCGTCGAGAAGCGCACCGACGACGAGGCCAGCGACCCGATCGGGGCCGGCCTGGGGTGGCCGAGTGCGGGTCCGGGGCGGCGCAGGCGCACACCGATCGCGCGGCCGAGCCGGGTGCGGGGATCGTCGCCGGCCGACGCAGCGACCGACGCGGACGGCTCGGTCACAGCGTCTTCGCCCGGAAGCCGTTGTGCGCGACCTCGAGGGTCTCGGTGAGCGCCGAGGAGGACGCGGTGCTGAGGGTCGGGCCGCTCCAGGCCACGGCGAACACGCCTTCGAACTCCCATGCGCGGAGCCGCGTCCCGCTGCTGCTGATGACGGTGACGGCACCCGTGGCACGCGTGACCTTGTTCTGGTTGCCCGCGAACCCCTCGCCGGACGACTTGCCCACCCAGGTGAACAGCGCGTCCGAGTCGACCAGGCCGCGCTTGAAGACGAGGTGCGGCCAGCGGATGACGCCCGGGAACTGCTGGACGTACTGGTTCTGACCGCCCTCGATGTACTCGTGGGTGCTCACGGTGAGCTGGAGGCCGCTGACCTCCTGGAAGTGGCCGATCTCGACGCCGTCGACCTCGAACACGAAGTTGGAGGTGACGGGTAGGTCACCTCCGAGGGGCGTCTCAGGCACTCTCTCTCACCGCCTCCCACGCTCGCGCGTTCATGGCCGACACGGCGCGGACCATCCGGACGCGGTCGAGGTGCTCGAGGTCGAGCAGCTCGTTGAGGGGCCAGTGCAGGTGGTACGCGAGGAACGCGATCTCCTGCCAGAGCGCCTCGGAGGGGTAGCGCAGCATGAGCTACCGAGCCTCGGTCCGGATCTCCTCGATCGACGCGCGGCCGGCCCGATACGTCGGACCAGGCCCGTCTGAAGGAGCGGTCTCCGGGGCCGGAGCCGACGCCGGAGCCGGCGCCGGAGCGACTGGCTCCGGCGCCGACCCGGGCAGAGGTCCGGCCTGCTGCTGTGCAGCGATGAACTCGTCGAACTCCTCCTGCGACCCGAAGTTGATCACGCCGTAGAAGTCCTGCAGGAACGCCAGGTCGGCCGCGAAGAGACCTTCGATCTCGTTCGCGGTGACCATGTCGAGCGACCCCAGCGTCTCCACCACCCGCGCGAGCACCACGATCGTGAGCCGCGGGTCGTCCGGGCCGCTGATCGTGGGGTCGCGCAGGGGCTCGAGCTCGTCGCGCGCCGTTGCCAGCCGCATGACGCCGTCTCGGTGGAGTCCGCCGTTGCGGTCCACGTACCCCCGAGGGAGCGTGAACTCGTAGCGGGTCTTGAGGCTCACTTCACCCGCGCGAGAGACTCGACGATGAGCGTGATGGTCTCCTTGACGGGGTCGTTGGACTCCACCGACAGCTGGTCGGTCGCGATCTTGCTCGGCCAGCCGTTGGTGAAGTTGAAGCGGGCGACCTCGGCGTTGCTCGAGTCGTACATGACGATCGAGCCGTTCTTGCGGCTGCCCGTCCGGTCGCTGACCTTCATGCCCTTGTCCCGGATGTCGTTGAACCAGCCCCACAGCTTGTCCTGCGACATGTCGGGCGGCGCCATGCGGGTCAAGGAGATGTCGGGTGCCTTGTTGGCCTTGCCGAGAGTCTTGACCACCTGGACCTTGCCGTTGGCTCCGGCCTGCTCCGTGGTCACGACCTCCATCTCGATGTCCAGCCCCGAGACCGAGCTCAGGATGGAGACGACGGAGCCGTCGATCTCGAGGAAGAAGTTCTGCGAGACGAGCGGGTCTGTGTTGATCAGATCATTGGGCATCTAGCTGCTCCTGTCAGGGGCGAGTTCGGGGTGCGTCAGGACGCGGTCTGCTTGTTCTGGCTGATGCGGAAGATGACGAACTCGGCCGGCTTGACGGGCGCGATGCCCACCTCGACGACGAGCTTGCCCGCGTCGATCGACTCCGGCGGGTTGGTCGTCGCGTCACAGTTGACGAAGAACGCCTCCTGCGGGCTCGCGCCGAACAGCGCACCGGCCGACCACAGTCCCCGCAGATACGCGTTGAGCGTGCGCTTGACGCCTTCCCACAGGGTCACGTCGTTGGGCTCGAAAACGGCCCACTGGGTGCCCTCGAGGATCGTCGACTCGATCATGTTGAACAGGCGGCGGACGTTGATGTACGTCCAGTCGGTGTCCGAGGCGAGCGTGCGCGCACCCCAGACCCGGATGCCGCGCTGGCCGAACGGGCGGATCGCGTTGATGCCCAGCGGGTTGATGACACCCTGCTCGGCCTGCGTGATGTTCCGCTCGACGTCCAGGACGCCGCGAAGGGTGTCGTTGGCCGGGGCCTTCCACACTCCGCGCGACTCGTCTGTCCGGGCCCACAGCCCGGCCACGTGGCCCGACGGCGGGATGAGGATCTCGGAGTTGCCGTTGGAGCCCGTGGGGTTCTCCACCTTGATCCAGGGGTAGTAGAGCGTCGCGAACGCCGAGTCGAACTGCGCGGTGTCGGTGCGCCACTCCTTGACGGCCTGCGGGGAGAGCCCGGGGGGCGAGTCGAGGATTGCGACGCGGTTGGCGTGCAGCTCGCAGTGCGCGATGAGGCTCGTCTGCACGGCCTTCCAGAGACCCAGGTCGAGCGACCCGTCCGCCTTGGTCGCGGCTGTGACCAGGTCGGGGACCAGGACGATCGTGACGTCGTCGGCGATGGCCAGCCCTGCGATGCCGGTACGGGCAGACTCCGAGCCGGCGAACTTGCGGCCGTTGACCGGGACCGGCTTGGCGGCGGCGTGCTCCAGCGCGTACGCGCCGGGCTTGAGCAGCTCGAGCTGGCTGGTCAGGTCCACGTCGGCGGCCAGCTTGACCTCGACCTTGACGCGCGTCGACGTCTTGTTGATGACCGTCGCAGCGTCGCGCGGGCCACCGAGCGTGAGGTCGTCGTAGCTCTCGACGGCCTCGCCGCCGTCGACGATCGTGATGCTGAACGGCGCGGGCCCCTCGTGGTCGTCGGCGACCTCGGTGGCCTCGACGACGACGGTCAGGTTGGCGTCGGGCTCGACGGACTCGACCGCGATCGGCAGGCCGAGCGAGCGGTCCGCAGCCGGCAGGGCCAGGCGAGCGGGCTCACCGGACGGCTCGGCGTTCGGGATGCGGACGATGTACGCGAGGCTGCCACCGTTGAGGAAGTAGCCGTACACGGAGAGGGGAAGAATTGCTCCCTCGACGAAGCCTCCGTAGAGGGCCTCGTACTGGTTCCAGCTGGTGACCAGGCGGGGCGAGAGGCCCTGCGGGTCGTTGGGGTCGTCCTGGGGCGCTCGCTCGGTGAACCCCACGAATGCGGCCACAGCGGTCGGCGCCGAAGCGAGGACCTTCTGGGACGAGGGGATCTCTTCGACGTAGACGCCGGGCGCGGTGTATGTGGGCACTGGCCATCCTTAGCTTGGATCGCTCCCGCCCGGGCATGACCTGCGCGGGGACGCTGCGACGCGGGTGTGTCGTGGTCACGCTATGGACGCGCCTGAGTACCCGGCATCGGTAATCGCTACCGAGGTTTTCAAACCCCCCGCCGGGGCCATAAGGTGCGAATCGGCACAAGGGCTCAAGTTCGAGCCGTAACGTGCCGACACACAGGCGGAAGACACGAGTCCGACGCTGTGTCGTGCACGAGGTGGGTACCGATGGTGGCAGGCGACGAGCACGCGTCGACGACGGCGACGGCACTGTCCGCCGGTCACGAGTACTCGCTCCCCAAGCTCCCGACGGTCGTCCAGCCGCATCACGGCCGTCGTCGCACCATGCTCGCCCGTCCCGTCGTGGACCAGGTCCGCGGCGAGCTCTCCGTCGGACGTTCCGTGCTCGTCGTCGGCGACGCCGGGGTGGGCAAGACGCACCTCGTGACGGCCGCACTGTCCACCCTGCGGTTCGTCGAGGACGACGCCGTCCCGCACGTCGTGACGATCTCCGGCGCCTCCGCCCGCGGCGGCATCCCGCTCGGCGCCCTCGAGCCGCTGCTCGGCGACGACGCGCTCGTCTCGCTCGGCAGCGTCGCGCGGACCGTCGACGCCGTCGCCGCCTCACTGCGCGGTCGCGCCCGCGGGGGACCGCTCGTGCTGCGGGTGGAGGATGCCCACCTGCTCGACACCGCCAGCGCGCAGGCCCTGGGCTGGATGGTGCAGCAGGGCGAGGTCCAGCTCGTCGCGACCGCTCGTGCGTCCGCCGTCGCGGGCTCGCCGTGGCTGGAGCTGTGGAAGGACGACGTGGTCGAACGCGTCGACGTCCCGGCGTTCACGCTGGCCGAGGTCGAGCGCTGGCTGGTCGCGGAGCTCGGGGGGCAGGTGTCCATCGACACCGTGCGCCGCGTCTGGGCGGAGACCGGCGGCAACGCCTTCCACCTGTCGGAGGTGGTCCGCGCCGACCGGCTCGGCGGCGCCCTGCGGCAGATCGACGGGGTGTGGGTGTGGACGGGTCGGGCGACGCCTGGGCGACGGCTGCTGGATCTCGTCGCGCACGACATGACGCTGCTGTCGTCGGACGCCCGTTCCGCGCTCGAGGTCGGCTCGCTGGCCTGCCCGATCCCGTTGAGCGCGCTGCTCGACCTGGTGCCGCGGCACGCCATCGACGAGCTCACCCGCGTGGGCCTGGTGACCCTGACCCCCCGCATCTCGGTCGCAGGCTCGGGCGACGTGCTCGTCGACCTCGCCCACGCGCTGTACGCCGAGGCGGTCCGTTCCGGCATCCCGCGCGCCCAGCGGCGCGAGGTGCTGCTCGCCGTCGCCGAGCTGACGCACGACGGTCAGCGCAGCGGACCCGCGCTCGTGCGCTCGGTGTCGCTCTCCCTCGACTGCGACATGCCCGTCGACGCCCCGCGACTGCGCGCCGCCATCGACGCCGCGTTCGAGATGCAGCAGCCGGACACCGCCGTGCGGATCGTCACCGCGGCCCTGCGTCGTGGCCTCATCGACGACGTGCACCGGATCGAGCTGCTGGTGCAGCGGGCCGACGCCTGGTGGCACCTGGACGACGTGGCGCAGGCGTCCCGGGACCTGGCAGAGGCGGTCGACAGCGTGCGCGTCCTGGAGGTCCCGGACTCGCGCGCGGTGCGGCTCATGGTCGCCGCGACCGCGATGCAGGCCGGGATCGCGCACTACCAGGACGGTGACCTGCTCCAGGCGCTCATCGCGTTCGGACCGACCGAGTGGTGGCTGGACGGGCTGCCGCCCGGGCTCGCGCTGATCGGCCGACGCGAGCTCGACGTGGCCCGTCTGACCCGCCTCGGCTACGCCGGCCGTGCCGACCTCGACGCCGCGCTCGCGGTGCTGCTGTCCCCGTCCGTCGGCGGCATGGCGCTGCCCCTGGCCTGCCCGACGATCCTCGGCCTGGCCCAGTCCGGCCGCTTCGCCGACGCCGCCCGCATCGCGTCCCGGTACACGCAGCTGGCCGTCGCGCACCGCGACAGCTACCGGTGGGCCGTCGGCGAGGTGGCCGTCGCGAGCTTCCTGTCCATGCTCTGGTCAGGCGACCTCGCCGCCGCCGAGGCCTTCGCCCTGATCAAGCGCTCCGACCCCGCCCTCGACTGGGCGGCCACGCACGTGACCCGCGGACTGCTCGGCATCGCCCACGGCTCCTGGTCGTCGGCCCGCAGCGACCTGCACGCCGTGTCCGACCGGCTCGGGCTCTCCGACCTCGGCGGGGTGGCCGTCTTCACGCAGGCCGCCGAGGCAGTCGCCGCGGCCGCGTCCGGGGACGGCTCCGCAGCCCGCGTGCTGCTGTCGTCGCTCGAGGCCTCACCCGTGCGCACGTTCGGTGGTCTCGAGCCCGAGGTCCGGCTGCTGCGCGTCGACGCGCTCCTCTGGATGCGGGACCCGCGCGGTGCCGCCGAGGCCGCGTCCCTGGCGTCGTGGGCGGCCGCGTCGGGTCTCGACCGTGTCGAGCTCGAGGCCCTGCACCGGTGCGTCGACCGGCACGGTCGTGGCCGACTGGTGGACCCCGCCGTCCTGGACCGCGTCGGCGAGCTCGCCGTGACCGTGGACGGTCCCCGCGGCGAGGCCCTCGTCGCTCACGTCTCCGCGCTGGCCGTCGGCGACCCCGACCTGATCCGCATCGCCGAGCGCGCCCTGAACCGCTGCGGCCTGTGGCTGCCGCCGCTGGAGGCGCCCGTCGCGCTCACCCGCCGCGAGCAGGAGATCGCCGCGATGGCCGCCGGCGGGATGACCTCGCGCGCCATCGCCGTGCGCCTGACCCTGTCGGTGCGGACCGTCGACAGCCACCTGGCGCGGGTGTTCGCCAAGACCGGCGTCCACTCGCGCGAGGGTCTGTCGGTCGTCCTGCGCTGATCTCAGCGCGCGACGCCGTCGGCCGCCTCCTGGAGGGCCGCGACGTCGATCTTGCTCATGGTGAACATCGCGTTCATGGCCCGGCCGGCGCGGGCGGGGTCGGGGTCGTTCAGCAGGGCCGGCAGCGCGTCCGGGATCACCTGCCACGACAGGCCCCAGCGGTCCTTGAGCCACCCGCATGAGCCGGGCTCGCCGCCGTCCGCGACCAGCGCCTCCCAGATGCGGTCGCACTCCGCCTGGTCCCGCACGTTCACGAGCAGCGAGAACGCCTCGGTGTGCGGGTACTGCGGGCCACCGTTGAGCGCCTGCAGCTCGAGGCCGTCGATCACGAAGTCCACCGTGAGTGCCGTGCCGGCGGGCTGCGGAGCCCCCTCGGGGTAGCGGGCCACGGTCGTGATCCGCGAGTTGGGAAAGATCTCGACGTACCGCTGGGCGGCCTGCTCGGCCTGGTCGTCGAACCACAGGAACGGGCTGATGCTCATCTCGGTGCCTCCGTCGTCAGCGACGCGTGGCCCTGTGCCGGTGCGTCGTGCTTCATGAGGTGGTCGGAGCCGATCCGAGGATCTCGACACCGTCTCGTGCTCTGTGTACGTGTGGTCCGTCACAGAACTGAACAGACGTCCAGTTTTGACGTATCCTTGACCTAACAACGATACGGAGGAGGCGAAACCACATGACTACTGAACACCGGGCATCGCGCTACGCCCGCCGCATCGGGCTGACTCGACGCGGCTGACAGCCGCTTCGTCGCCCCCCTTCCCCCTCTTTGCACCACGCGTCGCGCCGACCGCCGACGCGCCACCCGACTACGCCCGAAAGGCGTGATCTCCCGTGCGTTTCCGTCTCCTGGGCGCTGCCGCGCTCGCCGCCGCCCTGATCCTCGTCCCGACCGCCGCGAACGCGGCCGGCTCGGACGCCCCGACGCCCTACACCGTCACCGCGCAGACCCTGACCCTGCCCGCCGGCGTGACGTTCGAGGCCAACGGGCACATCAACTACCGCGTGACCCAGCTGGACGGCTCCGGTGCCGTGACGTTCAACGTCCACAACGCCGTACCGGACAACGGCCTGTGGCCGCAGAAGCGGTACATCGGGCAGTCCGTCTACACCTGGTCCGACCACCCGGCGTTCGCTGCCTCGTTCCCCGGCGGGTACTGCATCACCTGGGTGCAGGTGTCGCTGTTCAACGAGCACTTCGGTGAGGGCGGCCAGCCGCCGGTCTGCACCACCGACCCGACGACCCCGACGGACCCGGTGATCCCGACGGACCCGACGACTCCGGTTGACCCGACGGACCCGACGACTCCGACGGACCCGACGACTCCGGTTGACCCGACCGACCCGACGACTCCGACGGACCCGACGGTCCCGACGGACCCGACGGACCCGACGACTCCGGTTGACCCGACGGACCCGGCGACCCCGGTTGACCCGGCGACTCCGACGGACCCGGCGACTCCGGTTGACCCGGCGACTCCCAACGTGACGCCTGGTTCGGAGGGCGTCGTGATCACGGAGGTCCTGGCCGCAGAGGACCCCACCGCTCCGGAGAGCGGCGAGGTCTTGGCCGCGACCGGCTCGGACGCGGCGGCGCTGGCAGCTCTCGGGCTGGTCGCGGTAGCGATCGGTGGCTCCCTGATCGTCGTCGCTCGCCGCAATGCTCGGGACGACAAGAGCACGTCCCACTCCGTTCTTTAAGAGAAGCCTCTCAAGGCCGGTCGCGTCCAACGCGGCCGGCCTTCGGGGTTCCCGGTCCCGAGAGCGACGCACAGGCACACCTGCTCGCGATGGCGACGCCCGCGGCCGCGGGGAAGCGCTACCTGCTGCTCAGTGACGACCCGACGACGTCCTGGCTCGAGCTGGCGACGATCCTCCGCGAGGAGTTCCCGGAGCTGGCAGCCCGGGCACCGACCGAGGAGGTGCCTTGCGACGTGGTCCCCCCGATCACCATCCACAACGATCGGGCCAAGTCGGAGCTGGGCTGGTCGCCGCGCCCGGCGCGCGAGACGATCCGCGACACGGTCACGAGCATGATCGAACTGGGTCTGCTCGCTGGCTAGTTGTGCAGGGCTCCCGCTCGGGCGAGAGGCAGCCGTGCAGTCGCGCCCGTCGGCCGCTCGCACAGAGCGGGTTCTAGCCCTGGACAGCGCCAACTCGACGCGAGCCCCTCCGACCCACGGGAATGCAACTGAACCGCACCACCGTCGATCGGCCGCCCGGGCACACGCTCGGGCGGCCGAACCCATTCCTGTAGCCTTGCCACCGGTCGCCGGGCCTCTCGTTGAGGGCTGCGACCAGCCAAGACTGGGTTCCCCAACCAGCGCGAGCAGCACCTCGGACAATCTGCGGAGTTGTTGCCCTCGTTGTAGCCCAGTCCCTCGCGCCTGTAGCTCAGGGGATAGAGCACCGCTCTCCTAAAGCGGGTGTCGGCAGTTCGAATCTGCCCAGGCGCACAGTGTGTTGTTGCAGGTCAGCGCGATGTCGCGTGCGACCGATGCCGTCGGTGTGACCGCAATGTCCGGTTCGTGGTCAGCATGTGGTCAGCAACTCATGCCGCCCTACGCCTCCCGTAGCCAGAGCTAGACGCCGTGAGGCTTCGCCGAGCCTCCCGCTTCGAGTGACAAGACGTAGCTACGGTTGCGGCGCGTCACACGGACCCGAAACGGAGATATCGCATGTCGTTGTGGGTGCCGGTCGTCGCAGCGCTCGGGGCGGCCTTGCTTACCACACTTGGTGCCCTATTGCTGGAGGCTCAGCGACAGCGCGCTGCCGCTCGAGCTGCGTCCGTACAACGTCGCCGTACCGCGTACATCGGGCTCATCCAGGCCGCGCACGGGACCCTGACTCTTGGTCAAGTCCTCCGAAGCGTGCTCAAGGTGCAGTCCGGCTTGGACGACTCGATCTCAGTCCTGATTCGCCTGCGCAAGGCGGTCAATCCGTTTGACCTCGCTTGGCGTCTGGCGGACGAGTTGACGCCACTGCTGAACGCTCAGGCCGGAGTCCTGGCCTGCGGCTCGCCGCGAGCGGTGTCGGCGGCGAAGGACGTCGTCACCAGCGCCTCGCAGTACCTGCAGGCGGCGACGGTCATGACTAGCAGGCAGCGCGCACTCATGGGCGTCATGCCGTGGAAACCATCAGAAGAGCAGGACAAGGTCTTCGGCGATCATCTTGCTCGAGCGGGTGATGCGATCCAGGTCTTCATGACGGTCATGCGAGCAGAACTCGGTGAGGACGCCTTGCCGGTCGGTTCGGTCGAGACGAGATCGGACTGAACGAGCGACTGTGAGGGCGCACCAGGCGGTGGTCGTCACCGATCGGCCAGCGTTGCCGGCACAGCGACCGGTGTCAGCCCTTCGCCCAGTGTTCGTTCAGTCGGGCCACTGCGTCTTCTTTCGTGATCTTCTTGAGCTCGTCCTCGCTCATTCCGAGCTCCCGCTTGAGGGCGAGCACGAGACCGATAGGCAGGGCGTTCTCCGGAGCCACCGATGCGGGGGAACGAGCGGGGCGCTGTCTGTCCTTCGCGCACATCCAGAACTCGTCCTCGGTGACATCCAGCTGGTCTTTGAGGATGTGATCCCAGAGGCTCACGCCGTAGACCGTCGCGTCGACGGGTCGTGAGATCCGAGTGCGCAGGACCCGACCGTCGGGCAGTGCAAGCTCGTAGGTTGCGTGATGGCCGGTGACCTTGCCGCGGGCGGTACGCACCGACTCCCAGCCTTCGACCTCGCAGAACCGCTCGTGGTCGTCCCTTGTGCCGATTCGCCGGCCGGCGCTCACCGAACCGGAACGTCGATCTGGCGGGACGCGTCTGCTAGGAGCCACTCACGGAGGGCATCATCGTCGGACAGTGCGACGAGTTGAACGAACTGCCAGTTGGCCGCGTGGTTGGGGACGGTCGAGAGGTGGTCGTTGAAGTCTTCGGCGTACTCGCGCACGGCGAGGAGTAGGTCGTCGAGTGCCTCCTCGATCGTGTTCCCGGACGCGGAGATCGGCCGACCTACCAGGAATGCGGACCAGCCGCCCGCCTCTGCGACGAGGCGCGCGTCCGCCTCGACAAGTTGCGCGAGGGCAGACCGGAGTCGCTCGCCGTCGACGACGGCGAAGTGGACGCGGTCGCGCACGATCGACGTCGCACGGCCTCCTTCGGCGGCATCCAGCACGTCCTTGAACCGGGTGCGCGCTTCGGTGGCGGGCAGTTCGAGCACAGACACAACAACTCCAGCTGATCTTGACGGCGACGATTTGCTATCGTGTACACCTTGTACGTCCTCTACAACGTGTTGAAACGTACGCGCGTTCCATCTGGAACGCCACCTCTGGCGCTCGACCAGTTGGCGTCGTTCGTCACAGTTCACCCAGGTGCCACCGCGTCTGCAGGCTGAGCCTGGCGCTTAGTCGAGACCGCGGACGGTCCGTGAAATCGACGTGGAGTTCGAACAGGCGACCACTCGGACGATGGCGCAATACCGGACTTGCAGACTAGGTCGTTGGCGGGCTGGCCTCTGGCTCGGGGAACATCGGCATGCGTTCCATCGCAACCCACGGTGCCTCCGAGAACAGGTGGCCGTAGAGGTCCATCGTCATCGTCGCGGTGGCGTGCCCGAGGATCATCTGGACTGCCTTCACGTCGGCGCCCGCCGCGATGAGCAGCGAGGCGGCGGTGTGGCGGAGGTCGTGGATCGTCGTGCCGGCCAGGCCCACCGCCTGCGTCGTCTCGGTCCAGCGTGAGCGGACGCGGAAGTTGGTGTTGGTCCAGATCGCGCCGGTGGGGCTGGGGAACAGGTACGAGCCCGACGGGACGGCCTCGATCCGGGTTCGGACGTACGACTCGAGTGTCGGCGGGACCGGCACGGTGCGGGTCTGGTGCGTCTTCGTCGGGCCGAAGATGGCAGCGCTGCTCCGCTTCGACTGCGGGGCGGCGCGGTGCACCCGGACGCCGAGGCCGTAGGGCGTCTGGACCACGTCGTCGACGCGCAGCGCGCACATCTCGGAGAACCGAAGGCCGGCCAGGCCGAGGAACAGCACGACCGGCCGGCAGAGCGGCGGCACGGCATCGGCGAGCCGGCCGAGCTGGTCCGCCCGGAGCCAGTGCGGCTCGCGCTTGGTCGAGCCCTTCGGGAGCGGGATCGCGCGTGCGACGTTGACGGTGAGCCGTCGGTCGCGCACGGCGTAGTCGAGGACCAGCCGGATCACGGAGAGCGCGCGCCGACGGGTGGCGGTCGCGAGGCCGCGACTTGTCATCGCCGTGAGCACGCGCTCGACGTCCGTCGCGGAGATGACTCCGATCGGCAGGCGGCCGATGCCGGGCAGGATGTAGGAGTCGAAGCAGGAACTGCGTCGTCTCCTGGCTGCGCACGGCGAGGTGCTGCCGCGAGCCCTGCCACTCCTCGGCCAACGTCCCGAAGGCGATGCGGCCGCGGGTCGGGTCGATCCAGGAGCCGCTCTGGAGCTTGACCAGCTGGTCGGCCTCCCAGCGGCGAGCGTCGGTCTTGCGCGGGAACGACTTCTCGGCGATGACCCGGTGCTCGAAGAACACCTTCGCGCGCCAGGTCACCTTGCCCGAGGGCAACGCCCGCCGCGTGACGGACATCAGCGTCGGCGCGGCTGCGCGGGCTCCCGATCCACCCACGTCGCCGGAATGAGGATGACGGACCCGAGCCGTCGGCACGGGATCTGCTCGGTCTCGGCCAGGTGGTACAGCGTCCGCACGGGCACGCCGAGGACGGCCGCGGCGTCCTTGACGCGGTAGTACTGCCGACGAGGCGTGACGGCCGGAGTGTTCATCTCGGACTGCGACGTCGTGGTCATGGTCGTTCTCCTTCAATGGGTTGGGATCGGTCACCACCGCTCCAGCACAGGTCCATCGGGGACTCGGCTGGGCGGTGGGGTCAAGGGGGTCCGCGTCATCTGTGGACGAAGCGGCGGGATGGCTGGGGGCTGTGGACGACGGGCCGGGAGCGGCGGTTCCGGGGTCTCGGGGTGGTGGGCGGCCCAGGTCTCGGTGGCGGAGGTCTCGGCGTGGCTGGTGGCTAGGATCTGCTCGAGGATCCGGCGCGGGTTCTCGGTGTCGCCGGAGGGTAGGCAGTCGGGGTCGGGGCGGTCGGTGGCGACGTACATCCGGTTCAGGTGCCGGCCCCGGGTCAGGGCGACGTAGAGGTCTTCACGGCCCATGCCGGCGGTGATGACCGTGTGGGTCTCGTCGACGGTCATGCCCTGGCTGCGGGCAGTGGTCGTGGCGTACCCGAGCTCGACGGACTCGGTCACGTAGTCGGCGGGGAGGCGCAGCGTCGGGCCATCGGGGTCGTGGATCGGGCGCACGCGTAGGCCGCCATCGGGCAGGGTCGCTGTGATCTGCCAGAGGTCGCCGTTGCGGACGAAGCCGTCGGCCGTGTGCAGGCGCCGGTTGTTGCGGCGGGTCGTGACGACGTCCCCGACGCCGCCCGTGAGCCCGTCGGCAAGGGTGATGCCGTCAGGGTGGATCTGGCCGGTGCGGATGCGTTCGGCGCGGGTGCGGGCGTTCAGCTCGTTGACGGTGCGCCGGTCCGCCGCCGCGAGCAGCGCGACCCGGCCTTCGGCGGTCGCGGTGGTGGCCGCGTCGATGGCGTCGTCGAGCATGTCGTCGTGTGGCCCGTGGCTGACCCGTTCGTAGCGGATGTAGGCGTCCAGGGCGGCGGGTTGGCGGTGCCGCAGTTTCGAGGGTCGCGCGCGCCTCCCACGGCTCACTGAACCGCCACAAGGACCGCAGTTCCGCGGTGGGGCCGCGACGAGCGAGCATCCCGAACATGCCGCCGGCGTCGACGGCGCCGCGTTGCAGGTGGTCCCCGACGAGCAGCACCTTCGCCTCCGCGGGGGATGCCTGACGGACGAGTTCGGCCAGGGTGCGGGTGTCGGCCATGGACGCTTCGTCGACGATGACCAGATCCCCACGTCGGAACACCCACCGGTCCTGCTCGAGGGCCAGGGCATGGCGGCGCTGGTTGGCGGCCTGCTTGTCCCAATAGCTGCCTCCGGGGGCGTCCAGAACAGTCATCTCGTCCTCGTAGCGCAACGCGCGCGTCATCGCTCCGTTACCGCTGGACTCGAAGACCCACTTCGCGGCGGTCTCACACCGCACCCCCAACGCCGCGGACAGGGTCGCGGCCGCGTTGGCCGAAGGTGCGAGACCGACGACGTTGCCGCGGGTCTGGCGCCACGTGTCGGCAAGCGCGCTCAGGGTGGTGGTTTTGCCTGACCCGGCCGGTCCGACGATCACGTCCAGGCGGCGCGCAGACAGGACGACGGCCTTGGCTGCAGCGCGCTGGTCGTCGGCGAGGTGGGCCATTTGCCGGTCCGCCACCCGCCCGGCGACCACGGACACCCCGATCCCCATGGTGGTCTCGGCGGCGTCCACGACCGTGCGTTCGGCCTCCAACAGCTCGAGCGAGGTGTAGGTCTCCTCCCCGACGCGACGCCGCTCGGGGTCGGGCTCGTCGTCGAGGCGGACACAGCCGGCGCTGGCCAGCGCCACGAGGCCGTTGGTGAGGGCGAGCCGGTCCTGCGGGGTGGCCATGCGCAGCACCATCGATGAGCGCACCGCCGCCGCGCCGAGGTTCCACGTCGACCAGACCGACCGCCGCGTCGAGACATCCTCGACGACCTGCGCGGCAATGGCTGCCCGGACCTCGGGCCCGACGTCGTCGGCGTGCAAGGGGCGGCCGTAGGTGCCGGTCAGGGCGCGGGAGGCCAGGTCGACCGGCTCCCGCCCGGTCAGTGTGCGGGCACGGTTGGCCCAGTCCGCCAGCAGGTCCCGCAGGGCGTGCACGACCTTGGGAGGGCGGGTCTCGCGGGTGAGGTACTGCCGCGCCCGGGTGGTCTCCGTGCGTGAGGGTGCCCGCCCTTGCCGTTGCGTGAACTCGTCCGCCCAGCGCTGTTCGGCGCAGTGGATCTGCTCCGAGCGCGTCGAGAACTCCGTGAGCAGGTCCTCGCCGACGCCGTCGAGCTCGAAGGCTTGGTTGCGCCTCTCACCCCGGTCCCGCAGCGACCACGTGGTGCCGAGTCGACGGGTGACCTCGTCGGCAAGCAGCACGTCGTACAGCTCGGAGACCGTCACCGTCGCGGCGTGGAGCGTGCGACCGTCAACGGACCGCCACACCTCGTCGAGACCCTGGACCTTGTTCGCGACGACGACGTGGGTGTGCAGGTTCGGGTCGCCGGCCCGGGAGTCCCAGTGATCGAACCCGGCAGCGACCATCCCGCGGGTGCGGACCTGCCGGCACCCGGCCGCACCGACCCGCGTCCGGATCACAGAGTGCTCGAGGAACTGCAACGCGGTCGCCAACGCCGCGCGGTGGGCTTCGTACAGCTTCGCGCGGGTCGCGTCGTCGGCCAGACCCCACACCACGGACACCGACTTCGGAGCCGTGAACGTCAGGTCGAAGCCCGCCACCGCATGCCGACCCTCGCCCGAGGGAGCCTTGCGATACGGCGTTCCGAGGGACGCGCCGCTGACCGGATCGCAGCCATCGCGGAACAGCCGCGTCATCGCCGCCTCGGACACGACGCTCCCGACCGGCAGACGTCCGTCGCCGAGCCCGCGCAGCCCGGTCCCGAGCCACCGGCCGGCGGGGTTGCCGGTCTGCTCGTAGTACGCGGTCAGCGAGTCGCCAGCGGACAGGCCGGCGTCACCGGCAGCGACGTGCCGGGTCAGGTACGCGTACCCGTCGCCGACCGTCAGCTTGTGCATCGACATCACCACGTCGAGACCCCCACCCGACGGCACTCACGGCACGTCCTTCTGGGGAGAGGTGCGCGATTGCGCACACAACACGCGACGTCGCGCATCGACACCACCCCCACCCAGCAGCACCATCTGCGTGTGCTGCTACGAGCAGGTGTCGACGAACACCGAGAAGACGCGACGCCCAACCCGGATTCGTCGGGCCCGAAGGGGTGACGGGCGTCGTTGGGGGCGCGCACCAGTCCTCGGACCGGCAGCTGAATCGACACCCCCACGGCGACACCTCCTCGGAGCGGCCCCAGCGGCGAGTGCTCCTAGGTGTAGGTGTGCCAGAGGGTGTGTAACACGCGAGGTCCGCACAAAGTTCGAGCTCGAGCGCCCGTGCGAAAGCTGTCGAAAGGCGCTCCCGGCCCCCAAGTCCCGCCGGCGGAACTGATGCGCCGAGTTGGGGGGCGCCAGTCGTCGCGGTCGTGGCAGCTAGTCAGCGCGAGCGTGCCGCCCACTCGGGTCTGGCGGTGCGCTCCGGCGAGCGACTGCAAGCCATCGCGACCACTTCGCATAGGCGACGGCCAGGAACAGACCACCAAGAGCAAGTGCAATCTGTCCGGCGGTTTCGCGATTGCCCGGCGTGAAGGCGACCAGGCGTGCCCTCCCGGGCTTCTGAGGGTCCGTCAGCACGTCAACGACAGATCCGACGGGGTACACGTCCGCGGCCCTCTTGCCGCCATCGAGGAACTTCGCTTCAGGCGCGATGCCCGGCCAGGTGACCTTCACTTGCCCCGGCACGTCGAGCACCCTTCCTTCGACGACAACCCCACGTTCCCGCAGGACGTGGGCGTCCCACTGCCCACTGGCCGTCAAACCCAGGAGCATCACGGCGATGCCCCCGAACAACGCCGCCGTCGCGGCACCGAGCAGCGGAGACGACGAGTGGCGGAGGAAGCCGATGACCGCAGCCTCGACCCGGGTCATACGCCACGGGAAGCGCAATGGGGCGCGGACAGCGTCGTATGGCCCGATCCCCCTTCGGGCGATCGGGCGCGCTCCAGCATCCGTCGCGCCATGCGTAGCGGCGAGGTTCTGGAGCGTCGCGGCAACTTCGTCCGCACGGGTTCGTGCACCTCGCCACGAACTGAAGTTGGCCTTCTGGACCGCCCAGATCGTCGTCGGGGGAGCGCTGAGCCGAGTAACGGTGATCCCGTCGAAACCCGCCGTCGTCTCGACCACATCGTTCCAAGGCACGGTGACGCCCTCGAACGGGTTTTGGATGCTCAGGCCGATGTCGCTCGCGGTGAGGCGCGGGTGGATCCCGACACGCCACAACGCCACGACGACGAAGGCGCTGAATACCCCGACAAGCGCGGCGGCGAATCTATCGGCGTCGGGCCATATGAGCACCCAGGTGGCGACCGCGACGAGAGCCAGGGTGCCGAGCGCGACACCTATCCGGCTGGCGATCAGTCCGGCTCGACCGACACGCCAGATAATCGGCAGGGGAGTGGCATCGCCCGACGACTCGCGCCTCGGCCCGTCACTGGTACTCACGTGCACATAGTCCCGCAAGCCAACAGGCTCCTTGACCGGTCGTAGTGCCCGTGCCCTGAGCCGCGAGCACTACGACCGACGACTCTTCTTGCACGCCGTGCTCGATGGCTCGCGTGATGGGCTTGGGGTCGTTGCGATCCGATCACGAAAAGTCGCAACGCTCCTGCTCGTTTCGGGACGATCCAATCTGACAGTTTGGATGCGTGGGTGCGCCTTGCATGCGGACCATGCTCTGCCCGGCTGGACGTACCTGCGACGGGCATGGCCTAACTCGCCTGCCGGTCGCCGGGAGCAGTCAGACTTGCGATATGGATCGAAGCGATTGGCCAGTGTGGGGTCTATCCGCATCCGCGAGAGAGCGCGGTGATGAGGTCTGGTCGAGTGACCTCGGCGAGCTGAGTCTCGAACCATTGACGGATGTTCTAGTTCGCTCGATGTCAGACGACAACGGCGCTTTCGGCGCCGCTGAGCAGGACTACTACGCCGAGTGCGTAGTCGACCTTGGGAGACTAATGGAGGAGGTTCGGTTCAGTGTCGGTGCGGCCGTGATGCTCCTCGCTGACTTCAGTGAGCGGTGCCCGGAGGAAGCAGCCCGCCTAGTGGCTCCGCAGGACTGGCCCCATTCGGCGGGGATGCCGGCGTCCGTCGTCGCCCTCCTCTTGCCGTACGTACCGCGCACGCTTCCTCCGAGCGCGCTCGCAGATCGACTCCACGAGTCGATGGGCGCGGAACGGCACCTGAGTCGGTGGTTCGCTGGACAGCTCCTCGATTCGTCGTTGGTGCGCCAGATTTCCTGTCTTGACCGCATCGCAACGCTCATGCACCTAGCAGCCGGCCTGCCAATAGCCTCAACTCGCCGCGGCGAGCTGAGGATGCCGAGCTTTACGCAGAACTTCTTTGACCGGTCGCGCAGCCATTTCGAAGCTAGGCCCGAGTGGATCGAGTTTGAGGCACTCGGCAAGCACGAGCTGCTTGAGTGGGCGAAGGCGGTGCGCGACGGGTACGTGCACCGTCGGCGTTGGCCGTCGGCCCTTCACGGCGATCGAAAGGTGGTCTACGGGTGGACCGACTCGGCGGGCGACTACCAGACTGCGACCTCCGACGGCCTCACGGCCCAGCAGCATGTCGCGGTGCTCGTAGCTATGTGGAACGAGGTCTTGAACCCGGCCGTCCGATCTGCTGGCGCGCTACTTGCGGTCGACTGAGCGCGAGATGGACGTTGTTGGGAGTGAGATCTTCCCGAATCCCTTGGTTCCCGCAATCATCTGCAACCTCGTGGTGAACACTGCGATCACGCGATCACGCGATCACGCGATCACGCGATCACGCGATCACGCGAGAGTGCCTACCGCCCGGTCGGGCTGGACCGAGATTCGTAGAGCGCGGGCCGCCTGACTCGGTTCTGGACCAGGACACATCATCGCTGGGTCGACGACCCGAGCGTCGAGGGCGCGGACGTGGTCGGGGCGCCGTCTCAGTCGCTCTCTACCTAAACTCTGCCGGTCGATTCTGCACCGCCAAGTCTAGGGTCACTATGTGATCGCGGCACGCTCGGGCTGCGGCCTCGAGTGCTCCGTCCGTAAGAACAATCCGGTTGCCCGCAAATGACATCCCGGCGCCCTTCAGTCGGTCCCGGATGCTGCGCTCTCTGAGCAGTTGTTGACGAGTCAGCGACCCCAAGCCGTGAGCGACTGAGTTCCGAGCGTCGGCGAGGACCTCGACCTTATTCCACGCCATTTCGACACCGAGCCAATCGCGGTAGGAACGCTTTTGCTCATCCCATTTGGAAGTGGCTTTTACCACGGCCTCTTGCCAGACCTTGAGGACCGCGGCTCCGCGCGACGGGTTCATGACCAATTCCACTTCGTCAACCAGCCGGTCGGCGCAGAAAGACTCCGTAATCGATACCAGGCGCAGTAACGTCGCCTGGCACTGAATCTGTTCCCTGTCGTCGTCCGTGCCCAACAGGCGTCGCCTGGTGGGGCGAGGAGAGATCCCCGCGACGATGACGCGATGAGCGCCGAGGGTTCGAAATAGGAGGTTGCACGCTGCCTCAGCACGTTCGGTGATGGTCGTCGCAGTCACGTTGTCTCCGGGGTGAGGAGAATTCGATCAAGTTCGTGCTCGGCGGCATCGCGTGCTAGACCGATCTCCAGCTGGCCCAGTCCCCAAAGAGCGAGTTGGCGCCACTCTTCGCCTAAACGATCCAGTCGCTCCTTGATCAAGTGTCCATCGCCTCGCTGGAGCCGGCCCAGGGATGCGGCGGCCGTTGCCGCAACTGCGTCGGACCCCGAGACGACACACTCGGACAGCCACTCGAGATGGCGTCGGCTTGGGCGAGACCCCCGAACCGATCCCGCCGCATCAACGAGCCACAGCGCCTGCCAGTTGCTTAGCAGCTCATGGCCGGCGATCTCGTCCAACGCACTTCGCACGCTGGCCCGCTCTGAGGTTCCAATTTGCGCGTAGGACTCAAGATAGGCCGCAATCTGGGGTGTCAGCGCCGGCTCGAATCTGATGAGTGGCTCGAGGTTGTGGAGCGGTCCTGTGTCTCCAGCTCGGCCAAGCATCGGCAGTGCTCGGCCCAGTAGCGATTGAGTGATCGCCGCCGTTCGACGGGATTGTGCCTCCTCAGATTCGTCCTCCTCAAGCCAGAGTTGCCACGCCCGTGCCGCGGCTCGAGCACGAGCCGCCTCGTTCAACGCATCTAGTGCCTCGCTGTCGTTGGCTATTGCGTCGTCGTCGTCGATTTCTCCGGCAAGGGGCGTGGGGCCGAGAGTCGTGGTTGCGCCATCTTCCGCGATCTCGAAGGTTGCGTCATCTTCCGCGACCTCGAAGATTTCGTCGTCTTCCGTGTAATCCGACTCCAGGAGAAGAGAAAGGTCGATTGCGGAGTGGTCAGAGTCGACGAAGAGTCGCTCCTCGGCGTCCGCAAATGATGTGAGAGACGACCGGTAGTTATCGGCGCCGTACGTGTAGGTCTTCCGCTCGTTGAGGACCAGTCCTATCGCTCTAGCTTCACTTGCGCAGAGCTCGACCGCTTTGCGGGCGCCCCCGAGGCTGGAAGTAGCGATCCTAAAGTCATCGGCGTATGTGAAGGTCTCGACTCCGCTTCGTCGCATGCGGCGGCGTACTGGATCGATATACGTGTCCCCGAGAATGTCGCTTGATGCGTGGACCTGAGGCAAACCGACGCCACGCCCCATCATGGCCGACAGAAGTTCAACGAGGCTATTGACTACAACCTCGTCCCCTGTCTGCGCGATCAGTTGCTCTGCGAGAATGTCGTGATCGACGAACTCGTAATATGAAGTCACATCAGTCTTTGTAACGTACGCTACGTCGGGCACGTCTAGTGGTGCGCGGTGGAAATCAGCTATACGTGGTCGGGATGACAGGTGCGCTGGCAAGGAACCAGCGAGCGCCGTCACAAGAGCGCGGTACAGGACCCGGTCCTCAAGCGTCATGACGCTCAGTGGTCGGGCGCCCCGCCAACCCTTGTCCGCAAACAGTGTGCCGGCACGCGATCCCGCGTCGCCGCGGCGCAGTCGCGGACGCAGCCACCGTTCTACCTGAGGTGCGTGCCGCGCGAGTGCGGCGTGATCCCACCTGCGAGGCATTAGCCGGTACTTCGATAGAAGTTCCTGCTCGGTTGCCGGCAACAGGTCGAGCTGTTGCATGGGCGGACGCGACATCATGTTGCGAGCCTGCCGTACGCGCGGTTCCTTGTCAGGCAATGTTGATGGTCGCGATCGAGTTGTGGATGCCGACGGTGCCAATCGAGCCTCGGGCAAGACCTCCGCAAGTGTCTATGGAGAAATCCTGCCAGCAGGTCGCCGGTAGCCGCGTGGCAGCCTGCCCACCGCGGACGGTGACCGTTCAGGTCAAACGGCAATCAGAGGTCGGCACACCCGTTCGCGTGTCGCTCACGTCAGCACGTGGTCAGCACGTGGTCAGCAGATGCGTCGGACCGGCCGCGATCCTTGAACTACTTGCATGTGTTTCTGCAGGTCACGGCGCTACGAGGGTTACCGGGTCGAACTCCTAAAGCGGGTGTCGGCGCGGCGACACCCGCTGGCACTCCGGCTCCGCACTCGCAAGCCCGGGCGATGAGCTGACGCCATTTGATGGACCGTCACGCCTGGCTGCTCGATCGATAGACAGTTCGACGACATGATGCCGTCGATGCGATGGATGTCCGAGCGCGGTTGCTCTGCTTTCAATCTCGTAGGCAGATCGTTGCAACCGTTTCGCCGCATGGGGAGCGTGTTCGGGCGACGAATTTGCGGTGCGGGAGCCTTCAACAGCGTGGGGCCTTGTTGAAGGCTGCTGACCGATCCTTGCCTGTGGTCAACCGCGATTCAGACGCCGTCGAGGATGCCGCGCAGGGTGGCGGTGTAGTCGTCGAGCGCCTGGCGTCCGGAGGGGGTGAGCGCGACCGTGGTGAGAGATACGGTCCCGTTCCTGGACTTCTCGCTGCTGATGTAGTCGGCGTCCTGGAGCTTGCGCAGGTGGATGATCAGGTTGCCGGGGGTGAGGCCGATCAAGTCCTGCAGCCGGGTGAACGAGATCGTGTCCCCTTCGGGCAGCGCCGCGAGCGTCGCGACGATCTTCAGCCTTGTGGGTACGTGGATCAGCGGGTCGAGTGCATTGTCGTTCATGGGCGCGCCGTCATCGGCGTTGCTGCCGTGCGGTGGCGACGGCGGCCTGGCCGAGGAGCACCGCGCACAGGCCCACGCCCGCGACCGCCCACGACCCGGCGGGCCCCGCGAACAAGCCGACGACACCGACCACGACGACCGCGGTCCCGTTGGCACAGTCGCGCCAATCTGCCCGCGCCGCCATCAGGACAGCCCAAGCCAGGCCGGGGATGATCAGGACCGTGGTCGGGTACTCGCTGTAGGTCACCCCGGCGGCGGCCAGCACCACGATCATCACGGGCGCAGCGATCCAGGCCAGCGCGGCGACGGTGATCTCGCTCGGACGAAGTCGGGACCTGCCCTGAACGCCGGTCAGCGCGCGGTGTCGCACAGCGACCGTGGCGGCGAAGTTGACCACGATGAAGGCGATCAGGACGGGGATGTCTGCGGTCGTGGGGCCACGGTAGGGGTGCTGTCCTCGCACCGAGAGCCAGACCGCGCCGAGGGCGGCCAGGACCATCAGCGCTCGGGTCTCCAGGAGCCATGGCGGGCTGGGCGCGAGCCGGCGGCGTGCCTGCTGCGTGGCCCTGTCGAGCAGGGCGGCGGCCTGTGAGGGATCGAAGGGACCGCCGTTGTCCGCCGCAGCATGAGGTGTGTGCGTCATGATGTCTACCTCGCTCTACTCTATGATGCAAAGTAGACTACTTTGCGGCGCAAAGTCAAGGCTTGCCAACCACCCGGACGGCCGCTGCCGCCGAGCCGGTCCGTCTCGGTACGCTCGCGACCGCCATCTGCTCGCACCGGCCCGGGAGGACGCGTGACCCGCACACCCGGCCCGACGTCCTTGACGGTCCTCGTTCTGGCCACGTGCATCGCATTCCTGACCGCCGGATGTGGAACCGACTCCCGGTTCGATGGCCCGTCGGAGGTGGGCGACAACGAACCACTAGGGCGTGTCGCGGTCGAACCCACTGAGGTAGCGCCGCCCGTCGAGCCGGCACCGCAGGCTGTCGCCCTGTGGGAATGTCACTACGTGCCGACGTACGACGATGACTGGCACAACGACGTCCTGTGTTCCGACGGCGTCGACGAAGATCGCCCGTACCTCCGAGAAGGCGACTCGTACATCACCGAGGACGAGATCATGGCCTCGGCCCAGGAGTACCAGAACCAGCTCAACGCGTCGTAACCCGCCGGGTATGACAATCTTCCGCAGTGACTGATCAGCAAACTGCGGGAGACGATCGCACGGCGGCCGACCCGGCGCCGAACGACCGCGTGTCGTCGATCTTCCGGTTCACCACGGAGCTGGTGGCGTGGATCGCCACGCCGTGGGTGTTGTCCCGTCATTCGGTGGTGCTCGCGGTCCTGAGCGTGGTCGTCCTCATCGGGGTGCCGACGATCTTCGGCACGATCGGCGACCGGGGCCACGGACGGCCGCCGGTGCCGGTCCCCGGTTTCGTGACGATCGGCATCGTGCTGATGGAGTTCACCGCCGCGGTCGTCGCGAGCTGGCTGCTGATGCCGACGATCGCCGCGATCGTCGTCACGGCCCTCGTTGCGGTCGGGGTCGTGACCGAGCAGCCGCGCTGGCGCTGGCTGCTGCGGCACAGCTGATCGGGACCGGGTCGGCCGAGGCGCCGATGACGCCTGCCGTGCGATCGGTCGTCAGCCGCCGAGATAAGGATCGGCCCACGCGCTGATGATGCGTGCAGCGCGCTGGGCCTGGGTGCCCTGGGTGAGGAGATGGTCGGCTCCCTCCAGCGACACGAAGCTGCGGGGATGCCTCGCGGCCCGGAAGATGTCGCTGGCGTTGCCGATGCCCACCGTGTTGTCGGTGGGCGAGTGCAGGACGAGCAGCGCCTTGCGCAGGGTGCGGATCCGATCGTGCAGATCCGCGGCGCGTACGTCGTCGATGAAGTGCCGGCGCAGCGTGAGCGCCTTCCCTCCGATGAGGAACGGCGCCTCCCCGTCCTGGAGGATCCGCTCGATGAGCGCGTCGTAGGTGTGCTCGACGTGCGCGGGGTCGTACGGGGCGCCGATGCTCGCCACGGCGCGCACGGAGTCGACCAGGTGCGCCGTGGCGATGACGGCGGACCCGCCGAACGAGTGCCCCACCAGCAGGTGGATGGGTCGGCCGGAGCCCTCCATGAACCTGACCGCTTGTGCGGTGTCGGCGACCTTGATCGAGAACGATCCGTCGCCCCAGTCGCCCTCGGAGCCGCCGAGGCCGAGGTTGTCGAAGCGCAGCATGCCGATGCCCTCGGACGCGAGCTGCTTGCAGATCCGGCTCGCCGCCGGCGAGTCCTTGCCCATGGTGAACCCGTGCGCGAAGACGCCCCATCCCCGGACCGGCCCCTGGGGGTGGTCGATGAGGCCCGCGAGCCGCGGCCCGGTCGAGCTGGTGAACCACACCCGTTCGGCCATGTCGGGTGCCCTCCTGTCGGCCTGCCCATCACCGCCGTCGCGCCGAGGCTAGCGGGGCCACGACGTTGGGGCAGGCGTACGATAGTTAACGATGTGTCGCTACGTATCACGAACGAGAGGACGCTGACATGCACCACCACGGCAGGGGACCGCTCGGTCCTGACTTGAGCAGCTTCGCGCGCACGTTTGCCGGCTTCGGCATGGGCGGCCCCGGACCCGGGTTCGGGCAGCCCGGGCGGGCGCGTCGCGGGGACATCCGCACCGCCGTGCTGCGGGTGCTGGCCGACGAGCCGATGCACGGCTACCAGATCATCCAGGAGATCTCCGCGCGCAGCGGCGGCACCTGGAACCCCAGCGCGGGCTCGGTCTACCCCACCCTGCAGCTGCTGGCCGACGAGGGCCTGGTCGTCGCCAAGGAGACCGGAGGCAAGAAGGTCTTCTCGCTGACGGACGCCGGCACGGCGGCGGTGGCCGACCTGGCCGACGAGCCGGCGCCGTGGGACGTCGCGGCCGCGAGCTCGGACCAGAGCGGTTTCGGCGCGCTGCGCGAGGCCGGCGGGCGACTGGCCGCGGCGGTGCTGCAGATCGGCAGGTCCGGCGACAAGACTCAGATCATGTCGACCATCGAGATCCTCAACACCGCGCGCAAGCAGGTCTACACGCTGCTCGCCCAGGACTGAGACGTGACGGAGTCCCCTCGACTGCGCGCACGCTACCGACGCATCGTCACCTTCTTCGCGGGGGTGATGGCGCGGTTCATCTTCTGGGAGATCGTGCTGCCCAAGATCGGGCTGCGGCGGTGGTCGGACGGCAACCGGAGCACCCGTAACCGTCACACGGCGGTTCGGTTCCGGGCGCTGGCGCTGTCGATGGGCGGCCTGATGATCAAGGTCGGGCAGTTCCTCTCGGCGCGCCTGGACGTGCTGCCGGCCGAGATCACCGACGAGCTGGCCGGGCTGCAGGATGAGGTGCCGCCGGCCGCGTTCGCCGACATCCGGGAACGCGCCGAGGCCGAGCTGGGCCGCACGCTGGCGCAGGCCTTCCTGAGCTTCGACGAGACGCCGCTGGCAGCGGCGTCCCTCGGACAGGCGCACCGAGCCGTGCTCCGGGACGCCGATGCCGTCGAGACCGGCTTCGCCCAGGTCGTCGTGAAGGTGCAGCGGCCGGAGATCGACCAGATCGTCGACGTCGACCTGGCGGCCCTGCGACGGGTGGGCGGGTGGCTGACCCGGTACAAGCCGATCAGCTCCCGCGCCGACGTGCCGGCCCTCGTCGAGGAGTTCGCGACGACCACGCTCGAGGAGCTCGACTACACGGCCGAGGCGCGCAACGCCGAGCATTTCCGCTGGGTGTTCGAGAACGACGACCAGGTGCTGGTGCCGCGGGTGGCCTGGGAACACTCCCGGCTGCGCGTCCTGACGCTCGAGGACGTGTCGGCGATCCGCCTGGGCGACTACGACGCGATCACCGCCGCCGGCATCGACCGCGCGAGGGTGGCCGAGAAGCTGGTCGAGACGTACCTGCAGCAGATCTTCGACGACGGCGTCTTCCACGCCGACCCGCACCCGGGAAACCTCTTCGTGGAGCCGCTGGAGGGAAAGACCGGGGGTTTCCGTCTGACGTTCATCGACTTCGGCATGGTGGGACGGGTGCCCGACACGCTCCGCACGTCGCTGCGCGAGGCGCTGATTGCGGTGGGCACCCAGGACTCGGCCCGCCTGGTCAACGCCTTCACCGCCATGGGTGTCCTGCTGCCCACCGCCGACACCAAGCTCATGGACCTGGCCGTGGCCCAGGTGTTCGACCGCTTCGGCGGCATGGCGATGAGCGACCTGCGCAACATCAGCCAGAAGGAGATGCGGGACATCGGCCTGCAGTTCCGTGAGCTCCTGGTGAGCATGCCGTTCCAGCTGCCGGAGAACCTCCTGCTGCTCGGGCGCACGCTCGCGGTCCTGTCCGGGATGTGCGCGGGGCTGAACCCCGAGTTCAACCTGTGGACCTCGATCACCCCGTACGCCACCAAGCTGGTCTCCGGGGACGAGGGTGGGCTCTGGAAGACGGTCACCTCGGAGGGCACCAAGATCGCGCAGTCGCTGCTGGCCCTGCCGGCGCGCGCCGACCGGATCCTGACCCTCGTCGAACGCGGGGACCTGTCGGTCAGGACGCCGCTGCTCGACCTGCGGGTCCGCCAGCTGGACCGCTCGGTGCAGCGGATCCCCATGGCGATCGTGTTCGCGGCGTTCCTGCTCGCCGGCGCGGTGCTCTTCCCGTCCGAGCCGACGTTGGCCAAGGTGCTGATGGCCGTGTCCGTGCTGCCGTTGATCGGCGCGCTCCGGCGGGGACCGCGGCGCCGGTAGGCGCTGACGGGCCGTCGGCGAGAGCCCCGGGGTGCGCCACCACGCGAGTGCGCAGTCGTGGAATCCATCAACCTGCGGCCCCACTGGTTCGACGAGGTTGACGTGGCGCGGATGCCCACCTTGGGCCAGCAGTCGGGAGCGGCTGGGAGACTGCGCCGTGTGACGGCGTACATCCACCAGGCGGCCTGGGCTCGGCTGGTGTTCGGCACCACGGTCGGGGCGTTCATCGTCGGTGAGTTCTCGCAGGCGGTGAAGCGCCGTCGTGGTGCCTCGCGCGTGGACCTGCGAGGCGAAGCCGCGTTCCGTGTCGTGTTCTTCGCCGGCATCCTGATGCTGCCGCTGGGTGCGAGCCTCGCGCCGGGGGCCGTGCTCGAGGGTGCCGGGGTCTTCGTCCTGGGCGCGGTCGTCGGATGGCTCGGTCTGATCCTGCGGTGGTGGTCGTTCGCCACCTTGGGCAGGTACTTCACGATCGTGGTGCAGACCTCGGCGGATCAGGTGGTCGTCAGTCGCGGGCCCTATCGACTTCTGAGACATCCCAGCTACACGGGGCTGCTCGCGGCCCTGGTCGGCGTCGGCCTGATGCTCGGCAACTGGGTAGGCGTCTGCGCCTCCTTCGTTCTGATCCTGCTGGCGCTGATCGCCCGTCTCCGACGAGAGGAGCGCGCCATGATCGACACCCTGGGCGACGCCTACCTCGACTTCGCCAAGGACCGCGCCCGACTGGTCCCCTTCATCTGGTGAACGGCTGACCCGAGCGGGGTCGGCTCAGCCCGCGGGCGCAACCCAGCGGGACTAGAAGAGGATCCGGTGATCGCGCAGCTGACGGGCGACCGTTGCCTGCTGGCGCTCGGTGGAGTCGTCGTCGACGAGTGCGGTCTCGTCCGAGCGGCCCGACAGCAGCCGGAACAGCGACACGCAGTCCACGGCGATCGTCGGAGCCGCGTCGGCTGCGCCCACCCGCCAGGTGCCTTCGACGCGGCCGGTCAGGACGAGTCGGAACGGTGCTCCGCTCCAGCCTCGCTGGAGGTCGCGCACCAGCTGGCCGACGATCGTCGCCTCCGCCCCGCTGTCGTGCATGGCGCGACCCGTGGCGCGAGCGATGTCGACCCGGTGCATCCACACGTCGCGGGTGTAGGTGACGTCGAGCAGGTATCCCAGAGTGTCGCCGGGCAGCGCGGCAGGGTCCGGCAGCGCCCGGCGGCGGATGAGGCCGGGGACCCTGGCTCGGGCCGCCGGTGCCTTCGGCGTCAGTGCGACGAGCTCCGCGACGACCTCGTCGTCCGACGTCGGTGCGCGGTCGGCGATCTGTTGGGCGGTCAGGGCATCCGCGAGCGCCGACCCGCGCAAGCGGGTGCGCGCAGTGACCATGTGCCGCACCAGGACCATCGGATGGACGGCTTCGTCGGCCGCTCCGGTGAGGTGTGCCACGACGTCACGCACCGTCCAGCCTGCGCAGTCGGTGGGGCTACGGAAGTCCTCGGACGTCAGCGCGCGCACATCGTCGATCAGCGCGGACAGCTCCGCCGTGGCGGCGTCGACGGCATCCGCTCGCGACGTCATCTCGACCGTGGCACTCATCGGACCTTCTCTCCTGGGCGGCTACGGGTCCTACCGCGCGGCGTACCTCTGGTGGAACATCTCGGCCAAGGCGGCCAGATGCCGCGAGTGCCTGCCGTCGCTCACCGATGCGGTGGGCTCGTTGGACAGCTGCTGACTGATGACGCCGGAGGCAAGGACCGTGAGGGCGCTGGTCATCTCCTCGACGTCGGCCTCGGCGCGCAGCAGGCCCCGTGCCTGCAGGCCGGCCAGCGAGGAGGTGACCGAGGTAAGCGCCTCGACGGCCGGCGCGAACGCCTCCGCCCCCGGCTGCCACCCTGGGATCGGCCGCCAGAACATGAGCTGCGCGACCGGAGCATGCCCGAGCGCCCACCGGACGTAGACGTCCAGGCCGGCGTGTATCTCGCCCTTCAGCTCATCGATGCTGGTGAGCTGTCGGAGTCGCTCGTGGTGCGAGGTCATGGCGTCGTTGAGGTCGCGCCAGCCACCGGCGAACATCTCGTCGCACAACGCCGCCTTGGAGGCGTAGTAGCCGTACAGGCTGGGGGTCTGCATCCCGAGCCGCTTCGCCACCTCGCCGAGGCTGAGCCCCGCCGCGCCTCGCTCGCCCATGACGTCGAGGGCCGTCTCGACGATCTCGGCGCGCGTCCGCTCCCGCCGCTGCGCCACCCGTGTCCTCACGACATAAGTTTTTCCTAATACTCTTAGTTTGTCTAGAGGTGGCGCGGTGACCGTGGGATCAGGCCGCGGTGCGACGGGGCCCTGTCACAGGCCGTGGTCGTCCACGGCCGCCGTGCAGGTCAGGTGCCGTGTGGCAGCATCGTCTGACGTCGCCGTGCGTCGCGGGGACCCCTCGGAAAGCCGTCAGGAGATGACATGTCCCACGTCCGCGTGCACAACTTCTCGGTCTCGCTCGACGGGTTCGGCACCGGGGAGGGGCAGCAGCTCGACGCGCCGTTCGGTCACGCCGGGTCGCGGCTGATGGAGTGGGCCTTCGAGACGCGCACCTTCCGGGAGATGGGCATCCACGGGGAGTCGGAGGGGTCCTTCGGCGTCGACGAGGCCTTCGCCAGCGGGTGGGGGCCCGGGATCGGCGTCGAGATCATGGGGCGCAACAAGTTCGGACCCCAGCGCGGCCCGTGGACGGACGAGGAGTGGAAGGGCTGGTGGGGCGACGACCCCGTCTTCCACACCCCGGTCGTCGTCCTGACCCACCACCCCCGGCCGGTGCTCGAGATGGACGGCGGGACCACCTTCCACTTCGTCGACGCCGACCCCGCCTCGGCGCTCGAGCAGGCGCGCGCCCTGGCCGGTGACCTGGACGTCCGGATCGGTGGCGGCGTCAGCACCGTCCGACAGTTCCTCGAGGCCGACCTGATCGATCGCATGCACATCGTCCTCGTGCCGATCGTCCTGGGCAGGGGCGAGCGGCTCTGGGACGGCCTCGAGGGGCTCGAGGAGCGCTTCGACATCGAGGCGACGCCGTCCCCGTCCGGTGTCGTCCACCTCGTGTTCGCGCGTCGCGACGCGCGGTAACCCGGCGTCGACCGAGCAACATGAGGGCCCGGTGCCGACCCGGGAGGAGCTTGCGGCTGTAGGCTCCAGACTCGTCGGCGATCGCGCCGAGCCATGACCCGTTCCCCATGGTGCTCACGGCGGCGCCCGGCGGCGTGTGACGATCGGCGTGAGCAGGGGCCGCAGACGACGCGCGGCATGGTGCAGTGACCCGGTGCCCGGCCTCAGCGCCCGGTGCGGGCGGCCTGTCGCGCCGACCGGACGCCCGGCGCCCGGCGGCGGTCGTGCCGCGGCGCGCTGTGCCGTGGTCGGGTGTGGATGCTGCGAAGGAGGAGATGTGGCACGAGCAGGGCAGCGCGGCTCCGGTCGCGCGCGCACCGCTCCCGGCGGCCAGGGCAACCGCGCCCCGCGCCCGAGCGAGCAGGGGATCATCCCGGTGCTCGCGGAGATCGCGCGCGAGGTCGACCGCGCGGTGCAGCGTCCGCCGACCCGCCCGGCCATGCGCACGAAGTTCCAGGTGGTGGCGCTGCTGGTGCGCGAGGAGCGGGCCAGGGTGATGGCCGGCGGCGTGGCGCGACGCGACGAACAGCTGCGACGGCTCGACGGCGTCGCGACGATGCTGGCCCGGACCGCCGCCCGGGACACCTCGCTGCTCGAGCTGCTCGCGGACGATGCCCGGGTCTCTGAGGCCGCGCGCGCCTACAAGGCGACCGTGATGCGTTCTGGCGGGCTGGAGCCGCCCGAGGAGCCCGCGCCCGCAGCGCCGGTCGCGCCGGTGTTCTCCGCCGCGCCCCAGGTGGTGCCCCAGTCGGTCATCTCTCGCCGGCTCGCGAACCCGTTCCTCGCGCCGGACTACGAGGCCGCGGCCGAGCGGAGCGCGGCGAAGGCTCGTCGGCTCGCGGGCTGGGAGCTGCTCGAACCGCTGTTCCGGTCCTTCGAGCGGGGCGCCGACGGTTCGCCCGCCTGCATGCGGCTGCCGGAGGCTCGGCCGGTGCGGACCCCGCTGGGCCGCGAGCTGATGCCGCACCAGGCCCAGGTGGTCACGGCGACCGCCGCCGGCCATCGCACGTTCCTGCTCGCGGACGAGCCCGGGCTCGGCAAGACGGCCCAGGCGCTGCTGGCCGCGCAGGCGGCCGACGCGTACCCGCTGCTCGTCGTCGTGCCCAACGTGGTCAAGACGAACTGGGCGCACGAGGTGGGCCTGTGGACGCCGTTCCGCCAGTCCACGGTGGTCCATGGCGACGGCGACCGGGTCGACGGCTTCGCGGACGTCGTGATCGTGAACTACGAGATCCTGGACCGGCACGTCGGCTGGCTGGGCGACTTCGGCTTCCGCGGGATGGTCGTCGACGAGGCGCACTTCATCAAGAACAAGACCTCCCAGCGCTCGCAGAACGTCCTGGCACTCTCTGAGAAGATCCGCGCCCGCGTTGCCAAGCCGCTGCTCATGGCGCTGACCGGAACCCCGCTGATCAACGACATCGAGGACTTCCGGGCGATCTGGCAGTTCCTCGGGTGGATCGACGACAAGATGCCCGTCGGTTCCCTGATGACGGCTCTCGAGGAGACCGGGCTCACCCCTGCCGAGCCGGAGTTCTACTCCGCCGCGCGCGCCAGCGTCATCGACATGGGCATCGTGCGTCGTCGCAAGGTCGACGTGGTGGCCGACATCCCCGCCCGCCGCGTCGCGGACCTTCCTGTGGAGCTCGACGGTGCGGCGGGTCGCTCGATCCGCGCTGCGGAGGCCGCACTGTCTGCACGGCTTGTCGGGCGCTACCGGTCCGCCGTGGAGTTCCTGACCAGCGGCGGCGCGGTCGTCGACGAGATCGACGTCGACCTGGTGCGCCGGGTGGCGGCCGCGGAGCTCAAGGACTCGAGCTCGCAGGCCGGTGGCGAGAACGTGTTCACGATGGTCCGTCGGATCGGTCAGGCCAAGGCCGGCCTGGCCGCCGACTACACCGCGCAGCTGGCCCGCAACGTCGGCAAGGTGGTGTTCTTCGCGCGGCACGTCGACGTGATGGACCAGGCCGAGCAGACCTTCGCCGACCGCGGCATCCGGTACGCCTCGATCCGCGGCGACCAGACGACCCGGACCCGCAACAAGAACATCGCGTCGTTCGTCGACGATCCCGACGTGCAGATCGCCGTCTGCTCCCTGATGGCCGCCGGCGTGGGGATCAACCTCCAGGTCGCGTCCAACCTGGTGCTGGCCGAGCTGTCCTGGACCGACGCCGAGCAGACGCAGGCCATCGACCGCATCCACCGGATCGGCCAGGCCGAGCCCGTCACCGCGTGGCGGATCATCGCCGCGCAGACCATCGACTCCAAGATCGCCGAGCTGATCGACAGCAAGTCGGCGCTGGCCGCCCGCGCGCTGGACGGCGTCGTCGACGAGGACGGTTCGTCGTCGCTGGACGTTCAGCTGGAGGCGCTGGTCGGGTTGCTGACCGACGCGCTCGCCGCGGAGGGCGTGGGCTGAAGTCGTCGCGCCGGTGCGAGTCGGGGGGCCCGGGTGGTCCTACCCTGCACCCGTGTCATCCAGGAGCAACGGAGCTTCGGCGGGAGTAGGAAACGTGAGCAGCACAGTCCAGCGCGCGGTCGGCGGCCTGCCGCCCGGGTTCCTGTTCGGGACGAGCACGGCGTCGTACCAGATCGAGGGTGCGGCGACGGCGGACGGCAAGGGCCCCAGCATCTGGGACACGTTCACCGCCGAGCCCGGTCGGATCGTCGACGGCAGCACCGGCGACGTCGCGTGCGACCACTACCACCGGTGGTCGGAGGATCTCGAGCTGATCCGGCGCCTCGGTGCCGACGGGTACCGGTTCTCGATCGCGTGGCCCCGGGTGCAGCCCTCCGGCTCGGGTCCGGTCAACGAGGCGGGGCTGGCGTTCTACGACCGGCTCGTCGACGGGCTGCTCGAGGCCGGTGTCCAGCCGATGGCGACGCTCTACCACTGGGACCTGCCGCAGGCGCTCGAGGACGGCGGAGGCTGGCTCAGCCGTGACACGGCGCTGCGGTTCGGGGAGTACGCCGCGCTCGTCGCGGACCGGCTCGGCGACCGCGTCGCGCACTGGTGCCCGGTCAACGAACCGAACGTCGTGACGATGAACGGCTACGCCCTGACCGACCTGGCTCCCGCCCGGGGGCTGCTGTTCGACGCGCTCCCGGTGGCGCACCACTTGCTGCTCGGTCACGGCCTCGCCGTCCAGGCGTTGCGCGCGGCGTCGGTCTCGGGGCAGATCGGCACGGCCACCAACCACCAGCCGGCGTGGCCGCTCAGCGGCAGCGAGGCCGACGCCGCGGCCGCGGCGTTCGTCGACACCCTCTGGAACCGGCTGTTCGCCGACCCTGTCCTGCTCGGCCGCTACCCCGACGAGCTCGCCGCAGCGATGCCGGGCCCGGTGGCCGAGGACCTCGCGCTGATCTCCCAGCCCCTCGACTTCTACGGCCTCAACTACTACAACCCGATCGGGGTCCGGGCCGCGCCGGAGGGCTCGCCGGTCCCGTTCGAGAACGGTGAGGTCGGCGGCTACCCGACCACCGGCTTCGGCTGGCCGATCGTCCCCGCGGGGCTCACGGAGCTGCTGACGGATTTCACGGCCCGGTACCCCGGCCTGCCGCCGATCATCCTCACGGAGAACGGCTGCTCCTTCGACACGGGTCCCGACGACGACGGGGTCGTCGACGACCAGGCCCGGATCGACTACCTCGACGCCCACCTGCGCGCCGTCGCGGACGCCATCGCCGCCGGCGCCGACGTGCGGGGCTACTACTGCTGGTCGCTCATGGACAACTTCGAGTGGGCCGACGGGTACACGCAGCGGTTCGGGCTGGTGCACGTCGACTTCGACACCCTCGTGCGGACCCCGAAGCGTTCGTTCGACTGGTACGCCGACGTGGTCCGCGCGTACCGCGCAGGCACCGCGTGACCGCGCCGACCCTCCCGCGCGCCCTCGCGGAGCCGACGGAGCGCGTCCCGACCCGATGGGTCCTGTGGGTCGTCCTGGCGAGCGTGGGGCTCTGGTCGGGGTTCTTCGGACCGATCCAGGTGCTCCTCGCGCAGCAGGCCGAAGCCATCTCGCCCGACCACAAGGAGGCCGTGCTCGCCTTGGTGACCGGTGTCGGCGCTGCCGTCTCGATGGTGCTCAACCCCGTCTGGGGCGCGTTCTCCGACCGGACGACCCTGCGCGTCGGCCGCCGGATGCCGTGGGTGGTCGGCGGTGCCGCGGGTGGCGTGGTCGCGATGGTGGTGCTGGCGAACGCCCACACGGTGTGGGTCATGGTGGCGGGGTGGGCGCTCGCGCAGGCCGGGCTCAACGCCATGCTCGCGGCGATCACCGCGACGGTCCCGGACCAGGTGCCGGGCAAGGACCGCGGCACGGTCGGCGGCGCCATCGCGATCGCGCAGACCGTCGGCGTGGTCGTCGGCTCCGGCATCGCGGCCGCCACCGGCAGCATCGCCGCGGGCTACCTGACGGTCGCCGTCGTCCTGCTCGTCACGACGCTCCCGTACGCGCTGGACTCCCGCGACGTGCCCCTGCCGCCCGAGCTGCGACCGCCCTTCGCGTGGGGCGCGTTCTGG
Source organism: Cellulomonas sp. McL0617 (assembly GCF_049994875.1). Taxonomy (GTDB): domain Bacteria; phylum Actinomycetota; class Actinomycetes; order Actinomycetales; family Cellulomonadaceae; genus Cellulomonas. Next base: position 563,333 of record NZ_CP188256.1, read on the forward strand.
CGGAGCTTCTGGGTCTCGCCCCGGCTCCACCCCGACTTCGGCTGGGCCTGGTTCACGCGCTTCCTGATGAACCTCGGCAACGCGTTCCTCATCCTCTACCTGCTCTACTACCTGAAGGACGACGTCGGCCTGTCGGACAAGGCCGCCGAGGACAACGTGTTCACCCTCACGGCCGTGTACGGGCTGTTCACGCTGCTCACCGCGCTGGGCGCCGGCTACTGGTCCGACCGCGTCGGCCGGCGCAAGGTGTTCGTCATCTGGTCCGGCCTGATCACGGCCGCGTCGCTCCTGCTCTTCGCGCTCGTGCCCACGCTCCCCGCGGCCTACGTGGCAGCCGTGATCCAGGGCATCGGGTTCGGCGCGTACACCGCCGTCGACTTCGCGCTCATCACCCAGGTCCTGCCGGGCGCCCGCGACCGCGGCAAGGACCTCGGCGTCATCAACATCGCCAACGCGCTGCCCCAGGTGCTGGCGCCGGCGCTCGCGGCCGGCGTCCTTGCCGTCGGCCTCGGGTACGTCGGCCTCTACGTCCTGGCCGCGGCCGTGAGCGTCCTCGGTTCCGTGCTCGTGGTCCGGATCAGGTCGCTCGACTGACCAGATCGGCGACGAGGTGCTTCCTCAGACGGCGGCCGGGACCGCCTCGTCGACGGCCGCCGGTGCGCGGCGGGCGCGGACGAACCCCCAGCCGACGAGCACGGCGGCGACGGCGGTGAGCACGAGGCCTGCGAGGGTGGTCGCCTGCTGGAACTGGGCGCTCTGCTGCGCGGTCCAGTCGGACCGGGCGATGTCGCCGGTGAACAGCGCGGCCAGGATGGTGCCGGTGACGGCGATGCCGACGCCCGAGGCGACCTCGGTCGCGGTGTCGGTGAGGGCCGCGCCGATGGTGGTCCGGTTCGCCGGCAGGCCGCTGAGCACGTTGACGCCCGCGACGACTCCGACCACGCGCATCCCGGCCGACACGAGGACCAGCGCCGCGGCGACCCAGACGTAGCCGAGGCTGCCCAGCAGCGCGTAGACGGCCAGCCCGGCGACGATCGCGACGGAGCTGAGCCACGCGGCGCGACTCAGCCCGACGCGCTGCACGAACGGGCCGATGAACGGGCCGGCGGCGACCAGGACGATCACCTGCGGGAGCATGCCGATGGCGGCCAGCGCGGGCGACCAGCCCCAGGCGAGCTGCAGCTGCAGCGTCACCAGGTAGCCGAGGCCGGCGGTCGCCAGCCCCGCGGCGGCCTTGAACGCCAGGCCGCTGGACACCAGGGGTCGGGCGACGAGCGCCAGGTCGAGCAGCGGGTGGGCCGTCGAGCGCTCGCGCCGGACGAACGCCAGCGCCGCGACAAAGGCCCCGGCCGTGACGGCCCACGGGAGCCAGGAGCCGGCACCCTCGTCGACGAACAGCGTCGGTGCGACCAGGGCGAGCACGATCGTGACCGTGCCCAGCACGGCGCCGGGGATGTCGGCGGGGTCGCGGTGCAGGTCGGCGGGGTCGTCGGCGGCGATGCCGGACCGGATGCCCACGATCGCGAGCGCGGCGATCGGCACGTTGACCACCAGCAGGATCTGCCACGGGACGACGGCCAGCGCGAGGCCGCCGACGGTCGGGCCGATGGCGAGACCGACCAGGCCCACGGTGGTGATGAGCGTGAGCGCCCGGACCCGCAGGCCGTCGTCGTCGAAGAGCCGGAAGGCCAGTGCCATGGACCCGGGCGTGGTCATCGCGGCCGCGACGCCCATCGCGACGCGGACGGCGATGAGCTGCCCGGCGGTGTCGACGAAGGCCGTGGCGAGGCTCGCGACCGCGAGCAGGACCAGTCCGACGAGCATGACCCGACGCCGGCCGACGCGGTCGGCGAGCGCGCCGAAGGCGAGCATCAGCCCGCCGAACGTGACCGCGTACGCGCCCGTCACCCACTGCAGGCCGGTGGTCGAGGCGTGCAGCTCGCGCCCGATCGTGGGCAGCGCGACGTTCAGGATCGAGTTGTCGAGCATCTCGAACAGGAACACGGCGGAGAGTCCGGCCAGGGCGACCCGGGCCTCGCGCAATGATCGGGGGGAGCTGACGGTGGTGGGCGGCATGCCACTAGATTAACTGACTAAGTTTAGTTACACAAGAGAGTGGGGCGCATGGCCAGGAGCAGCGAGCGTGGGGGGCCGCAGACGCGTGCGCGGATCGCGGAGGTGGCGGCTGCCCTGTTCCTCGAGCGGGGTTACGACGCGGTCACGGTCGCGGAGATCGCCCGGGAGGCCGGCGTCTCGAGCGTGACGGTGTTCAACCACTTCCCGCGCAAGGAGGACCTGTTCCTGGACCGCTCGGACGACGCCGACGCACTCCTGCGCTCGGCGGTGCGCGACCGCGGCGAGGGCGTCGACGTCCTGACGTCCCTGCGCGGGGTGGCCTCCACGCTCGTCGACGAGCGGCACCCGCTGTCCGGCCTCGACCCGCGGTCGGTCCCCTTCTTCCGGACCGTCGCCGGATCGCCCGCGCTGCGCGCCCGCGCCAGGGAGATCGCCGCCGACCTACAGCGTTCGCTCGCCGAGGCGATCGAGGACGACCCCACGTTCGAGGGCGACGGCATGCTGTTCGCGGCGTTCTTCGTCGCCGGCTACGGCACCGTCCTGGTGGAGACCGCGCGCCGGCTCATGGCGGGCGACGACGAGATCGGCGTGCTGGCCGACCACCGCGCGCGCCTCGACCGGCTGTTCGACGCCCTCGCCGGCGGAGTCGCCCCGTCACCGTGAGCCCTGCCGCTCGCGTGGCCCGTGTCGGTGGTCGCTGGAACGATGACGGGACCCGGCCCAGGAGGCGCCATGCCCCGCTTCACGCAGGACGACCAGCTGCAGGGCGCCGAGTTCGTCGGCGTGAACCTGCGCGACGCGCGGTTCGTCGAGTCCGACCTGTCCGGCGTCGTGATGCGGGGGGTCGATGCCGCGAACGCCGACATCGACGCACCCTGGATCGCTGACGAGGGCAGCTCCTTCTGGATCAACGGGGTGGACGTGGCCCCGCTGGTCGAGGCCGAGCTCGACCGCCGGTTCCCGGGTCGTTCGCAGCGCCGGGCGGCAGACCCGGACGGCCTGCGCGCGGCCTGGGAGGTCCTGCAGGACGCGTGGGCGGCCACGCTCGAGCGGGTCGCGACGATGCCGGCGGGCACCGTCGACGTGTCGGTGGGCGGCGAGTGGTCGTTCGCGCAGACGCTGCGGCACCTGGTGCACGCCACCGACGTGTGGCTGGGCAAGGCGGTCCTCGAGCGCACCGAGCCGTTCCACCCGATCGGTCAGCCCGACTCGTCCGCGCGCGACGCCGTGGTCGACCGGCCGATGCCGTCGTACGACGAGGTCCTCGAGGTCCGCGCGGGCCGCGTCGCGATGGTCCGCGACTTCCTCGCGACCGTCACGCCGGAGCAGCTCGACGCCGAGCGGCGCAACCCGCACGCCCCGCAGGTCACGGAGACCGTCCGGCACTGCCTCCACGTCATCCTCGAGGAGGAGTGGGAGCACCGCCGCTTCGCCCTGCGTGACCTCGACCTGATCGCGGCGACCACCGAGCACGGGTGAAATCGGACATCGTTCACCTCGCCGTTGTCCGCGGCTCACGCCCTGTTCGCCGCGGTCCGCGAGCCTCGCTCGAGTCGCCGCGAGGCGGGGTGTGACGACGCTGCCAGTCGACGTGCGGCGCCGGCAGTGACATTGTCGACTGACGGAATTCTGCAGAGGGGCGTAGTGCCGGCACCACGGTGGACGAGACGAGCGCGGCACCGAGCGCGCCCGGTTCCCGGTGGGTGGCGCGCACGGCCCGGCGCGATCGGCTCCTCCGTGACGTTCCTGGCGGTGCTCCTGGCCGCCGTCTCATTCGCTCCGGCGGCCTCGGTGGGCGTGCCGACACCGCACGAGCACGCGGTGGCCAGCCGTCCGATCACCGACAAGCAGGTCCCGCCCGAGCCGACGAGCGCGGCGTACCGGGCCGCCCTGGTGCGCCTCGGCGTGCGGGTGACGGCGATCGAGGCGGCCACCGTCACCCTCGTCGGAACCCCGCCGGAGACGACCGAGCCGAGCGCCACCGACCCGGCCGTCGCGGGTCCGACCGTCGATCCGAGCGCTGTCCCGACCCCCACGGATCCGACCACCGTCCCGACCCCCTCCGAGCCGCCCTCCATCGACGTGACCGATCTGGTCGCACAGGTGGTGGAGCCGCCGCCGACGACCGGGTCGGCACTGACCGTCGAGCAGCTGCCTCCCCGGGTGGTGGACGCTCGCCAGCAGGTCGACGGCGGTGACCTCTCGGCCGCGTCCAAGGTGGTCAAGGGCGTCGAGACGGACGTGCTCCTGGTCGCCCTCGACCTCGCCGACCAGTCCGCGCAGAACGCGGCGCTGGCCCGGCTCCTCGTCGGCACCGACCCTCACGTCGCCGCCCTCGACGCGGCCGTCGCGGCCACGCACGCGTCCGCCGACGGCCGCGACGTCGTCGCCACGGCCACGTACGCCGCGCAGGCTCGGGACGCCGCAGACGGCATCACGCTCGCCGCCCAGCAGGCGTTCACCACCGCCGACGACGCGACGAAGGCCGCGATCCTCCTGGCGGACCAGCAGGCCCGTTCGACCGACGGCTACACCAACGGCAACATCCCGCTCGACGTGCTCTGCGTGCTCTCGTTCGCCCCCCAGCAGCACCTGCGCTGCGACGCGGCCGCGGCGTTGGAGCGGATGAACGTGGCCTACCACCAGGCGTTCGGTCACGACATGGTGATCTCCGACTCCTACCGCAGCCTCGTCGACCAGGTGCTCACCAAGGCCGCCAAGGGCGGGCTCGCCGCGGAGCCCGGTACGTCGAACCACGGCTGGGGCCTCGCGATCGACGTCGGCGACGGGGTCGACAGCTACGGGTCCGCGCAGTATGCGTGGCTGAAGGTCAACGCTGTGCTCTTCGGCTGGCACCACCCCACGTACATGGACCAGGGCGGTCGCGGGCCGCACGAGCCGTGGCACTGGGAGTTCGGCACGACGGACGACCGCGGGACGGGCACGTCGACACCGATCACGGTCGATGGTCAGCCGAACACCGCAACCCCGGCGGCGCCCGTCGAACCCGTCGCCGAGCAGCCGACCCCGTCGCCGAGCCCGACGCCCGACCCGACGCCGACACCGACGGCGTCGCCGACGCCCGATCCGACCCCGACCCCGACGCCAACGACGACCCCGTCGCCCACCCCGAGCGACCAGCCGACCCCGAGCGAGCCGGCGACGCCGACCCCGTCCCCGGGTCCCACGGACACCCCGACGACGGATCCCAGCCCGACCGAGCCGGTCGCGCCGACCCCCTGACCGCGGCGCGCGACGGCTCGTCCAGCGGCCGATCGGGTGACTTGGACGTGCGTTCAGGTTTCTGCCGTTAGGCTTCGCGCTCACCATGGCTGACCAGACGACGACGTCCTCGCGCCGGCGGCGCACACTGCTGCGCCGCCCGGAGGTCCGAGCGTCCGCCTTCGCCGGCGCGACCATCCTGCTGCTGGTCGCGGTGCTGGCGGTGGTCGATCCGACCGGCCTGCTCGCGCCCGTTGGTGGGGCCGGGATGCCGGTCCTGCGGTTCGGCGGCGTCTACCAGTGGGCCCCGCTGCTGGTCGGGCTGCCGGTCCTGCTCGTCGCCACGATGCTGCCGGTGCTCCTGGTCGGGCGTGGCCCTGTGCGACGCCGGTTCCTGTTCGGGGTCACGTGGGCGAGCGTCGTCGGGGCCGTCGCGCTCGCCGCGGCCGCGACCGGGTTCGCCGCCGCCCTGCCGCTGGTGGGCCCGCACCTGAGCTTCACCTCCGCGCTCACGTTCGCCGTGTCGACGAGCGGCTTCGCCGGGCTCAAGGGTCTGGTCGCCGGGCCGCTGGTCGGTCTCGCGGCGGCGCTCGCGTACGGGAGTCGGCACGCCGAACGGGTCACGACGAAGACGGCGTGGGGCAGCGGGTTCGTCGTCGCCGTCATGGTCGTCGTCGTCGCCCTGGCCGCGATCGGCAGCACGTCGTGGCGCGGCGGACCGACGGGCTACGCGTTCGCCGGACCCCTGCTCGCGCCCACCAGCACCGCCAGCGCGCTCGGCGCGGTCGCCGGGCTGCTCGTGTTCCTCGGCCTGTTCGCGATCACCGTCCGGGCGGCGCTGCGCCGGCTTCCCGACGAGGCCGCGCTGGCAGCCTGGCTCGGCGCGATCGTCGGCGGGCTGGGCCTCGGGGTGCTCGGGGCCGTGGTCGGCGCCGCGACCGGGCACCTCGACCACGCCGGGCCGGACAGCTGGTTCCTGGCGACCACCCTGCTCGCCCTCGCCGCGGGGATCGGCTACGGGGTGGGCGTCGGGCTGGTCGCCGCCGTGGTCACCGGCATCACCTGGCGCTGGCGCGCGCGGGTCTCGCGCGTGCCCGCCTGGGCCGTCGTCGGAACGGCCGTGGTGGTGCTCGTCGTCCCGCTCGTCGTGCCGACGCCCCCTCCGGGACCGCCGGCCACCACCGCCGTCGCCGCGAGCGGTGGGATGGAGCGCCTGCACCTGCTGCCCGCCCGCGACGAAGGCGGCCTGCCCGTCATCGGCGACGTCACCGGGCGGCGGGTGCTCCTGCGCGGCGTCAACGTGAACCAGCTCATCGACTACTACCTGCGCGACCCCGCGGTCCCCGCGACGTCGCCGCCCACCGACCAGGACTTCGCGCAGATCGCGGCCATGGGCTTCAACGTGGTGCGGCTCGGCATGTCCTGGTCGCGGCTGGAGCCGACCCGGGGAGCGTTCGACCAGGACTACCTCGACCAGGTCGAGGCCACGGTCGCGCTGGCCAAGAAGCACGGCGTCTACACCGTGCTCGACCTGCACGAGGACGCCTGGGGCAATGCGCTGGCCCGGCCCGACGCGCACTGCGGGGGCGGGACCTCGCCGACGACCGGGTGGGACGGCGCCCCGGCGTGGGCGACGCTCACCGACGGCGCCGCGTACTGCCAGTTCATGGCACGCGACCTGTCGCCGGCCGTCGCGACGGCGTTCAGCAACTTCTACACCGACCGCGACGGCATCCAGGCCGAGCTGGTCACGACGTGGGCCACGGTCGCCGCGGCCTTCGCCGACGAGCCCGCGGTCGCGGGCTACGACCTGCTCAACGAGCCGGGCATCGGCGCCGACCCGCCGGTCAGCAGCGGCCTCCTCCTGGGTCGCTACTACGCCGCCGCCATCTCGGCGATCCGCGCCGCCGAGAAGCCCGGGTTCACGCACCTGGTGTTCTTCGAGCCGAGCGTGCTGTGGTCGGGGCTCGGCTTCGACGTGACGCCGCCGCCGGGGTTCACCTCCGACACGCAGCTCGTCTTCGCCCCGCACCCGTACAGCGAGTCGATCACCCTCGACCAGAGCCTCGGCCTGACGATCGCCTCGATCGAGCGGAACCTGACGATGTCCGCGCAGGCCGCGCGTTCGTACGGTGCGGCGCTGTGGCTGGGGGAGTGGGGCTGGTTCGGCGACCCGTCCGTCGACGGCGGGAAGGTGCAGCGCTTCGTCGCCGCGCAGGACCGGCTCGGCGTCGGAGGTGCGTTCTGGGTGTGGCGGCAGGGCTGCGGATCACCGGAGACCGACGCCGACGCCGAGCGCTCCGGCAACCTGGTCTCGGTCGACTGCGCGACGGGTGCCTCGACCCCGCCGCCGGCGGGGTTCGCCGAGCCGTTGAGCCGGGCGTACCCGCAGGCGTTCCCGGGGCGGCTCGACTCGCTGACCTCGGGCGGTGCGGACCTCTCGTTCGCCGCGTCCGTCGACGACCCCGCCGCCAGCTGCCGGCTCGAGATCTGGGTGCCGGGCGAGGCCACGCCCGTGCTGAGCACGACCGGCGTCACCGACGCGACCGCGACGAAGGTCGAGGGCGGCTGGCGCGTGACGGGCTGCGCCACGGGCAGCTACACGGTGACGATCACGTAGCAGCTGGGCGGTCCGACGCGCGCGACGCGCCGAGGCGAGCCACAGTGGTCTCAACTCGGAGCGAAGGAGCCAAGGGTGCGCACGGTGGTCGTCACGGGTGCCGCGTCCGGGATCGGGCGGGCCACGGCGGCGCTGCTCGAGTCTCGCGGAGAACGCGTGATCGGGGTGGACCTGCACGGGAGCGATGTCGTCGTCGACCTCAGCACGCCGACCGGCCGGGCGGACCTGGTGCGGCGCGTGGGTGAGCTGAGCGGCGGCACCGTCGACGCGGTCGCCGCGATCGCCGGCCTGGCCAACACCGGGGTGCCGGACGTCGCCGTCAACTACTTCGGTGCGCTCGCCACCCTCGAGGGCCTGCGCCCGTTGCTCGCCGGCTCACCGTCGCCCCGCGCCGTCGTGACCTCGTCGGTGGCCAGCCTGCTGCCGCACGACGACGCGCTGGTGGACCGGTGCCTGGCGAACGACGAGACCGGCGCGCTCGACCGCGCGCAGACGCTGGTGGACACCGGCCACGGCGGCCGGATCTACAACAGCACCAAGGTGGCCGTCAGCCGGTGGGTGCGGCGGTCGGCCGCGACCGAGCACTGGGCCGGTGCGGGCATCCCGCTGAACGCCGTCGGCCCGGGCATCGTCCGGACGCCGATGATGGCGGACATGCTGGCGACGCCCGAGAAGCGGGCCGGGATGGCGTCGATGATCCCGATGCCGCTGCGGGGGTTCATGGAGCCGTCCACACCCGCCGCGCTCCTCGCCTGGCTGGTCGGCGAGGAGAACACGCACCTGTGCGGGCAGGTCATCTTCATCGACGGCGGGTCGGACGTCGTGCTGCGCGGCGACTCGACCTGGTGAGCTCGTCCCCGGATCTCCACCTGCGCATGACGGGCACGGGATGTCCCCGCCGGCTGGCAGGCTGGCGGGGTGACGGCTTCCACCTACGACGAGGCGCTGACGGTCCTGCGGCGCCTCGTCGGCAATCCCGCGGCCACGTTCCACGACGGGCAGTTCGAGGCGATCGAGCAGCTCGTCGACGAGCATCGCCGGGCGCTGGTGGTGCAGCGCACCGGCTGGGGCAAGTCGGCGGTGTACTTCGTCGCGACGATGCTGCTGCGCACCCGGGGAGCCGGGCCGACCGTGCTGGTGTCGCCGTTGCTCGCGCTCATGCGCGACCAGGTAGCGGCCGCGGAACGAGCCGGTGTCCGCGCCGTCGCCATCAACTCGACCAACGCGCACGAGTGGGACTCGTTGCTGGCGTCGCTGGCGGCCGACGAGGTCGACGTGCTGCTCGTCTCGCCGGAGCGGCTGAACAACCCGGCGTTCCGCGAGACCCAGCTGCCCGCGCTGGTCGAGCGGCTCGGGATGCTGGTGGTCGACGAGGCGCACTGCATCAGCGACTGGGGCCACGACTTCCGCCCGGACTACCGCCGCCTGCGCGACCTCATCGCCGCCATCCCGCCCGACGTCCCGGTCCTGGCGACGACGGCCACGGCGAATGCCCGGGTCGTCTCCGACGTCGCCGAGCAGCTCGGCGGGTCGTCGGTCCTGACCATCCGCGGCCCCCTGGCTCGGTCCTCGCTGCGGCTCGGCGTGCTCCGGCTGCCCGACGCCAAGAGCCGGCTCGGCTGGCTGCTCGGCCACCTGGCCGAGCTGCCCGGCTCGGGCATCATCTACACGCTCACGGTGTCGGCGGCGGAGGACACCGCCCGCCTGCTGCGCGAGGCGGGTCACGACGTGCGTGCGTACACCGGCCAGACGGATCCGGGGGAGCGCGAGGGCCTGGAGTCGGCCCTGAAGGCCAACGAGGTCAAGGCCCTGGTCGCCACGAGCGCGCTCGGCATGGGGTTCGACAAGCCCGACCTCGGCTTCGTCCTGCACCTCGGCGCGCCCTCGTCGCCGGTCGCCTACTACCAGCAGGTCGGCCGCGCCGGCCGCGCCACCGCCTCCGCCGACGTGCTCCTGCTCCCCGGCCCCGAGGACCGCGACATCTGGCAGTACTTCGCGACGGCGTCGATGCCGTCGCAGGACCGGGCGTCGCGCGTGCTGCGGGAGCTGGCCGACGGCTCGGTGCTCTCGACGCCCGCGCTGGAGGCCCTGGTCAATGTCCGCCGCACCCAGCTCGAGCTGCTGCTCAAGGTGCTCGACGTCGACGGCGCCGTCCGTCGGGTGCGCGGCGGCTGGGAGTCGACGGGCCGGCCCTGGACCTACGACGCGTCGCGGTACGAGCGCATCGCCGCCGCTCGCACCGCCGAGCAGCAGCACATGATCGAGTACGAGCGCACCGACGGGTGCCGCATGGAGTTCCTGCAGCGCTCCCTCGACGACGACACCGCGGTCCCGTGCGGCCGCTGCGACTCGTGCGCGGGCGCCTGGTACCCGGTCGACGTGACGTCGACCGCCTCGGAGTCCGCTGCCCGCGGGATCGATCGGGTCGGCGTCGCCGTCGAGCCGCGCGCCCAGTGGCCGGTGGGGGTCGAACGCCTGGGTGTCCGCGGCCGCATCCCGATGGACGAGCGCGCCGCCGAGGGCCGCGCCCTCGCACGCCTGACCGACCTGGGGTGGGGCAACACCCTGCGCGAGATCTTCGCGCCGGGCGCCGCCGACGCTCCGATCACCCCGGCCCTGCTCGCCGCGTGCGTCCGCGTGCTCGCGGAGTGGGGCTGGGAGGAACGCCCCACCTCGGTGGTCGCGATGCCCGCGCGTCGTCGCCCGCTCCTGGTCGCCTCCCTCGCCCGGGGCCTCGCCGAGGTCGGCCGCCTGCCCTACGCGGGTGCCCTGTCCTACGTCGACGGCGGCCCCACCGGCGAGCCGGGCGGCAGCAGCGCCTTCCGGCTGGCGGCCGTCTGGCAACGGTTCGACGCGTCACCGTTGGCGCTCCCGCCCGGGCCGGTGCTGCTCGTCGACGACCTGGTGGACAGCCGTTGGACGGCGACGGTCGCCGCGCGTGCCGTCAGGTCGAGCGGTGCCTCCGCGGTCCTGCCCTTCGCGCTCGCGCTGCGCAGCTGATCGTCGACGCCCCTGCCTTTCCGGCAGCAGAACCGCGGAGACCGTGCGCAAGCGGTATCCCAGCACACTGCACGGGTCGGGAACCCGTGCGCTCCACCCGCACCTGGAGCTATTCGACGACCTTGACGTCCTTCCAGAACGCGACGTAGTCGGTGAAGTCCTTGCCGACGCGGTCGAACGCGGTCGGGTACGGGTTCGGGTAGCGCCACGCGCGGTCGGGCAGCACGTCGTTGTCCACGGTCACCGTCAGGTACTGGCACTCGCCCTTCCAGGGGCAGGTGTAGGGCGTCGGGCTCGTCGAGACGTAGTCCTCGTTGACGCTCGACGGCGGGAAGTACCAGTTCCCCTCGATCTTGATCAGGTCCTCCACGGGTGCCTCGGCGATGACCGTCCCGCCCACCACTGCCTTCATGTGTCTCCCGATCCGCGTGTCCGGGCGCCGCGCGTCGGCACCGGCTGCCATCAGACGCCCTGGACGCCCGCCGAGCAACCTGACCCACTCCCCACCCACCCGGCGCGGGCGCGGCGAGAACGGCAGTTCCACGCGAGAACGGCAGTTCAGACTGCCGTTCTCGCGCCGAACTGCCGTTCTCGGGGCCGAGGCATCGGCCCGTCGCCGGGTCCGGTCAGCGACCTTCGAGCTCGTCGAGCTCTACCTGGAGCTCGTCCAAGGGCGCGCGCCGTGCCTGGGCGGCCGCGACGGCGGGGTCGAGCTCGCCTAGGATCACGGCGTCGAGCAGGTCCCGGTAGCGGGCCGCGGTCTCCTCGACGGCCTCGACGGACGCGATCAGCAGGAGGCCGAGAGACTCGACGTCGAGCTCCAGGTCACCCAGCAGGACGGGCGAGCGGTAGGCCACCGATCCCGTCGAGAAGTCGATCTCGAGGGCGGCGTCCAGCAGGTCGGACGTCGCGCGCAGGATCAGGGCGCACACGTCCGCGAACTCGGTCGCCGGCACGAGGGTCGGATGCACGACGTAGAACGTCACGGCACGCGCCACCGGGCGCACCACGCCGAGCACCGAGCCGATCGTGGGGTCCACCGACTCGATGTCGATCGCCATCAGGCTCGCGTCGATCTGCAGGTCTCGGCCGGCAGACGCGAGCGCGTCCGCCACCAGGGTGAGGAACGGATCCTCGCTCACGGGGCCACCGGGACCGGCGCGGGCGACGAGGGTCTCGACGGGGCGGCCTTGGCGGACTTGTTGCGCAGCGCCTCGCGCAGGAACTCGATCCACTCGGGCCTGTTGCGGCGCGGCGTGCGCTTGAGCTCGGCCTCGATCGCCTGTGCGGTCAGCGAGTCCGTGAACTTCTTGATGTCCGGCGGGCTCGCCTGGTCCTTGAGCTGCAGGTCGCCGACGACGCACACGACCCCCGGCGGCAGGGACTCCGTCTTGCCCAGCGCGGAGGTCTTCTCCTTCAGCATGCCGCGGTTCTCGGACGCGAAGAGCTGCCGGATCCGCCAGCCCAGGCCGCGGTCCGTCTTGGTGTTGGCGCCGAGCTTGCCGTCCTTGGCCTGCTGGTTGCGCTTCTGGGCGAGCTCGTCCGTCTCGGCCCACGCCTCCGACACGCCCGCGAGCGCACCGGTCACCGGCTTGGCCTTCTTCTTCAGGTCCTCGAACATCGACTGCGGGTCGGCGTTGGTGTCCATGCCCTCCAGCACGACCGCACGGATCTTGACCAGGAGCGCGTCGTTGCTCGTCTGCTCCTCCTTCGCGTCCGGCTTCGCCTTCGGGTTGAACGGCTTCACCGGGCGCGGCTTGATCTGCCGGACGTAGTCGGGCGTGATCGGCTTGCCGTCGATGCGGTAGTTCGAGAGGAACTGCTGGGCGGTCCTGTCGCCGGCGGCGGCCTTCATGATGATGCCGTCGACGGCCATCTTCGGGTGCTTCTTCAGCTCGTCCTCGGCGCCGCCCTCCAGGTGCATGACCGCGGACTCCTTCTCCGCCGTCTTGGCCATCTGGTTGAGCAGCTTGCTCGCGATGTAGTGGGCGATCTTGTGCAGGTTGTCGATGACGGCCGTGGCAGCCTTGATCGCCGCGGGGACGCCGAACCCACCCGCCGAGGCCACCTGGGCGACCGACGTGCTGAAGTTGATGATGCTCACGCCCAGCGACCAGCACTGCTGCTCGAGGTGCTTGGTGTAGACCTGCGACACCTTCATCAGCGGGTACACCATCACGTTGACCTTCTCGCCGCTGCCCGCACGCGCCTCGAACATGGTGAGGTCCGTCTCGCGCTGCCGCATGCCCGCCGAGGCCACCTCGGTGACGCCCCGCACCATGGCGAGCGCCGACGTCGCGATGTCGAGGCCCGGGATCACCTGCTTGACCCCGTCGGCCACGCCGCTGTCGATGAGCTTGGCCAGGTTGGCGGAGTTCTTGGCCACGCTGACCAGCCCGTCTAGCCCGACGGCTCCGGCCTTGGTGGCCTTGAGGGCCTCGTACGGGTCCTTCGTGCTCCACGCCTGCTGGGCCGACTCGACCATCTGCATCGCGGACTGCACGGCCGTCATGAGACCCGACAGGATGCCGGTGACCTGGCCGATGCCGAACTTGGCCTTCGTCGCGTCGGACTGCGGGAGCGACTGGTCCTTCCAGCTCGACTGGCCCGTGGCGAGCTGCTTGTTGGCACGCTCACCGCTGCGCACGGCCTCGCCGACGCCCTGGTCGACGACGCCCGGCAGGTGCGTGGTGAACTCTTTGTCCTTCACGACGCCCTGCTGCGCGCGCAGGCCGGCGTCCTGCTTGGTGCCGACCATCCCCGCGATGCCACCGCCGAGGCCGTTGATGACCGTCTTGCCGAGGCCGACACCCGAGCCGACGGTCTTGACGGTGTCCAGCGTCTCCTGGGTGTGCTCGGGCTTCTTCTCGGCGCCGGCGCGCTTGGCCGGGTCGAGGAGCATGAGGTTCTCCTCGATGGTCGACGCATCGCGCTTGGCCTGCTTGTCGCGCGCGGCGACCCGGCCCTCCGCAGCGGTGAACGCGGCCTGGTCCAGGGGACCGTCCTTCGGGGGGAGCAGCCCCTGGTCCTTGACCGGCATGCCCTTCTTGATGAGCTCGTACGCCTCGTCCTGCGCGAGCACCTCGCTGCGCTTGGGGTCCTTCTTCATCAGGTCGTTGCGGTGCGTGACCATGCGCTCGTAGGCGGCCTCGACCTCCTTCGGGAGCATCTTGACCTTGAGGACCGCCTTCTCCTGCTCCGCGGCGCTCTCCGTCCCGGCGGCCTCGCCCCGCGCCTGGCGCACCTGGATCACCAGGCGCTCGGCGGCCGTCTCGCGCGGCGGGCGGACGGCGTTGAGGTCCTTGTACTCGCCCTTCCACACCTGGTCGTAGGCGATCTCCGCGCGCTTCTCGTCGGAACCCCCGAGCTTCTTGGCCTTCAGCTGCTCGAAGACCTCCTTCTCGCGCAGCAGGGCCGCGTCGAACCGCTGCGTGAGGCCGACCACCCGCGCACTCGTCGCGTCCTTGGCCATCGGCACCTGGCCGGCGTCGTTGACCTTGCCCGAGACCGGCGCCTGCGGCGCGTCGCTGGTGGTGTCGTACAGCTCGGTCGTGAGCGCCTCGCGGCCCGCGATGCCCTGCTTGCGCGACTCCTTGAGGCTCGCCTGCTCGGTCTTCTCGGTCTTCTTGCTCTGCTTGACGCGGGCGGCCTTGGCCTCCTCCTCGCGCTTGGCGGCGGCCTTGGCGGCCTTCTCCTCGGGGGTCTTCTTCTTGCCGAAGAGGCGGCGTGTGGTGGCCGGCGCCGTGCCGCCGCCCTCCGTGAGGACGTGGGCGATCTCGTGCGCCAGGACCTGCTCGCCGGCGGGCGTCTGGGGGGCGAACCGCCCGGCGCCGAAGAAGATGTCGTTCCCGGTGGTGAACGCCTCGGCGCTCATCCCGGCGCTCAGCGCGCTCGCCTGCGCGTCGTCGTGCACGCGCACGTGGCCCAGGCTCGTGCCGAACCCCGTCTCCATGCGCCGGCGCACACCGTCGGGGAGCGGGGCGCCGTCGCCGCGGGCGGACTCGATCCGGTCGCTGGACGCCTCGTCGAGGGCGCCGCCGGCGAGGCCGACGGTCGCTGCCGGGGTCGGCGTGGCCGACCGGCGCAGGTGGCCGCACCCCGGGTCGTGCGCGTGGGCGTCGGGGCTCGCCCCTGCGGTCGCCTGCGACCGGTGCAGCCGGTCCAGCGCGCTGTCCGCCATGCGGTCCGCGGCGTGCTCCGCGGGGTCCTCGGCGTGCCCGACCGTGAGCCCGGGGACGGGTGCGGGCGACGCCGGGCCCGACGCGATCGGCGTCGACGCCGTCCGCTCGGCTGCGGGCGCGGACTGCGTACCCGCAGCGACGGGAACGCGTGCGTCGTGGCTGCTCACAAGGACCTCCGGGCAGTTCGGGCGAGGACACAGATCCCCCAGGCTCAGGGTGCCGGTGCGTAGGCCGCCCGACATCAGTAAGGGGTACGCAGGTTGCCGTGTCCAGCACAGATCACCCGTTCGCCCCCGCCGCACCGTCCCCGGAAATCGGCCAACTCGACCGATCCGTCCGACGACGTGGTGCAGCGGGCCACCGCCGCTCCCTATCGTGAGTCCGTGACCTCGCTCAACCACCACGTCCGCGACGCCCGCGAGAAGGCCGGGCTGAGCCAGGGCGAGCTTGCCCGGAGGTCCGGTCTTCACCCGACGTACATCTCGCACATCGAGCGCGGGAAGCGTGAGCTGGGCGGTCAGGCACTCGCCCGGGTGGCTGCGGCGCTCGGCGTCTCCGTCGCGTTCCTCCTCGAGGGCGAGCGAGCACCCGAGTACCGGCTCGCGGAAGGGGACATCGTCGCCGCGCGACGCCTCTCGCGGTCGGGGGATCCCCGTGCGGCGGTCGGGCTGCTCGCGGCGACAGACGTGTCACTGCTCGACGTCGACACCGCGGCACGGGTCGGGCTGGCCAGGGCCGAGGCGCTCGACCTGGCCGGCGACCTCGAGGCGTCGATCGCGGTGCTCGAGGACGTCTGCGGGACGTTGCTCGCCGCGCGCCGCTACACCCAGGCCGGCTACGCGGCCATGCGGATCGTCATGGCCCTGACCGAGTTCGCGGACGTGCACCGTGCCGTCCAGCGCGGCGAGGAGCTGCTCGCGCAGCTGCCCCCGGAGGTGGCGAGCTCCGACGAGGTCGTCCGTCTGGAGTCCACGGTCATCTGGGCGTACATCGCCCGCGGCGACACCACCTATGCGCGCGTCCGCGGCCGTCAGCTGCTCGAGCGTACGAAGCGGCAGGGAACACGGCAGGCGGTCTCGTCCGTCCACTGGAACCTCGCGTTCATCGACGACGCCCTGGGCGACATGGATGCGGCCCTCGTCCAGCTCGACGCGGCGATCGCCCTGGCGGACACCCGCGAGGCCAACCGCGACCTGCCCCGGCTCCGGCTCGACCGGGCTTTCCTGCTCGTCTCGGTGGACCCCCCGCGCGCGGCGGAGGCGCTGCGCGAGCTCGACGCCGCTCAGATCGCGCTCGAGATCGACGAGTCCCGGGTCGAGCTCGCTCGTGCCGCAGCCGTGCGGTCCCGAGCCACCCTGCTGCTGGGAGACGTGTCCGCCGCCCAGCGGCACGCCGTCCAGGCCGTCGAGCTGTTGGGCGACGGTGTGCGCCGCGACGCGGCGGCCGCCCACGAGGCGCTGGGCGACGCGCTGCTGGCGCAGAGCTCGCGGACCGAGGCCGTGAAGGAGTACCGCTACGCGGCCGAGCTGCTCGACATGATCTCGTCGGGCCGGTCAGCGGCAACCCTCTGGAGGCGCATCGGGGACCGTCTGCGGATGGCGGGCGACGACGACGAGCGGGTCGTCGAGGCCTACGCCCGTGCGCTCGCCGCGGCCGGGATCCGCGGTTCGGTGGGGCTCCCGCCGCAGGTCTGAGCCGGGTTGTCTATACCCGCATCGGCTCGCGTCATTGCGCCACAGACACAGGGTTGGGGACCATGCGGGGTGTACCGGAGAGTCCGGACGCCCCCTGGAAGGTTCCCCCATGAAGAAGCTCAGCGTCTCCCTCGTCATCGCACTGGCCGCCGTGACCGGTCTGGTCGGTGCAGCCGCACCCGCCGGCGCGGCCCACGTCCTCGCCTCACCGTGCTGCAAGATGATCTGAACCTGTCGATCGACGCGTCGCCGCGCTCGGCCCCCGGGGTGCGGCGACGCCGGCACGCCCGCTACGACCCGTCGTCGGTCCAGCGGGCGTCGCCGGTACGTCGACCGAGCTTGGACATCTCCCGCACGGTCGCCGCGCGCACGTCCCGCATCCCGACCGCGCGCTGCTCGGCGACCGCGTCGTAGGCGGCCGCCAGGACGATGTTGCGGATGTCGCCGCCGGCCACCTCGAGGCTGCGGGCCAGGAAAGCGATGTCCATCGGGTCGTCCGGGTCGGTGTGCGGGAGCTGCGCCAGGTGGTGCTCCCAGAGCATCTGGCGGGTGGGCTCGTCGGGGTCCGGGAAATGGACCATGAAGTGCAGCCGACGGGCGAAGGCCGGGTCGAGGTTGCCGCGCAGGTTGGTCGCCAGCACCGTGATGCCCTCGGACGCCTCCATCCGCTGCAGCAGGTAGGAGACCTCCTGGTTGGCGTACCGGTCGCGGGCGTCGGAGACCGAGGACCGGCTGCCGAACAGCGAGTCGGCCTCGTCGAAGAACAGCACGGCGTTGAGCGACTCCGCCTGCGTGAAGACGCGTTCGAGGTTCTTCTCGGTCTCGCCGATGTACTTGTCGACGACCGCCGACAGGTCCACCTGGAACAGGTCCATGCCGAGGGAGTCGGCCACGACGTGGGCCGCGAGAGTCTTGCCGGTCCCGGGGCTGCCCGAGAACAGCGCGCAGATCCCGCTGCCCTTGCCGCCCTTGCCCTGCAGCTCCCCGAGCGCGAGCACCTCGTCGCGGTCGCGGGCCCAGCCGATCAGCCGCTCGACCTCGCGGCGCGTGTGCGTCGGGAGCACCAGGTCGTCGAGGGTGGCGGGGGACTCGCTCGTGCGGACGCGCGGGCCGTGCGCGCTCCCGAGCCGGCGGGCGGCCAGGCGCACGTCGTCAGGCTCGACCGTCCGGCCGTCCCGCGCGGCGTCGGTCTCGGCGCGTCGGCCGACGGCGCTGATCTCCTCGGGCGTCATCCGCAGCGTGAGCACGTCGCGGGTGGTCGCGTGCTCGCCGACGACGCGGTGCCACTGGTCCGCGCGCTCGTCCCGGGTGAGCCGCCCGGCGACGACGGCCGCGGGCAGCCCGACGGCCCACCGCGGGTCCCAGGGGGTCCGGCCGACCGCGATCACCGGTACGACGGCGTCCAGGTCGCCCAAGATCTCGGCCGCGAGGTGCGCGCCGGCGAGCACGAGCACGCTGCCGTCGAGGCCGGCCTCCAGCACGAGCGCCCGAGTGGTCTCGCGGACGAGCACCGGATCGGTGCCCAGGCCCGGCGCGACCGGGAGACGTTCCAGGTCGCCGACGAGACAACCGACCTCCACGTGGCGACAAGCCGCGACCGCGAGCGCGGTGCCGGCCGTGCCGACCGGGGCGTGCACCCAGACCAGCTGCTCGCCGAGCGTCATGGCGCCCGCGACGTCGAGGTACCCGTCGACGTCCACCGGCTGCGGGTCCCGTAGCACCCGGGCCACCAGGTCCGGCACCCGGTGCGAGCCGAGCAGGCGGGCGACCACGCGGTCCGGGACCGTGAGGCGTCGGGCCAGGAGGACGTCGTCGCCCACCAGCGTGAGCAGGCCGCGGCGCTGCAGCGGGCCGTCGTCGGTCAGGCAGGCCCGCGCAGCCGCGTCGACCACGCTCGCGCCGGCGAGCTCGAGGGCGAGGGCGGCGGTCGGGCGTGCCGGGCCCTCGTCGCCGGAGAGCAGGCCCAGCAGCAGGTGAGCGCTCGGGTGCAGCTCGGCCAGCAGCGCGATCTCGAGCAGCGCCTGGTCGGTCGACGAGAGCCCGAAGATGTCGCCGACGACCGTCAGGTGCTCGGCGGCGGCGCCGATCGGGTCGTCCAGCTCGAGCGCGTCGAGCGCCGCGCGGGCACGGTCCTCCGGGGGCCATGGGGCGTGCTTGGCTCGTCGGTCGACGGCGTCGCGTAGCGCGGTGGTGCTCGTCATGGTGTCCCTTCGTCGGCCGCCCCGTCCGTACTCTCCCCGGTCGGCCGTCGCGCGTCGAGCCTCGGCGCGCGATTCCGCCCGCATGCACGCCGTCCCGACGTGCTCCGCGCCGATCGAGGACTCCCGCAGCCGGGTAGGCGGCGCGTGCGACGACGTCGCCTCCCGTCGTGTCGCTCGCCGCTGCTCCGTTCCAGTGACCCGCCCGGGACGGGCGCCAGTGTGATCCATGTGCGAACGCGGTGAGTCTAGAAGAATGTCACTGAAGTCGTTCTATAACTGACTATTGCGTCCTGGGGCGGCCCCCCGCGGGAAAATCACGTGAGGGCGGCTGCAACTCATTCCGGGCGCGGAATGACTGAGCACGGGTGGCCGCTAGCCGCATGATCCTGCGGATCGACGTGTGATACGTCATGCGATCAGATCACCCGGCAATCTTCCCTGGACGTTTGACCAGGAGGGATTTGTGCAGCAGACTCATCCCGACGGTGCGCATCGCCTGCCCCCTGCGCGGTGCGCACCGTCTTTCACTTCCGAAGGGCGCGGCGGATCAGTTGATCCGGTCCGCGCCCTTCGTGCGTCCGACCCGCGAGCGGCGCGTCCGGCGGCGCGGTGCGGTCGCCTCGGCGCGCCCTCCCGGGCGAGGGACCGGTGCGCGGCTAGCGTTCCAGCGTGACCGTCCCCGCGCGCTCCTCCGGCTCGGGGCCCGACCAGGCTCCCGAGTCCGCCCTCACTGTCGACGACTCCGCTGACGCTGCCGTCGCGGACGGAGCCGACGTCGCAGCCGACAATGCGATCGCCCTCGTCGAGCCCCCCAGTCCCGCAGAGCTCCTCGAGAGCGCCGTGGCCACGTGGCGGGCCGCGCTCGTCGAGGCGGCGGGCGGTTCGACCCTCGTCGACGTCGAGCTGCTGGGCGAGGCCGCGCTCGACCTGTCGGCGGCGCACCCGTCGGGGATCTCCCAGCTCTACGCCGGCCGCGAGACGCGGCTGTCCAACCTCGTGCGGGAGGGCGCAGCGCTGTCCACCGCGCGCCGCCGGGCCCGCGCCGTCTCGGCGCGGGCGGCCGTCTACGCGCAGCGGTACGGGATCCTGCCCACCTCTCTCGCGATCGGCGTCGCCACCTGGACCGAGCGGACCACGCCCGACGTGGCCACCGACGACGTCGCCGCGCTCGCCACGGTCACCCGTCAGCGCGACCAGTCCGCGACCGAGCAGCCCGACGCGCCGCCGCGCACGGTGCGCGCGCCCGTCCTCCTGCGTCCGGTGAGCCTGAAGGCGCGCGGGTCGGGGGAGAGCGACTACGAGCTCGCCCTCGAGCCCTCGCTCGAGGTCAACCCGGTGCTCGCACGCGCGCTGCGGTCGCGCGGCGCCCTGCTCGACCCCGGCGCGGTGGCCCGCGGCACGTTCACCTCCAACGGGTTCGACCCGCGGGGCGCCCTGCAGCGCCTGGCGTCGTTGGGCGAGGCCGTGCTCGACGACTTCTCGCTCACCGAGCGAGTCGTGGTGGGCACGTTCGTGCACCCGGGGCAGATCCTCGTCGACGACCTCGACAACCTCTCGGGCACCCTCGAGCGCCACGAGGTGGTCGCCGCGCTGGCGGGCATCGACACCGACCTTCGTCGGCCCCTGCCCGAGCCGGTCCCGGGCGACCGCGACCCGGCCCTCGAGCGCGGCGTCGGCGACCTGGACCCGGCGCAGCAGCACGTGCTCGACGTCGTGGCCACCGGGACGCACCTGTTCGTCGACGCGCCCGCCGGCGCCGACGTGACGGGCACGCTCGCGGCCCTCGTCGCCGATGCGGCCGCGTCCGGCCGCACCGTCCTGTACGTGCCCGGCCACCGCCGCGCGGCGACCGCGCTGGCCTCCCGGCTCGCGTCGCTCGGGCTCGGCGACCTGCTGCTCGACGTCGCGCCCGACGCCGGCTGGCGTTCGGCCATCTCGCGCCGGCTGCTCGGCGCGATGACGCTGGAGGCACCCGCGATCGACGCGCAGGGCGTCGTCGCCCTGCGCTCCTCGCTCGTCGCCGAGCGAGAGCGCCTGCGCGGCTACGTCGACGCCCTGCACGCAGAGCGCTCCCCGTGGGGCGTGTCCGCCTACGACGCGCTGCAGCAGCTCGCCCGGCTCACGTCCACCCGCCCGACGCCCAGGACGACGGTGCGGCTGAGCACGGACGTCGCCCGCGTCCTGGACGCCCCTCGTCGTGCCGAGCTCACCGCCGACCTCGTGCGCGCAGGCGAGCTCGGGGCGTTCCAGGTGCGGCCCACCGACACCCCCTGGTACGGCGCCGACCTGCGCACGAAGGCCGACGCCGACACAGCCGTGCGCCGCATCGAGCGGTTGCTGGACGGCATGCTGCCGGGACTGGTCGAGCGGACCGCGCAGGTGGCCGCCGAGACCGGTCTGGTGCAGGCGACGACCGTGCACGCCTGGGTCGAGCAGCTCCGGATGCTCGACGGCGTGCGCGCGGCGCTCGACGTGTTCCAGCCGATCGTCTTCGAGCGCACCGCCGCCGACCTCGTCACCGCGACGGCCTCCAAGCAGTGGCGCGAGGAGCACGACGTGCCCATGGGCTACTGGCTGCGGCGCCGCCTGCGCAAGCAGTCGAAGGACATGCTGCGCCCCGGTCGACCGGTCGCCGACCTGCACGCCGCCCTGCTCGAGGTCCAGGCCCAGCGCGAGGTGTGGCAGGCGCACTGCCCGTCCGGCGGCTGGCCACGGCTGCCCGACGGGCTCGAGACGATCGAGGAGGAGTTCGCCGCCGTGCGGGCCGACCTCGACGCGCTCGACGAGGTGCTCGCGGGCACGCCGCTCGGGGCCGGCTTGTCCGGTCTCGCCTTCCCGGTGCTGATCGAGCGGCTGACCCGGCTGCGTGCCGACACCTCCGCCCTCGAGACGCTGCCCAGCCGTACCGGACTGCTGCACCGCCTGCGGTCGGCTGGCCTCGGCCCGCTGGTCGAGGACCTGGCCTCTCGCCGGACCGACCCCGCGCTGGCGCCCGCCGAGCTGGACCTCGCCTGGTGGAGCACGGTGATCGAGCAGATCCTGGCCGACGACCCGGCGCTCGCGGGCTACGACGGCACCGCGCTCGGCGCGCTGTCGGCGCATTACGCGACCCTCGACCGCGCCCACGTCGACAGCCTGCCCGGACCGGTGCTGGCCTCCGTGGTCGGGCACATCGGCACGACCCTGCGCCAGCACCGCGACCAGGCAGAGGCGCTGTTCGCCGACCTCGTCGAGGAGCGGCTGACCACCCTGCGCGACACGGTGACGCGCCACCCGGACGTCACCCGTCGCCTGCGTCCCGTGATCGCGGCCAGCCCGATGCTCGTCCCGCAGGTGCTCCCGCCGACGCGCACGGTCGACCTCGTGGTCCTCGACTCGGCCGCCCACCTGCCGGTCGAGGTCGCGCTCGCCGCGATCGCCCGCGGCCGCCAGGTGGTCGTCCTCGGCGATGCCCGGTGCGCCTCCAGCACCGCGGTGGGCGCACTGGCCGACGTCCTGCCCACCGTCGCTCTGCTGGCCGACGCGTCGCGGCGCGACCCGTACCTCACCGCGTTCCTGGCCGCGCACGGCTACGCCGGCGTGCTGCGCCCGACGCCGCTGCCGCAGCACCGGCCGCTCGTGCACCTGGACCTCGTCGACGGCACCGGGATGCCGGACCGGGCGACCGGGATCATCGACTCGACGCGCGAGGAGGTCGAGCACGTCGTCGAGCTGGTCCTGACGCACGCGCTCCTGCGTCCCGACGAGTCGCTCGCCGTCATCACCGCGACGCCCGGGCACGCCGAGGCCGTCCGGGAGGCCGTGCTCGGCGAGGTCCGCGCCAACCTCGCGCTGGCTGCGTTCTTCGACGCCGGTCGCGCCGAGCCGTTCGTCGTGACCGACCTGCCGAACGTCGCCGGGCTCCGTCGCGAGGCGATCATCGTGTCGGTCGGGCTGGGCCGGACGCCCCACAAGCGGGTGCTGCACTCGTTCGGACCGGTCTCCGCCCCGGGCGGCGACGCCCTGCTGCTCGACGCCCTCGGGTCCACGCGCCACCGGCTCACCGTCGTGTCCTGCTTCGGCGCTGACGACCTCGACGCGACCCGGCTGCGCGGCGCGGGCCCCCAGCTGCTCGGCGACCTGCTCGCCTTCGCCGCCCGGCGCTCCGCCGGCTCTGCCGACGCCGACCTGGTCGCACCGCGGTTCACCCCACCCGACGCCGCTGTGGCGGTGGCCGTCGCGCCCGGGTCGTCGGCCTCGCTCGACCTGCCCGTCACCGAGCCCGACCGGCTGCTGCTCGACATCGCCGAACGCCTGTGGAAGCACGGCCTGCTCGTCGAGGCCGACCACGGCATCCCCGGCGGGGAGCGCATCCCGCTCGTCGTCGGGCACCCCGACCTGCCCGACGAGATGCTCGTCGCCGTCCTGACCGACGACGCCGAGTACACCGCCGAGCCGTCGGTCCGCGTCCGCGACCGCCTCACCGCAGACCGCCTCGAGCGCGTCGGCTGGTCGGTCGTGCGCGTCTGGTCCGCCGCCGCCTTCATCGACCCGCAGGCCGAGGTCGACCGGATCCGCCGCGCCGTGCACGCTCGCGTGCCGGCACCGGCCAGCCCCCGCAGCGGCCCGTTGCACCTGGGCCTGCCCGGCCAGCTCGACCAGTCCGACGAGGTCGACGACCTTCCGACGCAGGACTCTGTCGCCACGGCTGCCAGTACGACGCCCGCCGAGCCGGCTCCGGTCGATGTCGGGGACCTCTCGGCGACGGACCCCGACCCCGAGCTCGCGTTTCAGACGCCCGACGGGCCGGCCGAGGACACCGTCGCGACGGCGACGGACGAGCCGCAGGTCGAGTCCGTCGACCCGGTGAGCACGCCGCTGCCCGCCCAGGCCGAGCCCCCGACGACGTCGGGCGCGCTACGGGTGCAGTCCGACGGTGTGCCGACGACGACCGGCGCGCTGCCCGTCCACCCGGACGGCTCCGTCTCGACGGACTCCGGGGCGTTCGCATCCCACCCGGACTCGGGTCCGGTCCGCTCGGTGCCCGCGCACCCGGTGCTGGTCGACTCGGTGCTGACGGGTTCGCTGAGCGCCGCAGCCGTGCGCGCCGAGGCCGCTCGTCCGGCCGCCCCCTCGGCTCCCGTGTCGCGGGCCGCCCACAGCGCGCCGCGCGGGATCCCGGTCCAGGCGCCCGCCGCCGCGACGGCGCCTGCCGTCGGACAGACCGTCGAGGAGTCCGCCGCGACCCCCGACGAGCCGGCCGTCGAGGAGCCACCCGTGAGCCGGCCGCTCCAGCTGGCACTCGCCGTCCCGACACGTGAGCGGCCCGACGTCCGCAAGGGTCTGCCGATCGGCGCCTACAGCGACGACCAGCTGGACGAGCTCGTCGCCTGGCTGCGGTCCGACGAGCAGGAGCGCAGCCGCGAACAGCTCGCCTCCGCCCTGCGCGACGAGCTCGGCGTCACGCGCCGCTCCTACCGCATCGACACGGCGGTCCGCTCCGCTGTCTCGCGCGCCTGGTCCTAGCGGGCCGAGGGCAGCCGAGCGGGCGCGAGCCCTCCCGGCACGACGGTGCCCGCGCGCGAGCGGAGCGGTGGGATCATCGACGGGTGGGGCACTCGGGTGATGCGGGCGGCGACGTGCCCGTGCGTCGGTCGCGACGTGCGGTCCGGCATGCGGGGACGGTCGGCGGCGACGACGCGAACCTCGTCTCGGTCCTGCCGGCGATGTCGGGCGAGGTCGACGAGGTCTCGCCGGCTCCGGCCGAGGTCGACGGGTCCGCCGCGAAGGGTGCGCGGACGCGCGACCTCGACCGCAGCGCCGACGACACGGACGTGGGCTGGGGCGACGGCGACCACGGCTCCGACGACGACCGACTGACCAGCGACAAGCCACCGCACTGGTGACACCGGCCCGGCCGGCGACGAGTCGGCGGGGTTGGGCCGACGCCGGGAGCGCGAGCTCTCAGGTGGCGGGCGGGATCGACGGCGGGAGCTGACCCGAGCGGTCCGGGTGACCCACGTCGGGGGAGTCGGCACCCGCGTCGTGGGAGACGGCCGGCGACGGGCGCCCAGCGAGCAGGTCGCGGATCTCCTGGAGCAGCAGGATGTCCTCGGCCGGTGCGGCGGGCTCCTCCTCGGCACCGGACTTGCGCCGCGAGGCCAGCGCGTTGAGCGGCAGGACGACGAGGAAGTAGATGGCTGCCGCCGTAAGGACGAACGTCATCAGGGCGTTCAGGATCACGCCGACCTTGATCGGCTCGGCGGCAGCGTTGCCCGGCCACGTGTAGGGCCCGATGTTCCAGAGGTTCTCGAGGTTCGGCTGGCCGAAGATCCAGCCGATGAGCGGGCTGAGTAAGAAGTCCTGGATCGCCTTGATCACGGCCGCGAACGCGACGCCGATCACGAAACCGACCGCCAGCTCGATCGCGTTGCCGCGCGAGATGAAGTCCTTGAAGCCCTGGAACACCTTGGCTGTGCCCTGCAGCGTGTCGCCCGCTCCGCGCAGGCCGCTGCCGATCCGATCCGTCATGGGTGCTCCTCGTGGAGGGGTGGGCTGGTCGTCCGAGCGACGCCGCGGGGGTGCACTGCCGGTCGGTCGATCATGGCACGACCACCGCGGACAGCAAGGCGGAGGCGGCGGCGCCCGCGAGTGCTGGGGCCTCGTCAGGGGACACCGCGAGGAGCACCGGGACCGAGTCGTCGCCCGACGGACCGCTCCCTAACAGCCCGCCCGACGACGTCGGCCGCCTCGCCACCGGCAGGACGAGCGCCCGCCGGGCGACCACCCCACCCGGTCCGCCCTCGGCGGTCGCCGCCAGGACGTCGACGCGCATGCCGGGCGAGAGGAGGCCGGCGACCGCAGGGTCGGCGAACCGCACGGTGGCCACGACGGTGCCGGTCGGGCCGGAGACGTCGTCAGACGCGAGCACGCCCGGCCCGAGCGGGCTCCCGGCGCGCAGCGGGACGGCCGTCGAGGCGCCCACCGCAGCGGCGACGGAGGTCAGGGCGCCGTCGGGCACGACGCCGACCGGGAAGCGTGCGATGCGGACGTCCGACGCGTCCAGGGTGACTCCGGCCGGCACGGCACGGGCCGCGACGACGACGCCGGTCGTGGGGGCCTGCGGCGGTCGCAGCGCGTGCACGGTCGAGGC
Source organism: Cellulomonas sp. McL0617 (assembly GCF_049994875.1). GTDB lineage: Bacteria > Actinomycetota > Actinomycetes > Actinomycetales > Cellulomonadaceae > Cellulomonas. The sequence goes on from NZ_CP188256.1 coordinate 589,459, forward strand.
CGCCGCGACGCCGAGGCAGGTCGCGCAGACGAGGAACCGGCACCGCCAGAGCAGCACGCGCAGGCGGATCGACGCGGGTCGGCGCCGGGTCGGGAGAGGCGGAGGTCGGCCGACGTGATCGCGCATGGCCCGACCGTAGGAGGCCAAGGGCGCCCGCGGACGCGTGACGGCCGTTCAGGCGCCGGACGGGGGCTGAGGTCGGGTCGACGCCCGAACGGCCGTGCCGACCCGCCGGGTCAGACGCCGGTCAGGACGACGCGGCCGGCTTCGCAGCGGCGGGCGCAGGGGTCGAGGTCGTGGACGACGACGAGCCGGACGACGGGCTCGACGACGAGGACTCGGAGGAGGAGCTGGAGGACGAGGACGACGACGAGTCGGCCGACGACGTCGACGGCACCGGGCTCAGCGTCGACGACTTGGCACCGGCGCGGGCGTCGTTGCGGTAGAACCCGGACCCCTTGAACACGACGCCCACGGACGAGAACACCTTGCGCAGGCGACCGTCGCACTCGGGGCACACGGTGAGGGACTCGTCGCTGAACGACTGGACGGCCTCGAAGGCGTGACCGCAGACGGTGCAGGCGTAGGCGTAGGTAGGCACGAAGAACGTCTCCTGGCAGGTGGTCGGCGGCGCAGGCGATCAGAAGAAGAACCTGGCACTCACAACATCCGAGTGCCAATCGTAACGGCAACGGACGCCACGACATTCCGAGCGAACGTCCGGGGTGACGGCGAAGTACCCTCCGAAGCGTGCCTCGTCGTCACCTGGTCCGTCTCTCGTTCATCACGGTCGCCGTGGTGCTCGTCCTCGTCCTCGTGGGCGTGGTCGTCGCCGGCTTCGTCGTGGTGCGCCGCCCGCTGCCCGAGGTTGCGGGCACGCTCGAGCTCCCGGGACTGGGCGCCAAGGTCACGGTCACCCGCGACGCCCGTGGGGTGCCGACGATCACGGCCCGGTCGTCGGACGACCTGTTCATGGCGCAGGGCTACGTCGCGGCGCAGGACCGGTTCTTCGAGATGGACTACCGCCGGCACGTGACGGCGGGCCGGTTGGCGGAGCTCGTCGGCAACGTCAAGGAGGCCGTCGACGCGGACAAGGTCACCCGGACGCTGGGCTGGCGACGCGTCGCCGAGCAGGAGTGGAAGCAGGCGACGCCCGCCACGAGGAAGGCGCTGCAGGCGTACGCCGACGGCGTGAATGCCTACCTGGCCGGCAAGCCGAAGGGCGCGATCGCGGTCGAGTACACGATCCTCGGCCTCCAGCTGGACATCCGGGACCCGGAGAAGTGGGACCCGGTCGACTCGCTGGCCTGGCTCAAGGCGATGGCGTGGGACCTGCGCGGCAACTACGACGACGAGCTGGGCCGTGCGGCCGCGTTCTCCACGATCGGCGACGTCGCCCGCGTCGACCAGCTCTACCCGGCCTACCCGCAAGCGCTGAACGCGCCGATCCTCACGGGCGCGGACCTGCCCAGCACGGTGACGCCCGCGGCGGCCACGACCAGCCTGAACCTCTCGGACGACGACCTCCAGCGGGCGATGGCGAGCGCCCGCAAGGCCCTCGAGGCCGTGCCCCACCTGATGGGCGACGGGGAGGGCGTCGGCTCCAACTCGTGGGTCGTCGGCGGTGCCCTGACGGTGTCGGGCAAGCCGCTGCTGGCCAACGACCCGCACCTGGGCATCTCGGCGCCGGGCGTCTGGGAGCAGGTCGGCCTGCGCTGCGCCGACGTGTCGGCCGCGTGCCCCTACGACGTGTCCGGCTTCTCGTTCGCGGGCATGCCCGGTGTCGTCATCGGCCACAACGAGCACCTGGCGTGGGGCCTGACGAACCTCGGGGCCGACGTCAGCGACTTCTTCCTCGAGAAGGTCAAGGGCAGCTCGACGGTGGTCGACGGTGGCACGCAGCCGATCACCACCCGGACGGAGATCATCAAGGTCAACGGCGGTGACATCATCCGCCTCCCGGTGCGTGAGACGGTGCACGGCCCGATCGTGTCCGACGTGCTCGACCTCGGTCCGGTGGCCGCGGCGCCGGTCCCCGTGGATGCGCCTGGGAGCACGTTCGCCGTCGCACTCGAGTGGACCGCGCTGCAGCCGGGCACCAGCATGCAGGCCCTGCTGGCGATGGACGTCGCGTCGGACGCCGACGACATCCGGGCCGCAGCCGCACTGCTCGACGTGCCTGCGCAGAACATCGTCTTCGCCACGACGGACGGCCACATCGGCTACCAGGCACCCGGCAAGATCCCGATCCGTGCCGACGTCGTCGGCGGACCCGTCCCGTCGAACGGCACCTGGCCGCGCCCGGGCTGGGACAGCGCGTACGACTGGCAGGGCTACGTCCCGGCCGACGAGATGCCGCGCACGCTCGACCCCGCCGCCGGGTTCATCGTCACCGCCAACAACGCCGTCACCCCGGCCGGGGTGGGACCGTTCCTCACCGACGACTGGGACTACGGCTACCGCGCGCAACGGATCCGGGACCTGATCACCAAGACCCCGACGCACAAGCTCACCGCCGCGGACATGAGCACGATCCAGTTCGACCAGCACAGCCCGTACGCCGACATGCTGGTGCCGATCCTGCTCCAGCAGCACATCCCGACGGCGTTCGACCGGGACGGCCAGAACCTGCTGCGCAGCTGGGACCGCGTGCAGTCCGACGACTCGGCGGCGGCGGCCTACTTCGCGGCCGTGTGGGCGGACGTCATGAAGTTCGCGTTCGCCGACGACCTGCCCGACGGTTACGACCCGGACGGCGGTTCGCGCTGGCTCGAGGTCGTCCGCTCGCTGCTCGACGACCCGACGTCGCCCTGGTGGGACGACAGGTCGACACCGGGTGTGGTCGAAGGACGCGACGAGGTGCTGACCCGCGCCATGATCTCGGCGCGTCGAGAGCTGACGGCCCAGCTCGGCCGCGACGCGTCGCAGTGGCGGTGGGGGAAGCTGCACACGGCGGCGCCCGAGCACCTCGTGCTGGGTGGGTCGTCGGTGCCGGGCCTGGTCCGGGCGCTGGTCAACCCGGCGCCGCTCCCGGTGGGCGGCAGCTCCTCGATCGTCGACGCCACCGCGTGGGACGCGAGCACGGGCTCGTTCGGGGTCACGGCGGCGCCCTCGATGCGCATGGTGGTCGACCTGGGAGACCTGGACTCGTCGACGTGGGTGACCATGACCGGTGCGTCCGGGCACCCGGGGAGCGTGCACTACACGGACCAGTTCGGACCGTGGTCGCGCGGTGAGACGTTCCCGTGGCCGTTCTCCGCGGCCGCGACCCAGGCGGACGCGAGCGACGAGCTGACGTTGGTCCCTAGCTCGTGACGCCCGCCCCGAGCAGGTGCCACTCCTCGGGCGTCGCGACGGCGTCGACCGTGCGGTCGTGGCGCTCGCTCGGCAGCGGGCGCAGCTGCGCGTCGTAGAGCTCCTCGGGATAGACCAGCGCGACGACCGGGACGCCCGGCCGCAGGTGCTCGAGCGCTCGGTCGTACCAGCCGCCGCCCTGACCGAGCCGTGCGCCGCTCGTGTCGACGGCGAGCGCCGGGGCGATGACCACGTCGGCGTCGGCGAGCGCCTGGGCGCCCAGGGTCGGCCCGCCGGGCTCGGGCGGCCGTCCTGGTGCGCGCTCGCGCAGGTCGTCGGCGCCCGCGTACTCCGCCCAGTCGCGCTGCAGGCCGCTGCCGAGGACGGGCATCAGGACGCGCACCCCGCGGGCGGCGAGCTCGTCGAGCAGGGGACCCGTGCCGGGCTCGGTCACCCGGGCGGCGTAGACGGAGACGCAGCGCGCGTCCTGGACCGCGGGGATGGTCAGCACGACCTTGGCCAGCGCCTGCGCAGCCTCGTCGCGACGCCGGGCCGACCGAGCCTTGCGCGCATCGCGGATGGCCAGCCGCAGCTCCTCCTTGACGTCCTCGACGTCGGCCCCCTCGGCGACGTGCGGATACGGCTGGGCGACGCTGCTCATGGGTCAAGTGTCGCACCACAGACCGTTCGGGTGGTCCTCCCCAGGGCGGACGAGTGACCTACGCCACTGCGGGCGGCGTGGCGCGCCGGTAGGGTCCCCAGATGACAATCCAGAAGGCAGTCATCCCCGCCGCGGGTCTGGGCACCAGGTTCTTGCCCGCCACGAAGGCGACTCCCAAGGAGATGCTCCCGATCGTCGACAAGCCGGCGATCCAGTACGTGGTCGAAGAGGCCGTGCGCGCGGGTCTCGACGACGTCCTGCTCATCACGGGCCGCTCCAAGCGCTCGCTCGCCGACCACTTCGATGCCGCCCCGGAGCTCGAGCAGGCGCTCGAGGCCAAGGGGGACACCGAACGGCTGGCCAAGGTCCGCGCGTCGAGCGAGCTCGGGCACGTGCACTTCGTCCGGCAGGGCCAGCCCAAGGGCCTCGGTCACGCGGTGCTGCAGGCCAAGCACCACGTGGGTCACGAACCGTTCGCGGTCCTGCTCGGCGACGACCTGATCGACGAGCGCGACGAGCTGCTCAGCACCATGCTCACGCTCCAGGAGCGCACGGGCGGGTCCGTGATCGCGCTGCTCGAGGTGCCACCGTCGCAGATCTCGCTGTACGGCTGCGCGGCGGTGGAACCGTTGGCGGGTCAGGGCAGTGGTGGGGACGCCGACCAGGTCCGCGTCACGGCGCTCGTCGAGAAGCCGGACGCCGACGAGGCCCCGAGCAACCTCGCGATCATCGGCCGGTACGTCCTCAACGCCGCGGTGTTCGACGTGCTCGAGCGCACCGAACCCGGCCGCGGCGGCGAGATCCAGCTGACCGACGCGCTGGCGACGCTGGCGGACCTGCCCACCGAGCAGGGCGGCGGCGTCTACGGGGTGGTGTTCCGGGGTCGTCGGTACGACACCGGCGACCGGCTCGACTACCTCAAGGCCGTCGTCCAGATCGCCTCCGACCGCCCCGACCTGGGACCGGACTTCCGCTCGTGGTTGACGGAGTATGCGACCACGCTGGACTGACGGGCCACGCGGGTCGCTGCCACGGGGCAGAATGCGCGCATGAGATCGGTGCAGGACCACCTGGCGGCCGTGCTCGCCGCCGTCGGCCCCGTGTCGCCGCTCGACGTCGTCCTGCACGACGCGGTGGGCTGCATCCTTGCCGCCGACGTCGTCGCCACGAGCGACCTGCCCGCGCTGTCGGTCGCCGCACGCGACGGGTACGCGGTGGCCGCGCACGACACCTCGCAGTCCGGCTACGCGACCGAGGCCCCGCTGCCGGTCGCGCACGACGTCCGGCCCGGTCAGGGCGGCCCGCTGCGGCTCGTGCCCGGGACCGCGGTCCGGATCGCCTCCGGCGCGCCGTTGCCGATCGGTGCCGACGCGGTGGTCCCGCTGGAGGAGACCGACCGGGGCGCCGCTCGGGTCTCGATGCAGCGGCCCGCGGTCGCGGGCCAGCACGTGCGGCCCGCGGGCTCGGACGTGCGGTCGGGGGACGTGGTGCTCGAGGCGGGCACGCGGCTCGGCGCCCGGCAGCTCGCGCTCGCGGCATCGATGGGACGTGGGCGGCTGCGCGTCCACCCGACACCCCGGGTCGTCCTGCTCTCGATCGGCGACGAGCTCGTCGAGCCGGGCAGCACGGGCACGCTCCCGGGCGCGGTCTACGAAGCCGACGGGCACGCGCTCGAGGCCGCCGTCCGGGACGCCGGTGCCGCATCCGTGCGGGTGGCGTCCCTTCCCGACGACCGCGCGGTGCTGCGCGAGGCGCTCGAGGACCAGCTGGTGCGCGCCGACCTGATCATCCTGACCGGCGGGCTGTCCGAGCTCACGCACGACACCGTCAAGGACGTCCTGGCCCCGATGGGCACGGTGCGGCTCGACCAGGTCGCGATGACCCCCGGGCACCGGCACGGGTTCGGGACGTTCTCCGGCGAGGACGGCGACCGCGCGGTGCCGATCTTCGCGCTGCAGGGTCACCCGGTCGCCGCGCAGGTGTCGTTCGAGGTGTTCGTACGTCCCGCGCTGCGGGCGATGGCCGGCCACACCGAGGTCTTCCGGCCGTCCGTCGCCGCCCTCGCCGAGACCGGCTGGATCTCGCCGCCCGGCCTGCGCCAGTTCGTCCCGGCCACCGTGCTCGGCTCCCCGGACGAGGGTTACCGGCTGACCCCGCTCGGCGACCCGGCGGAGCCGAGCATCAGCGCGCTGGCGCACGCCAACGCCCTGGCCGTCGTCGGCGAGACCGAGCTGACCGTGCACCCGGGCCAGACCATCCACTGTCTGGTGCTCGAAGGGTGACCGCGGTCGGATGGCCCGCCGTCCTGGTCGACGGCGACGTGCGGCTGCGCCCGCTGCGCCGGCGCGACCAGGACGCCTGGATGGACCTGCGAGCCGTCAACTCGAGCTGGCTGGAACCGTGGGACGCCACCAGCCCGACACCCGTCACCGGGCCCCGGCCGTCGTTCGGCGCGTTCGTGCGCACGCTCGCGTCGCAGGCCCGCGCCGGCACGACGCTCCCCTTCGCCGTCGACCTCGGCGACGCGCTGGTCGGGCAGCTCACCGTCTCGTCCATCACCTACGGGTCGTTGCGGTCCGCGGCGATCGGCTACTGGGTCTCGGAGCATGTGGCCGGCCGCGGCATCACGCCGACCGCCGTCGCCCTGGCCACCGACCACTGCTTCGGGGTTCTCGGCCTGCACCGCGTCGAGGTGAACATCCGGCCCGAGAACGGTCCGTCGCTGCGGGTCGTCGAGAAGCTCGGGTTCCGCGACGAGGGCCTGCGCGAGCGGTTCCTGCACATCCAGGACCGCTGGTGCGACCACCGGACCTTCGCCCTGACCGTCGAGGACGTGCCCGAGGGGCTCCTCGCGCGCTGGCACGCGCGCCGCTGATCTGGGCCGCTCGCCCACGCAGGGGCGACGCCCCGGGCCCGACACGCCGCCGCCCTCCCCGGTCGCGGATGTCCGGGCGCCTACCGTCAGGGCGTGAACGATCTCGCAGGACCGGTCGCGCTTGCGCTGGTCGGCCTGTGGGTGGCGTACCTGGTGCCGCACAAGCTGCGGCACCGGCAACAGCTGCTCGAGTCCCGGGCGGACGACCGGTTCTCCGAGGCGCTGCGCGTGGTCGCGGTGACGACCCGTCCGGCCTCGGTGGCGGTTCCCGCCCTGGCCTCGGTGGCCGGCAGTACCGCGGGGCTACTGACCCCGGGCAAGGGCCTTCCGGTGCAGATCGGGAGCGCGACAGGAGGCACCACCGTGGACCGACCGCACGGCACGCAGGACCGGATCACCGCTGACGCCGCGCGGCGCGCCGCCCAGGCGCGGGCCGCTCGCGCCGCCGCCGTCACCCGTCGCGCGGCTGCCGCGCGCCGTCGTGCCGCCCTGGCCGGCGTGCTGCTCCTCGCGACCGTCGCGGGCTGGGCGGCCGTGGCCGTCGCGCCGACCGTCGGATGGGTGGCCGGCGTCGCGCCGACCGTCCTGCTCGGCGCCGTCCTCGTCCTCGGCCGCCGCGCCGTCCTCGCCGGCCGCGAGGCCGACGCGGAGTGGGAGGCACGGATCGCCGACGAGCGCCGCGTCGCCGCGTCGCCGCGCACCGGCGCCCAGCGCGCCGTGGCCACCGCGGCCGCTGCCTCCGCGGCCCGGGTGACGACGACCGCCCCCGCCGCGTCGTCCGCGCCGCTGCCCGCGAGGACCGCGCCCATCGCGAGGTCGGCGCCGCTGGTCAACGCGCCCGCCGCGACGACCGTCCCGGCCGGCGCGAGATCCGCGTCCGCGGCGCCCGGCGCAGCCAAGTCCACGAGGTCCGCGCCCGCCGCCGCGGTCGCACCCGCGCCGGGCGCCGACGCGCCGGCGGTCGCGCCGGAGCCTCGCGGGTCGACGCTTCCGTTCGTGACCGGCCGCGCCGTCCACCCCTCCGACGCGAGCACCGAGGTGTTCGAGCGCATCGTGGAGGACAAGGGCGAGACCGGCGGTCCGGCCCGGCACTCGACGGGCGCGATCCCGGTCGTGCGTCGCTCGACGCTCACCGAGCCTGTCGCGCAGGTCGGCGACGCGACGACCGGTGCCACGACGTCGAGCGAGGACGATGCCTGGTCCCCGGTCCCGGTGCCGCGCCCGACCTACACGATGAAGGCGTCGGCCCCTCGTCGTGAGCCCGCCCCGCTCGAGAACCTCGAGGGGTCCACCGCGGCCCGTCCGGCCTCCGCCGAGTCGACGCCTGACGAGCGCGCGCCGCTGGAGGCCCCCGTCGAGACGACCGGCAGCCTCGACCTGAACGCCGTCCTGGCCAAGCGCCGCGCCGCCGGGGAATGACTGCCGCGGGACCCTCGTCGTGGAGCCGGTGACGAGGACGTCGGCCGGCCGGTCGATTTCGCGAAGCGAGCGGCCGTGGTGTTAGTCTTTAGCCCGCTCGCGGGGCTGTGGCGCAGTTGGTAGCGCGTCTCGTTCGCAATGAGAAGGTCAGGGGTTCGAATCCCCTCAGCTCCACCCGCAGACGACGGCGGCCCCCCTCGGGAGGCCGCCGTCGCCGTCTGTCCGGACGCGCCCGCACGACCCTCGTCGCGCAGGATCTACAGGATCGACCGACGACGACCCCGCCGCGACACCGCGGCGACGAACACGGCCGCCAGACCGACCTGCAGCAGGAGCTCGATCCAGTCGACGCCGGGGGTGTTCCGGTCGCCGATCAGCGTGGCGAGCCACGTGCCGACCAGTGCGGCGACGATGCCGATGATCACGGTCACCAGCCACGAGATGCGCTGCTTGCCGCGCACGACCAGCCGACCGAGGATGCCGATGATGGCGCCGATGATGATGGCGCTGAGGATGCCGTTCTGAGTCATGGTCCAGCTCCTTGATCGACGACGGTCCCCCCACGACAACTAGCGAAGATAGAGCGATACGGCCGGCCCCGCGCGTCGAACCGGGCAGACTGACGCCCGTGACCCGGGTGCGCGCGTGGCTGGATCCCCAGGTCATCGTGGTGCTGGCGGCCCTGGCGCTGGGACTGTTCGTCCCGGCGGCGGGGAGCGTGGCGCAGGGGTTCGACACCCTGCGCACGGTCGCGATCGTGTCCCTGTTCTTCCTCTACGGCGCCCGCATGGCGACCCGCGAGGTCTGGGACGGGCTGCGCAACGCGCGCCTGCAGGGGCGGATGCTCGCGGCGACGTACGTGGCCTTCCCGATCCTGGGCCTGCTGGTCCAGCTGGTGCCGGGGCTCGACGACCAGACGAGGCACGGTCTGCTGTTCCTGAGCCTGCTCCCGTCGACGGTCCAGTCGTCGGTGGTGTTCACGTCGATCGCACGGGGCAACGTCGCGGGCGCGATCACGGGTGCGACGATCTCGAACCTCGTCGGCATCGTCGTCACCCCGCTGCTGGTCGGGCTGCTGCTGGTCCATGGCCGGGGCACCACCGACGTGTCCGGCATCGTCGGCCAGCTCCTCCTCCCGTTCGTCCTGGGCCAGCTGGCGCAGCCATGGATCGGGCAGTGGTTGCGCGCGCACGCAGGCGTGACCAGGGCGACGGACCGCGCGACCATCGCGCTCGTCGCCTACGTGTCGGTGAGCGAGGCCACGAACGCTGGCGCCTGGGACCACGTCACGGCGAGGTCGCTCGCGATCCTGGTGACCACGTGCGCGGTCCTGCTCGCCGCGATGCTGACCCTCACCTGGTCGGGCGGTCGCAGCCTCGTCCGACCCGACCGCGTCGCTCTGCTCATGGTGGGCTCGAAGAAGAGCCTGGCCACGGGCCTGCCGATGGCGGCCGTGCTGTTCACCCCGGCGGTGTCCGCGAGCGTCACGCTGCCGGTCGTCGTCTTCCATCAGCTGCAGCTCGCGACGTGCGCGGTGATCGCTCGCCGTCTAGCGTCTCGCGTCGAGTAGCGTTTCCCCGGCGACCCCGCGCCACGCACAGACCCCAGGAGCCTCGTGCCCGCCGTCCCCGCCGTCCCCGCAGTCATCCCGAAGCCCGCACGCCTGGAGGCGACGGGTGACGAGCCGTTCGTGATCTCGGAGTCGACCACCGTCGTGGTCGACGGTCGGCCCGACCTGATCGGGATCGCGGTGCTCGCGGCCGACCTGCTCGGACGGGTCACCGGCCGGTCGATCGAGGTCCGGTACGCCGACTCCGACGCCCCCGACGTGGTGCGGTTGCGGCTCACCGCTGCCGAGGGCGACGCCGACGAGTCGTACAGGCTCGTGTCGACGGCCGGACGCGTCGAGCTCGTGGCGAAGTCGCCGGCCGGGCTGGTCCGCGCGATCGTCACGCTGCGCCAGCTGCTGACCGCCGCGCCGGACGGTTCGTTGCGGGTCCCGTCGGTCATCGTCGAGGACGCGCCGCGCTACCGCTGGCGCGGGCTGTCCATCGACGTCGCGCGGCACTTCGTCGCCAAGCGCGACCTCAAGGTGCTCATCGGGCTGATGGCCCACTACAAGCTCAACGTGCTGCACCTGCACCTCTCGGACGACCAGGGGTGGCGCCTGCAGGTCCGCTCGCGCCCGCAGCTGACGCGCCTGTCCAGCAGCACCTCGGTCAACGGGGACCCGGGCGGGTACTACTCGGCCGACGACTACGCGGACATCGTCGCGTTCGCGTCGGCGCGCGGGGTGCGCGTCGTGCCGGAGATCGACGTCCCGGGTCACGTCAACGCCGCGACGCACGCGTACGGGAACCTCACCCCGAGCGGCGAGCCGACCGACGCCTACACGGGCATCGAGGTGGGCTTCAGCCGGCTGTACGCGGACCTGCCCGCGACGGGCGACTTCCTGCGGGAGGTGTTCGCCGACGTCGCCGCGATGACCCCCGGCGAGTACGTGCACATCGGTGGCGACGAGGTGCTGACCATGGAGCCGCAGGAGTACGCGACGCTCGTCGCGGCGGCGTCCGCGGCGGTCCGCGCGGCCGGCAAGAAGGTGGTCGGGTGGCAGGAGATCGCGCACACGCCGCTCGAGCCGGGCACGGTCGTGCAGTACTGGGACACGCGCGTCGAGCCCGAGCCCTTCGCCGCGGCCGCGCAGGCGGGGGCCCTCTTCCTGATGTCGCCGGGCAAGCACGCCTACCTGGACATGAAGTACGACGCCGACACCGTCCTCGGCCTGGAGTGGGCCGGGCACATCGAGCTGCGCGACGCCTACGAGTGGGAGCCGTCGACGCTCATCCCGGGCGTTCCGGCGGAGTCCGTGATCGGCGTCGAGGCGGCGATCTGGACCGAGACGTTGCGCGACCTGCACGCCCTGACGTCCATGCTGCTGCCGCGCCTCGCGGCGATCGCCGAGGTCGCGTGGACGGTTCCCGAGGATCGCGACTGGGACGACTTCCGCGCACGGATCGTCGACCAGGGACCGTTCTGGGACCGGCTGGGTCTGTCCTGGTACCGCAGCCCGCAGGTGGACTGGTAGGTCAGATCTGGCCGCTCAGATCCAGGTGCGCAGCCACATGTGGAGGTGCCAGAACTTGTACGGGATCACCCACGCGGACCAGATCGGGTAGAAGAACGCCCCGACCAGCACGATCAGCCCGACGAGGATCCCGCTGCCGATGATCGCCCGCCGTCGCCCGACGGGTTCCAGGTCCTTCGGGCCGACCACCAGACCTATCGCGTAGGTCAGGGTCAGCACGATCCACGGCGTGAACACGATCGAGTAGAACGTGAAGATCGTGCGGTGCTGGTAGGCGAACCAGGGCAGCCAGCCCGCGACGATGCCGGACAGGACGGCGCCGGCCCGCCAGTCGCGGTAGCGGATGAGCCAGACGAGCGCGACCAGGATCGCGGCGGTCGCGCACCACCACAGGATCGGGTTGCCCAGTGCGGTGATCGCCTGCGAGCAGGCCGACGCCCCGCACGCGTCCTGCGCCTGCTGACCGGTCAGGTGCGAGATCTCGGTGGGGTAGAACATCGACGTCGGCCGCCACTGCACGATCCATCCGAGCGGGTGCGCCGCGTACGCGTGCGGCGTGTCGAGGCCGTTGTGGAACGCCCACATCTGCTGGTGGTAGTGCAGGAACGACCGCAGCACGGGCGGGAGCCACTGCACGCCCTCGCCGGGGTGCTGCGCGGCCCACTCGTGCCCGTAGGACTGCGGGTGCGTGAACCACGTCCACCAGCTGCCCACGTAGACGGCGAGCGCGATGAACACCATCGAGACGCCCGCGACGAGCCCGTCCTTGACGATGCCCGCCCAGACCCACTGCCGGACGCCCGCGGTGCGTCGTGCGGTGACGTCCCAGACCACGCTGAGCAGCCCGAACACGGCCAGGAAGTACATCGCCGACCACTTGGTGCCCAGCCCCAGACCGAGCAGCACCGCCGCCGCCAGCCGCCACCAGCGCACCCCGAGGCCGGGACCCCAGCCGATCTCCCGCGCGCCGTCCAGGAGCGTCGCGGTCCGGTCCGCGAGCCGTCGCCGGGCCTGGTCGCGGTCCAGGAGCAGCGCCCCGAACGCCGCGAGCATGAAGAACATGAGGAAGGGGTCCAGCAGCGACACCCGCGACAGCACGATCGCCTCGCCGTCGACGGCCAGCAGCAGGCCGGCCACCGTCCCCAGCGCGGTCGACGCCAGCAGCCGGCGCCCGATGCGCGCGACCATGAGCACGGCGAGCGTGCCGCAGATCGCCGCCGACAGCCGCCACGCGGTCGAGCTCTCGATCCCGCCACCGAAGTGGATGCCCAGCGCGATCAGCCACTTGCCGACCTGCGGGTGCACCACGTACTCGCCGGTGGTGCCCAGCCCGCTGACGTTGCCGGCCTCGAACGCCGGGTTGGGGTTGTCCGTCCAGTTGGCCTCGTAGCCGTTGACCAGCAGCGACCAGGCGTCCTTGACGTAGTAGGTCTCGTCGAACACGAGCCGGTGCGGGCGGCCGAGGTCCCAGAACCGGATCAGACCCGCGAACACCGTCACGGCGATCGGCCAGACCCAGCCCATCAGGCGCGCACGGGGTGCGTCGTTGAGGGTGAGGGTGTCCGTGCCGAGCAGCAGCCGGAGCAGTCGCGGGCGGTTCGGCTCGGGCTCCTCGTCCGTGTCGTCGTCCGTGCGCTCGGGGGGGTCCAGGGTCGCGACGACGGTCGCGGTGCGGGCGTGGTCGTCCGAGAGCTCCGGGTCCGCCGAGCCGCTGGACGCGCCGGTCGACGGCGTGCCGCGCAGGCCCACCGGAAGGGCGTCGCGGGCGTCCTCCTGCGGTCCGCTCGGCGGCGCGATGGGCGCGACCCAGGACGCGTCGGCGTCGGGTGACGGCGTCGCGGCGTCGTCTTCGGTGGGCGGCACGCCCGACATCGTAGGGGCGGCGCCTATGGCCGGGTGCAACGCCCGCGGCGGCAGGTGGCAGGCTGACCGCGTGGATGCTCCAGCCCCAGGCCGGCTCGTGCTGGCGGCGACCCCCATCGGAAACGCCGAGGACGCCTCCGCGCACCTGCGCCGGCTGCTCGAGCAGGCCGACGTGGTCGCCGCCGAGGACACGCGGCGCCTGCGCGCGCTCGCCGCGCGGCTCGGCGTCGTGATCGGTGGGCGGGTGGTCAGCCACCACGAGCACAACGAGACGTCGTCGTCCGTCGAGCTGCTGGCGGTCGTCGCGGGCGGCGGCACGGTCGTCGTCGTCACCGATGCCGGCATGCCGGCCGTCTCCGACCCCGGCTTCCGCGTGGTCACCGCCGCCGTCGCCGCGGGCCTGCCCGTCACGGCCGCGCCGGGGCCGAGCGCGGTGCTCACCGCGCTCGCGCTCTCCGGGCTGCCCACCGATCGCTTCTGCTTCGAGGGCTTCCCCCCGCGCAGGCCGGGCGAGCGGTCCCGTGCGTTCGAGCTCCTCGCCGACGAGCGCCGCACGATGATCTTCTTCGAGGCCCCGCACCGCCTGGACGACACGCTCGCGGCGATGGTGTCGGCGTTCGGCGCGGAACGCCCGGCCGCCGTGTGCCGCGAGCTGACCAAGACCTACGAGGAGATCCGACGCGGGCCGTTGTCGGACCTCCTGGAGTGGGCCCGGGCTGACCAGGTGCGCGGCGAGATCGTGGTGGTGGTCGGTGGTGCCTCGGGTGCGGTCGAGCTGTCCACAGCCGACCTCGTCGCGGAGGTCCTGTCCCGGGCCGACGCCGGCGAACGCCTGAAGGACGCGGTGGCCGAGGTCGCCGCCGCGGCGGGCGTCCCGAAGCGCGACCTCTACGCCGCCGCCCTGGCCGCGAAGTCGCGCTGACCCCCACCGCTGCCTCCTCCAACACGGTCGAGAACGGCACTCTGACACGAGAACGGCAGTTCACACTGCCGGTCTCGTGGCACAGTGCCGTTCTCGGCGGCTGGGCGGTAGAGACGGGGGCGGCCCGGCGGCGGGATTCGGGCCGGCGCCGCGCTGATCGGGTGCTCCGGCACGGATGGACGGGGCCCTGGATCAGGCGCATCGAATCGTTACGATGGGGTCCGTGACCGCACCCCAGACGCCGCTCGAGGAGACCTTCGACGGCGCGCACCCCGTGCGCACGCTCAGGCACCTCTTCCGGCCGCAGCGTCGCCGGATGGTCGTCGCGGGGCTCGCGTTCGCGGCCAAGCACTCGCCGATCTGGGTGATCCCCGCGCTGACCGCCAACGTGATCGACGTCGTGGTCCAGCACCAGCCGCTGCGTCAGCTGTGGATCGCTGCCGCGCTGATGACGTTGGTCATCGCCCAGAACGTGCCGCTCGCGCAGGTGTACGTCCGCTACCTGTCGGTGGCGGTGCGCACCGTGGAGACCAACCTGCGGATGTCGCTGAGCCGCCGGCTGCAGGAGCTGTCGATCGGCTACCACCGTCGGGTCAGCGCCGGGGTGCTGCAGGCCAAGATCGTCCGCGACGTCGAGAACGTGGTGGAGAGCAGCCGCCAGGCGTTCGACTCGGGCATGGGCGCGATCACGACCCTCGTCGGCGCGCTGGTCATCACGGCTTTCCGCGTGCCCGAGTTCCTGCCGGTCTTCGCGCTGGCCGTGCCGGCCAGCGCGGCCCTCGTCGTCTCGATGCGCCGCCGGATGACGGCCCGCAACGCCGACTTCCGCGTCCAGGTGGAGCGGATGTCGGCGCGCGTCAGCGAGATGACGCACCTGATCCCCATCACCCGCGCGCACGCCCTGGAGCGCGACGAGCTGGACCGCATGGACGCCACGCTCGGCGACGTGCGCGACGCCGGCATCCGCCTCGACGTGACCAACGGCCGGTTCGGTGCGATGTCGTGGACCGCGATGCAGCTGCTCTCGGTCGCCTGCCTGATCGGTGCCGCGTGGGTGGCGTGGACCGGGCTGTGGGGCATGTCCGCGGGCGACGTGACCATGCTGAGCAGCTACTTCGTCGCGCTGACCGCGTCGGTCACCGCGCTGATGAGCCTCGCGCCGGTGATCACCAAGGGCCTGGAGTCCGTGCGGTCGATGTCCGAGGTGCTCACCGAGCCCGACCTCGAGCGCAACGCCGGCAAGGCGACCGTCGAGCACGTGCACGGCGACGTCGACTTCGAGTCGGTGCGGTACGTCTACGACGACGCCCCGGACGAGGTCGCCGTCGACGGGCTGGACCTGCACGTGCGGGCGGGGGAGACCATCGCGCTGGTGGGCCCGTCGGGCTCGGGCAAGTCGACCGTGCTCAACATGGTGATCGGCTTCCTGACCCCGTCGCGGGGCCGGATCCTGCTCGACGGCCGGGACATGGCCGACCTCGACCTGCGCTCGTACCGGCGTTCGCTCGCGGTGGTCCCGCAGGAGTCCCTGCTGTTCGAGGGGACCGTGCGCGACAACGTCACCTACGGCAGCCCGGACCTCACCGACGACGCCGTCCGCGACGCGCTGCGCGACGCCAACGCGCTCGAGTTCGTCGAGCAGATGGGCGGTCTGGACGCGGTCATCGGCGAGCGCGGCGCGCGCCTGTCCGGGGGCCAGCGACAGCGGCTGGCCATCGCCCGTGCCCTGGTGCGCGACCCGCGCATCTTGGTCCTCGACGAGGCGACGTCGGCGCTCGACACCTCGTCGGAGCGGCTGGTCCAGGAGGCCCTCGGCCGGCTCATGGCCGGCCGGACCACGTTCGTCGTCGCCCACCGCCTGTCCACCATCCGCGGCGCCGACCGCATCGCCTTCATGCGGGCCGGGCGGCTGGTGGAGATCGGGTCGCACGCCGAGCTCGTCGCGGCGGGCGGCGCCTACGCCGAGCTGGACCGGCTCACGAGCGTCCCGGGCTAGCGCCACGGTTCGGACCGTGCTGGGCTGAGGGATGGCTCGTCGCGGGGTGCTCGTCGCCGTCGCCGTGCTGCTGCTCGCGGGCTGCACGGCCACGGACGAGCCGCGGCCGAGCGCGGCGCCCGCCGTCGGTGTCACGGCCACGGATCTCGTCACGGGCCTGGACGTCCCCTGGGGCCTCGCGTTCCTGCCCGACGGCCAGGCCGTGGTGACGCTGCGCGACGCCGCCCGGGCGGTCCTGGTGGACGCCGGGGGCGGCGTGACGGACGTGACGGGGCCGGGTGCCGACCAGCTGACCGCCGAGGTCCGGCCCGCCGGCGAGGGCGGGCTGCTCGGCGTCGCCCTGCTCGGCTCGTCGGCGGACGGTGCCGATCTCGCGTTCTACGCGACGACCGCCGACGACAACCGCGTCCTGCGCGGGACCCTCTCCGGGCACGACCTCGGACCGCTCACGCCGATCGTCACGGGGATCCACAAGGCCGGCAACCACGACGGCGGCCGGCTCGCGGTGGGCCCCGACGGCGACCTGTACGTGAGCACCGGTGACGCGGGAACCCGACCGGACGCGCAGGACCCCGCCAGCCTGAACGGCAAGATCCTGCGGGTCACGTTCGACGGTGACCCGGCCCCGGGCAACCCCACACCGGGCAGCCGGGTGTGGAGCCTCGGGCACCGCAACGTGCAGGGTCTCGGCTGGTCCGCGGACGGCCGCATGTTCGCCTCGGAGTTCGGCCAGGACACCTGGGACGAGCTGAACGTCATCGTCCCGGGCGGCAACTACGGCTGGCCAACCGTCGAGGGGCGCGGGGACGGGTTCGTGCAGCCGGTCGCGGTGTGGCACACGGACGAGGCGTCGCCGAGCGGCCTGGCGGTCACCCACGACGCCGTGTACCTCGCGGCGCTGCGCGGCGAGCGGCTCTGGCGGGTCCCGCTCACCGCGGACGGCGTCGGGACCCCGCAGGCCCTGCTCGTCGGGACCTACGGCCGCCTGCGCACGGTTGCCGTGGCGCCGGACGGGTCGCTGTGGGTGCTCACCAACAACACGGACGGCCGCGGCAACCCCCGGCCGGGCGACGACCGGATCCTGCGGGTGGACGTCGGCTGAAAGACGCTCACCTAGGATCGGGCCCATGTCCCGCATCCTGTCTGCCGTCGCGTGGCCCTACGCGAACGGCCCCCGCCACATCGGTCACGTCGCCGGCTTCGGTGTCCCCTCCGACATCTTCAGCCGCTACATGCGGATGGCGGGCAACGAGGTGCTGATGGTCTCCGGCACCGACGAGCACGGGACGCCGATCCTCGTGCTGGCCGAGCAGGAGGGCGTGGGCCCGCAGGAGCTGGCGGACCGGTACAACCGCGTGATCGTCGAGGACCTGACCAACCTCGGGCTGTCGTACGACCTGTTCACGCGGACGACGACGCGCAACCACTACGCGGTCGTGCAGGAGATGTTCCGCACGGTGCACAAGAACGGCTACATGATCGAGCAGTCGACCCTGGGCGCCATCTCGCCGAGCACCGGCCGGACGCTGCCCGATAGGTACGTCGAGGGCACCTGCCCGATCTGCGGCTACGACGGCGCGCGCGGCGACCAGTGCGACAACTGCGGCAACCAGCTCGACGCCATCGACCTGATCAACCCGCACAGCCGCATCAACGGCGAGACGCCCAAGTTCGTCGAGTCCACCCACTTCTTCCTCGACCTGCCGGCGTTCGCGTCCGCGCTCGAGGCGTGGCTGCGCACGCGCACCGACTGGCGCCCGAACGTCCTGAACTTCTCGCTCAACCTCATCGACGACCTTCGCCCGCGCGCCATGACGCGGGACATCGACTGGGGTATCCCGGTGCCGCTGGAGGGCTGGGAGACCAACCCGAACAAGCGCCTGTACGTGTGGTTCGACGCGGTCATCGGCTACCTGTCGGCGTCGATCGAATGGGCACGCCGCAGCGGCGACCCGGACGCCTGGCACCCGTTCTGGAACGACCCGACGGCCCTGAGCTACTACTTCATGGGCAAGGACAACATCACGTTCCACTCGCAGATCTGGCCGGCGGAGCTGCTCGCCTACGACGGCGGCGGCACGCGCGGAGGATCGCCCGGCGTGTTCGGGACGCTCAACCTGCCCACCGAGGTGGTGTCCAGCGAGTTCCTCACGATGGAGGGCAAGCAGTTCTCCTCGTCGCGCGGCGTGGTCATCTACGTCCGTGACGTGCTGTCGCGCTACCAGCCGGACGCGCTGCGCTACTTCCTGAGCGTCAACGGGCCGGAGAACCAGGACTCGGACTTCACGTGGGCGGACTTCAAGACCCGCACCAACACGGAGCTGGTGGCGGGCTGGGGCAACCTGGTCAACCGCACGGCCAGCATGATCGCCAAGAACTTCGGCGAGATCCCGGCCGCCGGACCCCTGCAGCCCGTCGACAGTGCCCTTCTCGCGACGACGGCCGCGGGCTTCGGCCGCGTCGGCGAGCTGCTCGAGGGTCACCGCAACAAGGCCGCGATCGGCGAGGCGATGCGGGTGGTCCAGGAGGCCAACCGGTACATCTCCGAGACCGAGCCATGGAAGCTGACCACCGACCGCGACCGCCTGGGCACCGTGCTGCACACGGCCGCGCAGGCGGTCAGCGACGCCAACACGCTGCTCGCACCGTTCTTGCCGCACTCGGCGCAGGCGGTCCACGAGACGCTCGGCGGCACGGGCGTCTTCTCGCCGCTGCCACGGATCGACGAGGTCACCGACCTGGACGACGCCTCGCGGGCCTACCCGATCATCACGGGCGACTACGAGCTCGGCCGGACCGTCGCGCCGTGGGCGTCGAAGCCGCTCGTGCCCGGCACACCCGTCGCCAAGCCGTCCCCGGTGTTCACCAAGCTCGACGACTCGATCGTCGAGGAGGAGCTCGACCGGCTGCGTCAGGGCTGATGTCGCGGTCCCGAGCGCCCAGGGGCTGGCCGGATCCCCCCGAGCCGTTGCCGCTGGCCGTCGTCGACAACCACACCCACCTCGACTCGGTGCTGACGTGGCGGGCCGACGGGTGGGAGCAGGCCGACGACCTGGGCGCGCAGCTGGACCGGGCGGCCGCGGTGGGCGTCGAACGGATGGTCCAGGTCGGCTGCGACCTGGCGGCGGTGGACTGGACCTCGTCCGTGGTCCGCGCGCACCCGCAGCTGCTCGGCGCGGTGGCGATCCACCCGAACGAGGCCGTGCGGCACGCGGGCGTCCGGGAGGTCGCCGCCGACGGTCTCGACCCCGAGGAGCCCCACGAGACCGGCCTCGACGACGCCCTGGCGCACGTCGCGTCCGTCGCGCGCGCGAACGACCGCATCCGTGCGATCGGCGAGACGGGCCTGGACCACTTCCGAGCCGGACCCGCGGGTCGCGCGGTCCAGCGGGAGGCGTTCCGCGCGCACATCGCCCTGGCCAAGGAGCTGGGCCTGGCGCTGCAGATCCACGACCGCGACGCCCACGACGAGGTGGTCGAGGTGCTGCTCGCCGACGGAGCACCGGACCGCACCGTGTTCCACTGCTTCTCGGGGGACGCCGACCTGGCGCGGCTGGCGGTCTCGCAGGGGTGGTACCTGTCGTTCGCGGGGCCGATCTCGTTCGGGGCCAACGAGACCCTGCGCGCGGCGCTGCGTGAGGTGCCGCCGTCCCGGCTGCTCGTGGAGACCGATGCGCCGTACCTGACCGTGCACCCCTTCCGCGGTCGCCCGAACGCGCCGTACCTCCTTCCCGGCACCGTGCGTACGGTCGCCGAGGTCACCGGGCGTGCGCTCGAGGACGTCTGCGCGTCGGTCGCGACGACGTCGGCGGCGGTCTACGGCGCGTGGTGACCCGTTTGTCCCCGAATGCCCGGAGCGCAGGTACCGCAACTCGGACGCCGGGTTTCGGGGATCATCACGGATCGGTTACGGTCGGACCGCCGTCCAGGACGGTGCCCAGCCCCCAGCCCCGCCCCCAGGACCGAGGAGCCACCGCGTGAGCGACGCAGAGGAGCGTGCGACGACCCGTCGCATCGTGCCTCGCGGACGCCTCGGCCGGCTCGTCGCCCAGGCCGCCGTGCTCGCCGTCGTCGCCGGGGTGACCAGCGCGTTCGCGGTGCTGCACAAGCAGGTCACGGTCGACGTCGACGGCCACCCGGTCCGGGTCGAGGCCTTCGGTCGGACGGTCGGCGACGTGCTGGCCAGCGGAAACATCACGGTCGGCGCCCGCGACCTGGTCGCGCCCTCGCTCGACGAGACGATCTCCTCGGACGACCAGATCGTGGTCCGCCACGGGCACGACGTCGACGTCGAGGTCGACGGCGCCCAGCGCAAGGTGTGGACCACCGCGCTCACCGTGGGCGAGGCCGTCGACTCGCTCGGGCTACACGACGACGAGGTGCGCCTCTCGGCGTCGCGGTCGGCGTCGCTCGGCCGGGACATGCTGCGCGTCTCGACGCTCAAGACGATCCATCTCGTGGTCGACGGGCAGGTGATCGACGGCGTGAGCAGCGCCGCCACCGTCCGCGACGCCCTCAAGGACATCGGCCTCGTGCTGGACGACGGCGACCAGGTCTCGGTGCCGCTCGACGCCACCGCCGTGGACGGGCTGGTGGTCCTGGTGACCCGCGCGAGCACCGGTGGCGCGACCGTCACCGAAGCCGTGCCGTTCGACTCCCAGCAGGTCGACGACCCGAAGTCGATCAAGGGCACCACCGTCATCGAGACCAAGGGCAAGGCCGGCGTCCGGACCACCACGTACGAGCTGCAGACGGTCGGCGGAGTGGTCACCGGCCGCACGGCGATCTCGTCGGTGATCACGGTCGCCCCGGTCACGCAGGTGACCAAGGTGGGCACCCAGGAGCTGCCCGACCCGGCCGTCGTGGTCGTGGCACCCGGCAGCGCCCAGGAGATCGCCAAGGGCATGGTGGCCGCCCGCGGCTGGGGCGACGACCAGTTCGCCTGCCTGGTCTCGCTGTGGAACGCCGAGAGCGGCTGGCGCGTGAACGCGGGCAACCAGTCCTCGGGTGCCTACGGCATCCCGCAGGCGCTCCCGGGGTCCAAGATGGCCTCCGCAGGAGCCGACTGGCAGACCAACCCGGCCACCCAGATCACGTGGGGTCTGGGCTACATCGCGGGGCGGTACGGCACCCCGTGCGCGGCCTACGCCAAGCACCAGTCGTCGGGTTGGTACTGACCCACTGCGGCTGGTGCGGCCCTGCGTTCACACAATCTCCTCGTCTGTTGCCGAACCTGCTCTGACGTGGGTCGATGCACCGAAGATCCGCATGATCACCTGGGTCTGACGCCCAGCGGCTTGGCTTTTTGATCACGATACGGTTACGGTCGGGGCGCTCCGAGAAACTGGACAACGGCCCACGTGGGCCGTCGACCGCCCTCCCGGAGCCGACGGGGCCCGCCACCGGTGGGCCGCCGTGACGGCCGGATCGGGGATCCGGAACCGACGGTTGACGCCTCCCTCCAGGCGTCTGCACGAGCCCGCACCAGGGGTTCACCGCCGGGTGCCGCACCGCGGCACGACCGCACCCCGTGCCCGGGCACCTCGACGGCTGGAGCCTCGTGCAGTTCTCGACCCTGAACCCCTTCGCGCGCGCTGCGCAGCCTCACGACGACGCCACCTCGGCACCTTCGGACGGCACGGCACCCGACACCACGACCGCGAAGGGCCATCGGTCGATGCGCACTCGCGTCCTTCCCATCTCGGCGGCGACCCTCGCCCTCGTCCTCGCGGGCGGCACAGCGGCCTTCGCCCACGCCCAGAAGACCGTGACGCTGGACGTCGACGGCAAGGTCGACAAGGTCACCACGTTCGCCGGCTCGGTCGACGGACTGCTCGACGGGCAGCACGTCACCGTCGGCAGCCGCGACGACGTGAGCGCGAGCGGCTCGCTGAGCGAAGGCGCAGAGATCGTCGTGCGGCACGCGCACCGGATCACGGTGAACGTGGACGGCACGCGGACCGCGCTCTGGACGACGGCCCTGTCCGCCGACGCCGCGCTGGACACCCTCGCGTCCCGCGGCCAGTCGGTCGCCCTGATCGCGTCCCGGTCCGCCGACCGCGCCGAGCTGCCCCTGGACCTGACCGTGACCGGTCCGGCCGAGGTGCTCGTCGACGGCACGACCCTCCCGGTCCCGGACGCCGACACGACCGTCGCGCAGGTGCTCACCGAGAAGAAGATCGTGCTGCAGCCGTTGGACCTCGTCTCGGTGCGGCACGCCGACACCGGTCGCGTCCAGGTGGTCGTGAACCGCGTCGTCGAGCAGGACGTCACCTCGACCGTCGCGGTCCCCTTCACGTCGAGCGAGCAGGCCGAGCCGACGCGCTACGTCGGTCAGAAGCGCGTGCTCACGGCCGGTGTCGCCGGGGTGCGCACCGTCGTCGAGCACGTGACCACGGTCGACGGCGTCGAGTCGGCGCGGACGCCCGTCTCCGACACCGTCACGCAGGCGCCGGTCGCCGAGGTGGTCGGGGTCGGCAGCAAGGCGCGACCCGTCGTCGCCAAGGCGCCCGTCGCCAAGGCACCGGTCGCTGCCGGGTCCCCGGTCACGGCCGGTGGGTCCGCCGACTCGCTCAACTGGGCCGCGCTCGCCGCGTGCGAGTCGGGCGGCAACCCCGGCTCGGTCTCCAGCAGCGGCAAGTACTACGGCCTCTACCAGTTCTCGCTGAGCACCTGGGCAGCGGTCGGCGGGTCCGGCCTGCCGTCGCAGGCGTCCGCGGCCGAGCAGACGGCCCGCGCCAAGATGCTCTACAACCGCTCGGGCGCCGGCCAGTGGCCCGTCTGCGGGAAGAACCTCTTCGGCTGAGCAAGCTCGTCGCGAAGCCTCCGGACCGGAGGCTGAGCGCACCCGCGCGAGGCCTCCGACCGGAGGTCGAGCGTCTCTCTGGCGAGGCCTCCGTCCGGATCGGGCGGAGGCCTCGTGCCGTTTCCCGATGGACCGTCGCGGTGTGGGCAGGTCCGACGACTCGCCTAGGCTCGGGCGCATGTCGAGCATCGAGCTGCTGAGCGCCACGGAGATCCGTGAGCTCGCCGCACGCGCGGGGATCCGGCCGACCAAGCAGCTCGGGCAGAACTTCGTGCTCGACGGCGGGACCGTGCGCAAGATCGTCCGGCAGGCCGACGTGCGGGCGGGCGACCGCGTGGTCGAGGTCGGGCCCGGCCTGGGCTCGCTGACGCTCGGGCTGCTCGAGGCCGGTGCCGACGTGGTCGCCGTCGAGATCGATCCCGTGCTCGCCCGCCTCCTGCCGTCGACCGTCCTCGCCCACCTCCCGGGTCTGACGGTGCTCGAGGGTCGCGACGACGCGCCCGTCGTCCTGCGGGACGCCGACGGTCGCGACCGGCTGACGATCGTGCTGTCCGACGCCCTCGAGGTGCGCGCCCTGCCCGGCCCCCCGCCCGTGGCCCTCGTCGCGAACCTTCCGTACAACGTGTCCGTGCCGGTCCTGCTCACGTTCCTCGAGCGGTTCGACTCGCTCGAACGCGTCCTCGTCATGGTGCAGGCCGAGGTCGCCGACCGCCTCGCTGCGCCGCCGGGCAGCCGCACGTACGGGGTGCCGTCCGCGAAGGCCGCCTGGTACGCGTCGGCCCGGCGGACCGCGACCGTCGGCCGCACGGTCTTCTGGCCCGCCCCCAACGTCGACTCGGCGCTGGTCCGGTTCGACCGCCGTGAGCCGCCGACCACCACCGCCTCGCGCGAGGCGGTGTTCGCCGTCGTCGACACCGCGTTCGCGCAGCGCCGCAAGATGCTCCGATCGGCGTTGTCCGGCCTCGCAGGATCGCCGGATGCCGCTGTGGCGGCCATCCAGGCCGCCGGCGTGGACCCGCAGGCGCGCGGCGAGGTCGTCGACATCGCGGGGTTCGCCGCGATCGCAGCGGCCCTGTCTGCGGCCTCCGCCGCCGCGCGCCCCGAGGAACCTGGCAGGGTGGAACCGTGACCCTGACCCCCGTCGCGCCGCTGCCCGAGCACGAGGTACGGGTCCGCGCGCCGGGCAAGGTCAACCTGTCGCTGCGCGTCGGCCCGCTCGAGGCCGACGGCTACCACCCTGTCTCGACGGTGTTCCAGGCGGTGTCGGTGTTCGAGGAGGTCGTCGCGACCCCCGCCGAGCGTCGCACCCTGACCGTCAGCGGTCCGCAGTCCGAGCACGTGCCGACCGACTCGACCAACCTCGCCCTGCAGGCCGCCCGGCTGGTCGCCGCGCGCGCGGGCATCGACGACGGTGTGCACCTGCACCTGCACAAGGGCGTCCCGGTCGCCGGGGGGATGGCCGGGGGGTCCGCCGACGCGGCCGCGGCGTTGATCGCGTGCGACGCGCTCTGGCGCACCGGGCTCTCGCGGGACGACCTGCTCGAGCTCGCCGCCGAGCTCGGGTCCGACGTGCCGTTCGCGCTGTCGGGCCACACCGCCGTCGGTACCGGCCGCGGGCACCTGCTGACGCCCGCGCTCAGCCGCGGCGAGTTCCACTGGGCGTTCGCCGTCCAGGACCGCGGTCTGTCGACCGCTGCCGTGTACGCCGCTTTCGACCGGCTCGCCGACGCGCCCAGGATCCCCGACCCCGAGGACGACGTGCCGCTCATGCAGGCCCTGCGCGCGGGTGACCCGCGGGCGCTCGGCGCCGCCCTGCACAACGACCTGCAGCTCGCCGCGCTGTCCGTCGACCCCGGTCTCGCCGAGCCGCTGGCGGTCGCGCAGGACGCCGGGGCGCTCGGCGTGGTGCTCTCCGGGTCCGGTCCGACCGTCGCCGCCCTCGGCCGCAGCCGTCAGCACGCGCTCGTGCTGGCCGCCGCCTTCACCGCCTCCGGCGTCGCGGACCGCGTCCTGACCGCCGCCGGCCCCGTCGCGGGTGCGCGCGTGGTGAGCTCGACCGACTGATCACCCCCGTGCTTGACTCCCGGGTTCCGACCACCAATACTTAAGCACATGCTTAAGCATGACGATCTGGACAAGGTCTTCAAGGCCCTGTCCGACGCGACCCGCCGGGCGATGGTCGAGCGCCTGGTCCGGGGGCCCGTGTCGGTCAGCCAGCTCGCCGAACCGTTCGTGATGTCCCTCCCGGCCGTCCACCAGCACCTCGCCGTGCTCGAGGACGCGGGGATCGTGTCGTCGCACAAGATCGGTCGGGTCCGCACCGTCCAGCTGTCCGCGGGCGCGCTCGCGCCCGCGGGGGAGTGGCTGGGCCGACAACGGCTGCCGGCCGAGCGGCGGCTCGACCGCCTCGGTGCCTTCCTGGCCGACCCGCCCTTGTCCCCCTGAATGCAGCCGGAAAACACCCCACCGGCCGTTCGTCGGCCCTCCGAGAGGAATCATCATGTCCACCGAGACCAGCACCGACAGCACCGTCGCGCACGCCACGTTCGTCATCGACCGCACGTTCGACGCGTCGCTCGACCGCGTCTGGGACGCGTTCGCCGTCGCCGAGAAGCGCGCGCAGTGGTTCGGCGGCGACGACAGCTTCACGGCCACCGAGGACACCCAGGACTTCCGCGTCGGCGGCGGAGCCGTGAACGACGGGCAGTGGCACGGTGGCCCGACCAGCCGCTTCGTCGCGACCTACACGGACATCGTCGACAAGCAGCGGATCGTCTCCACGTACGACATGTGGGTGGGCGGCGAGCACCTGTCGACGTCCGTCACGACCACCGAGCTCGCGGCCGTCGACGGCGGCACGCGTGTGGTCTACACGGAGCACGGGGTGTTCCTGGACGGCAAGGACGACGGCTCGCAGCGCGAGGCCGGCTCGCGCGGCATCTTCGACGCGCTGGCCGCCTACCTCGCCCGGTGAGCGGCGCCGGCCCGACCCGTCGCTCACCGGCCGCACACCGGGGCGACGGATCCCCCTGCGATCCGTCGACCCGAGGTGCGGCCTCGTCGCTCACGAGCAGGTCGACGACGCGTCGCCCGAGGTGAGCAGCCCGCCCGGCGGCGTGTACGCAGGCACTGACGGCGCGGCGGTGGTCGCTGGGACCGTAGCGGTCGGCGCCGGCGCCGGGCCATCGGATTGCGGTTGGTCGGACCCGTCACCGTCCGCTTCGCCGATCGGCTGGTCGGCGGAGATGCGGGACCACAGGGCCGCGTCCCCCGGCACCCCCTCGACCCGCCCGCTGTGGGTACGCGATGGCACGGTGGGCATCGAGACGAACACGATGTGGTCTGCGCGCACGTGTCGCAGCGAGAGGCCCAGGCCGGTCAGGTCCTGCAGGGACGCGAACCCGTCGCTGGCCGTCAGCGACTTCGTCGCCGCCCGGGCGAAGCCGAGCAGCGACCCGGGGTTCGAGAGCACCGACGAGCTGAGCACCTTGCGTGCCATCGCTGCCATCAGGTCGTGCTGGCGCAGGATGCGCTGCGTGTCGGAGCCGTCGCCGATGTTGTACCGGGCCCGCGAGAACTGCAGCGCGGTCTGGCCGTCGAAGACCTGCTGCCCCGCCGTGACGTGCAGGCCGGTCTTCGGGTCGTCGTAGTTCCGCGTCAGGCAGATCGGCACGCCGCCGATGGCGTCGACCATCGCCTGGAAGCCGACGAAGTCCAGCAGCAGGAACCCGTCGAGCTGCACGCCCGTGAGCGACTCGACCGTGCGCCACGTGCAGGCGGCGGCGGTCGCCAGGTCCTGGCTCCTGTCCCATCCGACGGCGAACGCGTTGTTGAACTGGTCGTCGTGCTTGGCCGGGATCGTGGTGCCGGTCTTGGTCGTGCACGTCGGGCGGTCCACCAGGAGGTCGCGGGGGATGGACACCAGCTCGATCCGGCTCCGGTCCGCCGAGATGTGGGCGACGATCGTGGTGTCCGAGTGCATCCCGTCGTTGGCCCCGCCGATCGCCGCGTTCGCGCCGCTGCGGTCGTCGGAACCGAGGACGAGGACGTTCACGGGCGATCCGCTGCGTCCGTCGGCGGGCGCCGACGCTGAGGAGGACGCGGTGGGCTCGGGGCGGTCGCCGAGCAGCCCGGACAGGTCGCCGGCGTTGGTGATGTTCGCGTTGAGGTCGCGGTAGACGGCATACGCGGCCCCGGCGCCGAGCGCGAGCACCGCCACGAGCGTGATCGCCGTGACGCGGACGACCGTGCGGGCCGTGGGCCGACGACGACGTCGGGCATGCTGTGCATCCGCTGAGCGCATGCTTCGGACGCTAGGCCGCAGGTCAGGGGCGGTGCGGGCACTTGCGTGGAGATCCCGTCGAGGGTGTGTGCACGTGTGCGGGTAACCTTCACGCCGATGGCTCACCTACTCGGCGCGGACCGCGTCACGCTCACGCTGGGCACCCGGACGCTGCTGGACGAGGTCTCCCTCGGTCTGGACGACGGTGCGCGCATCGGCGTGGTCGGACCCAACGGTGCCGGCAAGTCCACGCTCCTGCGCGTGCTGTCCGGCCAGCAGGAGCCCGACTCCGGCCGCGTCACGCGCGCGGGCGGCGTGCGGATCGTCGTGCTGGACCAGCGCGACCAGCTCGCACCCGGTCGGACCGTCCTGGACGTGGTGCACGGGTCTGCCGACGAGCACGAGTGGGCGGCCGACTCGCGGATCCGCTCGGTGCACGCGGGCCTGCTCGCCGACGTGTCGCTCGACACCGAGGTCGACACGCTCTCCGGCGGGCAACGCCGCCGGGTCGCGCTGGCCGCGCTGCTCGTGCGCGACGACGAGGTGCTGGTGCTCGACGAGCCGACCAACCACCTGGACGTCGAGGGCGTGGCATGGCTGGCCGAGCACCTGGTCGAGCGGTTCGGGCGCGGGCAGGGCGCGCTCGTCGTCGTCACCCACGACCGGTGGTTCCTCGACGCCGTCTGCACCCGGACCTGGGAGGTCCACGACGGTGGGGTGGACCAGTACGAGGGCGGGTACGCGGCCTATGTGCTGACGCGGGCGGAGCGGGCTCGCACCGCCTCGACGGCCGAGGACAAGCGGCAGAACCTGCTGCGCAAGGAGCTCGCCTGGCTCCGCCGCGGGGCTCCGGCGCGCACCTCGAAGCCCAAGTTCCGCATCGACGCGGCCAACGAGCTGATCGCCGACGAACCGCCCCCGCGGGACCAGCTGTCGCTCACGCGCATGGCCACGGCGCGCCTCGGCAAGGATGTGCTCGACATCGAGGACGCCTCCGTCGTCTTCCCCGGTGTCGACGGCGCGCCCGAGCGCGTCCTGCTGCACGACATCACCTGGCGGCTCGGTCCCGGTGACCGGGTCGGGCTGGTCGGCGTGAACGGCGCCGGGAAGACGTCGCTGCTCCGGCTGCTGTCCGGCCGCCTGGAACCGACGACCGGCCGGGTCAAGCGCGGCAAGACCGTTCAGGTGGCCGAGCTGCGCCAGGACGTGGAGGACCTCGACGAGCTCGCCGGGCTGCGCGTGATCGAGGTGATCGAGCAGGAGAAGCGGTCGGTCGTCGTCGGCGGCAAGGAGCTGACGGCGGCGCAGCTGGTCGAGCGGCTCGGCTTCGACCGCGAGCGCTCGCGGACCCCGGTCAGGGACCTGTCCGGCGGAGAGCGCAGACGCCTGCAGCTGCTCCGGCTCCTCGTCGGCGAACCGAACGTCCTGCTGCTCGACGAGCCCACCAACGACCTCGACACCGACACGCTCGCCGCGCTCGAGGACCTGCTCGACGGCTGGCCGGGGACCCTGATCGTCGTCTCGCACGACCGGTACCTGCTCGAGCGCGTCTGCGACCGGCAGATGGCACTCCTCGGAGACGGCCTCCTGCGCGAGCTCCCCGGCGGCGTCGAGCAGTACCTGACCCTGCGCCGGACCGCGATCGCTGCGGGCGGCTCGGTGGCCTCGGTCCTCGACGCCCGGCCGGCAGGCATGGTGAGCGAGGCGGCGTCCGACCGATCGACACCGGCGCCCGCCGCACCGGCACCGAGCGAGGCCGAGCTGCGCACCGCCCGCAAGGAGATCGCGCGCATCGAGCGCCGCCTGTCCCGGATCGCCGACCAGGAGTCGGCCATCCACCACAAGATGTCCGAGCAGGCGACCGACCACCAGGCCGTGCTCGCCCTCGACGCGGAGCTGCGAGCGCTGGCCGCCGAGAAGGACGACCTGGAGACCGCCTGGATGGAAGCCGCCGAGATCGTCGGCTGAGGCCGGTAGACGGCGTCGGACGTAGGTCAGGCCGGCGTGGGCGCAGGCCGAACTGATCGCAGCGCCAGCCCCGACGCACTTGCCATGGTGACCACGGCGACGAGCACGACGGCCAACGGCCCCGACCACCCGTTGGACGCCGTGTGCACGGCGCCGAGCACGGACGGCCCGAGCGCCCCGGCCGTGTACCCGACGGACTGCACGGTCGCCGACATCCGCCGCGCGGCGGCCTGGGAGCCGGCCGAGGATGCGATCACCGTGAAGATCACGGTGAAGTTCCCGCCCTGCGCGGCGCCGGCACAGACGCACCAGACCGCCCACCACGAGGGCGCGACGAGCAGGCCCAGGGGGAGCGCCAGCCAGAACAGCGCGATGCCCGCCGACACGAACGGCAGAGGCACGCGCCGCGCCAGGACGAGCGGCACGGCGACGCCGCCCACCATGCCGAACAGCTGGAACAGGGCGGCCGCGCCGCCGGCACCGGTCGGGGCAAGCCCGAGCGTGTCGTGCAGGATCGAGGGCAGCCACGCGCTGACGGCGTAGTACCCGAACGCCTGCCCGGCGAACGCGACGGCCAGGAACCAGGTCACGGGTCGACGCCACACCGAGCCCCCGGAGGCGGCCAGGACGGGCGGTGCGACGTCGTCGCGCCGCGGGTAGGCCCTGCGCCAGACCACGAGCGCGACGATCGCCAGCAGCCCCCACGAGGCGAGCGCCCACCGCCAGCCGATCGCGGCGGCGAGCGGCGCGGTGAACACGGTGGTCAGTACGGCTCCGCCGTTGAGCCCGGCCGTGTAGAGGCCGGTGACGCGCGCGACGGACGACGGGAAGTCGCGCCCGATGACCACCGGCACCGCGACGTTCCCCGCGGTGATGGCGACGCCGATCAGGACGGTGCCGGCAAGGGCGAGCCCGAAGCCGCCGGACGAGCGCAGCAGCGTGCCGACGAGCACGGTCACCAGCGACGCCGCGACGACGCGCGAGGTGCCGAGCCGCCCGAGGAGCACGGCCATCAGGGGCGTGAGCAGCGCGAAGCAGAGCACCGGGACGCCGGTCAGGAGCCCGACGCCGGCGGCGGACAGGCCGAGGTCGGCACGCACGTCGCCGACCACCGGCGCCAGCGCCGTGATCGGCGCGCGCAGGTTCAGGGCGTAGAGCAGGACCGCGGCGAGAAGGAGGCCCCGAGACGCGGAACGGACGGTCGTCAAGACGCGTCGAACGGTGCGACGACCTCGCGCAGCAGCGCCGCGAGCTGGTCGCGGTCGCGCTCGTCGAGATCGCCCAGCAGGCCGCGCTCGACGTCGAGCAGATCGGCGAAGGCGGCGTCGACCCGGGCGAGTCCGGCCGCGGTGAGCTGGACGAGCACCCCGCGCCGGTCGTCGGGGGCGGGCAGCCGCTCGACCAGCCCGTGCTCGGCCAGCCGGTCGATGCGGTTGGTCATGGTGCCGCTCGTGACGAGCGTCTGGGTCAGCAGCGCGCCGGGCGACAGCTGGTACGGGGAGCCCGCGCGCCGCAGCGCGGACAGGACGTCGAACTCCCACGTCTCGAGATCGTGCCGGGCGAACGCGGACCGTCGTGCGAGGTCCAGGTGCCGGGCCAGGCGGCTCACGCGCGAGAGCACGGTCAGGGGGCGGACGTCGAGGTCGGGTCGCTCGCGCTGCCAGGCGAGGACGATCCTGTCGACCTCGTCCCGTGCGCCGGCGCGATCCGGGGGTGCCATACGGCCGAGATTACTCGACGTCGAGAGATGTCAGCATCGGACGCCGCTCGAGCCCCGACAGGCCGTTCCAGGCGAGATTCACCAGGTGCGCTGCCACCTGGTCCTTGCTGGGCCGGCGAGCGTCCAGCCACCACTGCCCGGTGAGGGCGACCATGCCGACGAGCATCTGGGCGTACATCGGCGCGGTCTTCGGGTCCTGGCCCTGCTTCCGGAACTGGTCGGCCAGCAGGTGCTCGACCTGGGTGGCGACGTCACCGATCAACGACGAGAACGTGCCGGTCGCCTGGGCGACGGGGGAGTCGCGCACGAGGATCCGGAAGCCGTCCTCGGACGTCTCGATGTAGCCGAGCAGCGCGAGCGTGGTCCGTTCGACGAGCGCCTTGGGGTGGCCGCCTTCCTCGAGGGGAACGCTGAGCGCGCGGGTCAGCGCCTGGATCTCCCGGTCGACGACGACCGCGTACACGCCCTCCTTGCCCCCGAAGTGCTCGTACACGACGGGCTTGGACACCTCGGCGCGCGCCGCGATCTCCTCGACGCTCGTGCCGTCGAAACCCTTCTCGGCGAACAGGCGCCGCGACACGTCGAGCAGCTGTGCTCGGCGCTGCGTCCCGGTCATCCGGGTACGGGCTGTGCGCTTGGGGTCGGTGGCCACGCGCCCATCATGCCGTGACCGGGTGCGCAAACCTGTGCGTCCGCCCTGGCAGACTTGGCGACGAGGCGGCATGAGCCGCCGGTCCGCCCTGGTGTAACGGCAGCACGCCGGCCTTTGGAGCCGTGCAGTTCAGGTTCGAATCCTGAGGGCGGAGCAGCACCGCAGCGCGCCGCGGCGCAGCGCAGCGCAGCAGCAGCCTGGCCGCCCGGACCCGGCCGAGGCTCGCTAGCGTGGTCTCGCATGACGCCTGAGACGGCCAGCGAGCGCCGCGACCGACGGGTCGTGCGTGCCGTGCTGCCGGGGCTCGTCCTGGTCGCCGTGGGGCTGGCGGTGTTCTTCTCCGTTCTCGACGCCGTCCGCGAGCGCGACGACCTGTGGCATCTCGACCAGCCCGTGCTGGACTGGCTCGTCGCCCACCGGACCGACGCGTGGACAGCGGTGCTCGCGACCATCACCTTCGTCTCGGGTCCGGTGATCCTGCCGATCGTGGTGGGCGTCGGCGCTCTGATCTGGGGCCTGGTGCGGCGCGAGTGGTGGCGGCCCCTGCTCCTGGCAGGCGCGATGCTCGGGTCGTCGCTCCTGGGACTGGCGGTCAAAGGGTTGGTCGACCGGCCGCGGCCGCCGAACGACACGATGGTCGTCCCCGGTGCCGAGCTGACCGCCTCGTTCCCGTCGGGGCACACGCTCGGCACCGCGACCCTGCTCCTCGTCCTCGGCTACCTGGTGTGCAGCCGTCGCCCGACGCCCGCGCGGCTCGTCGCGTGGGGTGTCGTGACCGTCGTCGGCACGACGGCGGTGGCACTCAGCCGGCTCTATCTCGGATACCACTTCCTGACCGACGTGGTCGCGGCCGTGGCGCTCGCCGTGGCCGTGCTCGGCGTGGTGTCGATCATCGACCGGCTCCATACCGCCTCCGCGCATCCCTAGCGGTCGTGGTCCAGCGACGTACCCAGCGGACCCGGTAGGAGGGTGCGGGCGGGGGTCACGATCGAACCACCGCACACCACACCGTCATGTGTCAGGCCAGGGCCTCCGTCGGCGAGCTTGAGGCGTCGGCCGGCGGCTGGGAGGGGACATCCCCGTGCCGGCGCGCAGGCCGAGCTCGTCGAGCCTGCCCAGCGTTCGACGATCGCGCCCTGGCACGCGCACGGGTGCACCCGGTCGCGACACCGAGGTTCTCGGAGTCACGCGGTCTCGGCCCTGCTAGCGTGCGCGTTCCGGGCCTCTCGTCAGTGCGGCTCGGCAACGACGCCGCAGATGGCACCGGTCGTGAAGGAGGCGGGCCGCGCATGAGCCGAGGCCGGACCAGCCGTGTGCCGCTCATCGGCGCGCTGCGGACGTACGACCGCTCGTGGCTGCGCACCGACGTCGCCGCGGGTGTCGCCGTCGCGGCGCTCATCGTCCCCAAAAACCTCGGCTACGCCGGCATCGCCGGCATCCCGCTGCAGAACGGCCTCTACGCCGCCGCGGCGGGCGCGATCCTGTACGCGATCTTCGGCACCAGCAAGCAGATCTCGACCGGCCCGAGCTCGGGCCTGGCAGCCGTGGCGGCGAGCGCCGTCCTCGCGACGGGGATCGCGGGCGACGAGGTCGCGACGTTCGTCGCGGGGATCACGCTCGTGTCCGGACTCGTCTTCGTCCTGCTCAACGTGCTGAAGATGGGCTGGATAGCGCAGTTCCTCTCGCGCGCCGTGGTGACCGGCTTCCTGTTCGGGGCCGCGATCGACGTCGTCATCGGTGAGCTCCCCAAGCTCACGGGGACCAAGACCTCCGGCGACAACCCGATCCAGGAGCTGGAGTCGTGGCTGGGCACGCTGGTCGACCTGAACCGCGCGACGGCGATCGTGGGCGTGGTCGCTCTGGCGACCGTGTTCGGGCTGCGTCGGATCGCGCCGCGCATCCCAGGCGCACTCGTTCTGGTCGTCGGCGGGCTGCTGGCCAACTGGCTGTTCGACCTGGGCGAGCACGGGGTCGCGCTCGTCGGCGACGTCCCGCGCGGGCTGCCGTCGCTCGTCGTGCCGGACCCGACGCTGCTGCGCAACCACCTCGCGACCGTCCTGCTCGCCTCGGTCGCCCTCGTCATGATCGGGTTCTCGCAGACGGCCGGTGACGCACGCACGTTCGCCGCGCGGCACCGCTATCGCGTGGACATCGACCAGGAGTCGCTCGCCCAGGGCGCCGCCAACATCGGGGCGGGTCTGTTCCAGGGCATGCCCGTCTCGACGAGCCTGTCGGCGAGCTCGCTCAACGACCGCACCGGCGCGCGCTCGCCCGTCGCGTCGTTGACGTCGGGCGTGATGGTCATCCTCACGCTCCTCCTGCTCGCGCCCCTGTTCTCGGGCCTGCCGACCGCCGTGCTCGCGGCGATCATCATCGAGGCCGTCGTCATGGGGATGATGGACGTGGCCGGCATGCGCCGATTGTTCCGGGTGCACCGGTTCGACTTCTGGATCGCGATCGTCGCGCTCGTCAGCACGCTCATCGTCGGGGTGCTGGCCGGCGTGCTCATCGGCATCGGCCTGTCGCTCCTGTGGCTCGTCTCGGTGGCCACCCGCCCGCCGCTGCCCCTGATGGCTCGGGAGCGCGGGACGCAGGTGTTCCGGGAGATAGACGAGTACCCCGACGACGAGGTGGAGCCCGGACTCGCAGTCATCCGGATCGACGGCGGCCTGTTCTTCGCCACCGCGGACGCGCTCGAGGACCGGGTGCGTGAGGTGGTTGCGGACCATCCCGGGCTGAACATCATCGTCATCGACTGCGGAGCCATCGCGATCGTCGACTCGCAGGGCGCCGGGATCCTGCACGCGATCCTGGACCTCGCCGACGACCAGGGCGTGACCGTCCGCCTGGCCCGGGTCAAGCCCGCGGTCCGCGAGACCCTCGACCGGGACGGTGTGGTCGAACGGCTCGGCGCGGACCGGATCCACGGGAGCGTGCACCGCGCGGTCGAGGCCCACCGGGGTCAGCGCCCGTGAACTGCCGCACGGCCGCGCGACGGTAGAGTTCACGGTGCGCACGAGATCCGCCGCCCGACCTCTCGGGCAGATCCGCGAGGAGCACCCACAGGTGACGTTCCCCCGCCCGGCAGCCGTCGTCGTCCTCGCCGCAGGCGAAGGAACGCGGATGCGCTCGGCGACACCCAAGGTCCTGCACACGCTGGCCGGCCGGAGCATGCTCGGTCACGCGCTGGCCACGGCGCGGGCGCTCGACCCCGGTCGCGTGCTCGTGGTCGTCCGGCACGAGCGGGACCAGGTCGCCGCGCACGTGACCGAGATCGATCCGCAGGCGCTGCTGGCCGACCAGGACGCGATCCCGGGCACGGGCCGCGCCGTCCAGGTCGCCATGACGGGCCTCGACGCCGCCGCACAGGCCGACGCGGCGGGCGACGGGACCGCCGGCTCGGCGACGGACGCGCTGGTCGTCGGTGCCGTCGTCGTCATCGCCGGGGACGTCCCCCTGCTCGACGCGGCCACCCTGCACGAGCTGCTCGAGGCGCACCACGCGGACGGCAACGTGGTCACGGTGCTCACCACCGAGGTCGCCGACCCCACGGGCTACGGCCGGATCCTGCGCGAGCCCGGCACCGGCGACGTGCTGGGCATCGTCGAGGAGCGCGACGCGACCGACGAGCAGCGGTCGATCGCCGAGATCAACTCGAGCATCTACGTCTTCGACGCCGCCGTGCTACGTGGTGCGCTCGGCCGTCTGGGTCGGGACAACGCGCAGGGCGAGGTCTACCTCACGGACGTGCTCGCGATCGCACGGACCGACGGGGGCCACGTGCGCGCGCTGCGCACCGACGACCCGATGCTCGTCGAGGGCGTCAACGACCGCGTCCAGCTCTCCGTCCTGCGCGCCGAGATGAACCGCCGGATCCTCGAGGACTGGATGCGCGAGGGCGTGACGGTGATCGACCCGGCCACCACCTGGGTGGACGTGGACGTGGAGCTCGAGCGCGACGTGACGATCCTGCCGGGCACCCAGCTGCAGGGCGCGACGGTGGTCCGTGAGGGCGCCACGGTCGGCCCGGACACCACGCTGACCGACGTCGAGGTGGGCCCGGGCGCCACCGTCGTGCGGACGCACGGCAACCTCGCGGTCATCGGCGCGGGCGCCAGCGTCGGGCCCTTCGCCTACCTGCGCCCCGGCACGGTCCTGGGCGACGACGGCAAGATCGGCACCTTCGTCGAGACGAAGAACGCGCAGATCGGCACCGGCTCGAAGGTCCCGCACCTCTCCTACGTGGGCGACGCCACGATCGGTGAGCACACGAACATCGGCGCGGCCTCGGTGACGGTCAACTACGACGGCGTCAACAAGCACCGCACGACGATCGGCTCCTACGCCCGCACGGGCGCGGACAACATGTTCGTCGCGCCGGTCACGGTCGGAGACGGCGCCTACACCGGTGCCGGCAGTGTCATCCGCCGCGACGTGCCCTCGGGTGCGCTGGCCGTGAGCGCCGGTGCGCAGCGCAACATCGAGGGCTGGGTCGCGCGCTCGCGCGCCGGCACCGCGGCGGCTGCGGCCGTCACGCGGCCGGTAGAACGCGGCGACCTCTCCCCGCAGGCGCGCGCGGAGCTGGGCCGCGCCGCCACGGCCGCACAGGCAGCACCCCCTGCAGTCCCCACCGACCCTAAGGACTCCGCCCGATGACCGGGATCGTCTCCTCGGACAGCGAGAAGCGCCTGGTGCTGCTCTCCGGCCGCGCCCACCCCGACCTGGCCAACAACGTGGCCGCCCACCTGGGCATCGAGCTGTTGCCGACCACCACGTACGAGTTCGCCAACGGCGAGCTGTACACCCGGTTCGGCGAGTCGGTGCGCGGCGCCGACACCTTCGTCCTGCAGTCGCACGGGTCGCCCATCAACACCTGGATCATGGAGCAGCTGCTCATGGTCGACGCGCTCAAGCGGGCCTCCGCCAAGACGATCACCGTCGTCGCCCCGTTCTACGGCTACGCCCGCCAGGACAAGAAGCACCGCGGGCGCGAGCCGATCTCCGCGCGTCTCATGGCCGACCTGTTCAAGACGGCCGGCGCCGACCGTCTGATGAGCGTCGACCTGCACGCCGCGCAGATCCAGGGCTTCTTCGACGGCCCGGTCGACCACCTGTGGGCGATGCCGATCCTCACCGACTACGTGCGCGGCCGCGTGGACACCTCGAACGTCACGGTCGTCTCGCCCGACGCCGGCCGCATCCGCGTCGCCGAGCAGTGGGCCGCCAAGCTCGGCGGGGGGCCGCTGGCGTTCGTGCACAAGACGCGCGACATCCGCAGCCCCAACAAGACGGTCGCCAACCGGGTGGTCGGCGACGTCGAGGGCCGCAGCTGCGTGCTCGTCGACGACCTCATCGACACCGCCGGCACCATCGCCGGTGCCGTCCGGGTGATCCTCGAGGCAGGGGCGAAGGACGTCATCGTCGCCGCCACCCACGGCGTGCTGTCCGACCCGGCCGCCGAGCGGCTGCAGGGCTGCGGCGCCCGTGAGGTGGTCATCACCGACACCCTGCCGATCGCCGACGAGCGCCGCTTCCCCAAGCTGACCGTCCTGTCGATCGCCCCCCTCATCGCCCGCGCCATCCGCGAGGTGTTCGACGACGGCTCGGTCACGTCCCTGTTCGACGGTCAGGCCTGAGCGGTGCCGATGGGCGGCCCTCCCGACGACGAGCGACGCGGTCCCCGCGGGGGCGTCACCGTCCGGGGGGCCGGTGAGGTGCTCACCGTGCCCGACGTCGTCATCGCCGAGCTGGGTGCCGAGTCCCGCGGGCTCGACGCCGGGCGCGCCCTGCTGCTCGCGAGCGCGGCGCTGACCCGGATCACCGACTCGCTGCAGGCGGGGGGTCTCGACGCCCGCGCCCTGCAGACCCGGGGGACGTCGTCCTGGACCGACGGCGACCACACGGTGGCCCGGACGGACCTGAGCGTGACCCTGCGCGGCGTGGACACCGCCGGGGACCTGCTGGGCGCCGCCGTCACCGCGGGCGGTGACGAGGCACGCCTCGGCACGCTGCGCTACGCGGTGAGCGACCCGACCGCGGCCCAGGCGTCCGCGCGCGAGCTCGCGTGGGCCGACGCCGTGGCGAAGGCCACGCACTGGGCGACGCTGGCCGGCCGCGCGCTGGGCGAGGTCGTCTGGGTCCAGGAGGGCGTCGCGGACGCCGCGCCGATGTTTGCGCGGGTCGCGGCCGCTCCCATGGGCCTGGCGATCCCGGTCGAGGCCGGCGAGCAGGCCGTCCGGGCCGACGTCACGGTCCGCTACGCCTGGGCCGACTGACCGTCTGGGGTTGGGAGCACCCCGTCGCCTCGGGTAGGCTCTACAGGTTGCCTCGGCGAGGGACGAAGGACGGTCGGACGGAACGGCGCTCATCATGTCAAGGATGGCGTCGGACCGGCACGGCCCCTGAGCTCCGTGATCGACTGGGCGTGCCGCCTCCGCGTGCCCGTCCCACGTCCCGCGTCGAGGCCACCACCACTCTGTTCTTGTACGCGTCGTCCACACGACGCTTCTCTCGTACCGACCGCTCGCGGACCCTGCGCAAGCGCCTACTCCCGGAGTCACCATGGCTGAGATCAAGCTCGTCGCCACCGCCCGTTCCGAGTTCGGCAAGGGCGCCGCGCGCCGCCTGCGCCGTGCCGACCAGATCCCCGCGGTGCTCTACGGCCACGGCTCGGACCCGCAGCACGTCGCCCTCCCGGGCCACCAGACGATGCTCGCCGTCAAGCAGGCCAACGCCCTGTTCTCCATCGAGCTCGACGGCAAGACGACGCTGGCGATCACGAAGGACGTCCAGCGCGACGTCGTCAAGAACACCATCGAGCACGTCGACCTGCTGATCGTGCGCCGTGGCGAGAAGGTCACCGTCGACGTCCAGGTCACCGTCGTCGGCGAGTCCTACCCGGGCACGATCCACGTCTTCGAGACGCAGGCGCTGTCGCTCGAGGTCGAGGCCACGCACATCCCCAACGAGGTCCAGGTCTCCATCGAGGGCCTGACCGGTGGAACGTCCATCACCGCGGGCGAGATCACCCTGCCCGAGGGTGCGACCCTGCTGTCGGACCCCGACCTGACCGTCATCGCGATCAGCGTCCCGCACGCCTCCGCCGACGACCTGGCCGCCGAGGCTGCCGCGTCGGAGATCGCCGCGTCGCAGTCGGCCGCCAGCGCCGCCGCCGCCGAGGCGTGAGCCGTCCGCTCTAGCTGATCGCCGACGCCCGGTACCGTTCCTGACGGTGCCGGGCGTCGTGCACTCTGCCCGTTCCACGACTGCCGCTCCACGACTGCCCGTTCCACGACTGCCCGCACCGAGGAGGCGACATGACCGACGGACCCTGGCTGGTCGTCGGCCTGGGCAACCCTGGCGCGAAGTACGCCGGCAACCGTCACAACGTGGGTCAGATGGTGCTGGACGAGCTGGCCAGGCGCCACGGTGCGACGTTCGGGTCGGGCGGCGGTCGGCTGTTGTCGCGCCCCCAGGCCGTCGTCGCGGAGGCTCGGCTCGGGGTCCTGCCGGGCGGTGTCCCGGGCCCTCGGGTGATCCTGGCCAAGCCGACGACGTACATGAACACGTCGGGCGGACCGACGTCCGCGCTCGCGAAGTACTACGACGTGCCCCTCGAACGTACAGTCCTGGTGCACGACGAGCTCGACATCCCGTTCGCGGACGTCCGGCTCAAGAGAGGCGGCGGCGAGGGCGGTCACAACGGCCTGCGCGACACCACGCGCGCGCTCGGCTCGAAGGACTACGTCCGCGTCCGGGTCGGCGTCGGCCGGCCGCCCGGCCGCATGGATGCCGCCGACTTCGTGCTGCGCGACTTCGCCAAGGTCGAGCTGAAGGACGTCCCGTGGCTGGTGGACTCGGCCGCCGACGCGGTGGAGACTCTCGTCACCCAGGGCCTCGAGCAGGCCCAGCTGCGGTTCCACACCAAGGCGTGAACGTCCTTTCCACCCGGGTGAACACCGGGTGAAAACGGACATATAGGTCTATCTCCGGCCATACCTGTCGACATAGCCTCCAACCCGGACAGACGTACTACTTCATTCGTCGACGGGCAGAGACATGACGATCCTTGGGGATCCGGCTGACGACCTGGACGTTCTCCTCGAACGTCGCAGGGCCGCCGCCGGACCGCGACGCTCCTGGGCGTCGGGTGAGCCGTTCGTGACGCACCCCCGCGAGCCGTTGGCCT
Source organism: Cellulomonas sp. McL0617 (assembly GCF_049994875.1). GTDB lineage: Bacteria > Actinomycetota > Actinomycetes > Actinomycetales > Cellulomonadaceae > Cellulomonas. The sequence goes on from NZ_CP188256.1 coordinate 629,189, forward strand.
CGTACGACGCAGCGAACTGGGGGAGCGAGTCCCGTCGGTACGTCCAGCAGTCCGTCGCGACGGACGTCGCCATCAGCGCGCTCGTCCTCGCGACCGTCCTCGTGCTGTTCCGGCCCTACACCGACGGCACCGCCTGGTGGGCCGTGGTCGTCGCCGTCTCCTTCCTTGTACTGGTCGCCGCCGGCCGGGGGTACGACCACAAGCACGTCGGCGACGGTCCCGGCGAGTTCCAGGCGATCTTCCGCGCGGGCGTCGGCTCGGCCGCGGTGGTGGCCCTCGGCAGCGTCGCCGTCGGTGTCGTGCTCCCGCGCGTCCTGGTCGCCCTCATCGTCGTCGTCCTGACCTTCAGCGTCGCGCTCGGCCGGTACGCGCTCCGTCGTTCGCTGCACGGTCGGCGCTCCAAGGGCATGGCGATGGCCCGGACCCTCGTCGTCGGCGACGCCAGCTCGGTCCACTCGGTGATCTCGGACCTGCGCCGCTCGACCTACCACGGCTACCAGGTCGTCGGCGTGTGCCTCCCGGCCGTCACCGACGAACCGCCGCAGGACGGCGTGCCGACCCTCGGTGCGCTGGCGGACATCCCTCAGGTCGCCTACGACCACCAGGTCGACACAGTCATCGTCGCGGGCAGCGAGCTCGCCGGAGACGCGCTCCGCCGCCTGTCGTGGGCACTCGGGCGTGCAGAAGTCGACCTCGTCGTTGCCCCGGGTCTCGTCGAGGTGCTCGGCCCCCGCGTCCAGCTGCGCCCGACCGCCGGCCTGTCCCTGATCGAGGTCGAGACCTCGTCCCCGCGCCGACGTCGGCTGGCCAAGGCGACGCTGGACCGCACGCTCGGCGTGCTCCTGCTCCTCGTCGCGCTGCCGGTGATCATCACCGCGGCGGTCGCCGTCCGGGTGACCAGCCCGGGCTCGCCGTTCTTCCGTCAGCGTCGCGTCGGCGTCGACGGTCAGGAGTTCACGCTCTGGAAGCTGCGGAGCATGTACGTCGACGCGGAGGCGCGGCGGGCAGCCCTGCTCGAGAGCAGCGACCGTGACGGTCTCATGTTCAAGATGCACTCCGACCCCCGCATCACGAAGGTCGGTCGCCTGATCCGGCGGTACTCGGTCGACGAGCTGCCCCAGCTGTGGAACGTGGTCAAGGGCGACATGTCGCTCGTCGGCCCGCGCCCGCCGCTGCCGCAGGAGGTCGACGAGTACCACGACGCCGTCAACCGCCGCCTGCGTGTGCGCCCCGGGCTCACCGGTCTGTGGCAGGTCAGCGGGCGCGCCGACCTGTCGTGGGACGAGTCGATCCGGCTGGACCTGCGGTACGTCGACAACTGGTCCGTCACCATGGACCTGCTGATCCTCTGGAAGACGGGCCGTGCGGTCTTCGGCGGCTCCGGCGCCTACTGAGGCGTCACTGGATCACGAGGTTCAGCACGCCGTCGACCTCGACGTACAGCTCGTCGGTGATCGGGCACGTCCACGTCTCGTCGCCCTGCTCCTCGAGCGGGGCTCCGGCCCGGCCCACCCAGCGGATGCGCCTCGCCGGCACGCCCGCGACGAGCGCGAAGTCGGGGACGTCCTTGGTCACCACCGAGCCGGCCGCGACGAGCGCCCAGCGACCGATCGTCACCGGCGCGACACAGACCGCGCGCGCGCCGATCGAGGCACCCGTCCGGACCGTCACCCCCACGGCGTGCCAGTCGTCCGCGGACTTGAGCCCGCCGTCGGGGGTCACCGCGCGCGGGTAGTAGTCGTTGGTGAACACCACCGCGGGCCCGACGAAGACGCCGTCCTCGAGGACCGCCGGCTCGTACACCAGCGCGTGGTTCTGGATCTTGCACCGGTCTCCGACGACCACGCCCGGCCCGATGTAGGCGCCCCGGCCCACGATGCACTCCTTGCCGACGACGGCGCCCTCGCGCACCTGAGCGAGGTGCCAGATCCGGGTGCCGGCGCCGACCGTCGCGCGCGGGTCGACGTCGGCCGTGGGGGCCACGGTCGGGCTGTTGTCGGGCACGGTCGCTCCTTGTGGGTCGGATTGCCTGGTGGTCCGATTCTGGCCCACCTGGGGGCACCGCTACGTCATCTGGGCGATTGTCCGTGTCACGCCGGGTGATATCCGGACAGAACGGGCGTCAACGTCCGAGATGTCCCATATCGTCCGGTATCAGAGCCTTCGTGCGAGACCCATGTCCGGGTAGCGCACCCACCTGCGCTCGTTCTCGACACTCGGAGTCCTCATGAGCCCCCGCAGCACCTTCCGCCGCACCGTCGGGTTCGTCGTGGCACTGGTCGCGAGCGCAACGCTCGCCGTCACGGCGATCCCGACCGCGGCCTCTGCGGCTGACCCGTGTGCCGTCGGCGGCAACCCGATCGTCTGCGAGAACTCCAAGCCGGGCACGGACCCGTCCATCTGGGACATCACCGGTGCCGGCGACGACAGCATCCAGGGCTTCTCGACGGACATCTCGGTCAACGTCGGATCGACCGTCTCGTTCAAGATCAAGACGGACTCGCGCGCCTACACCATCGACATCTACCGGACCGGCTACTACGGCGGGCTGGGTGCTCGCAAGATCGCATCGGTGACGCCGTCAGTGGCGCTGCCTCAACACCAGCCCGTCTGTGTCTCCGACGCCACGACGGAGCTGTACGACTGTGGGAACTGGGCGGTGTCGGCCAGCTGGGCGGTGCCCAGCACAGCAGTGTCCGGCGTCTATCTCGCCAAGCTCACCGACACGGCGACGGGTGACGAGAGCCACATCACGTTCATCGTGCGCAACGACGCCAGCACGTCGGCCGTCGTCTTCCAGACGTCCGACCCCACGTGGGAGGCGTACAACACCTATGGCGGCTCGGACTTCTACCAGGGTGCGGCCAATGGTCGCGCGTACAAGATCAGCTACAACCGGCCTGTCGTGACGCGTGGCGACAACAGCGGTAGGGACTTCTACTTCAGCAACGAGTACCCGATGGTGCGGTTTCTCGAGGCCAACGGGTACGACGTCAGCTACATCGCGGGCGTCGACACCGACCGGAGCGGTGCGCTCCTGAAGAACCACAAGGTGTTCCTGTCGGTCGGGCATGACGAGTACTGGTCTGCTGCACAGCGCGCGAACGTCGAGGCAGCTCGCGATGCAGGGGTGAATCTCGCGTTCCTCAGCGGGAACGAGGCGTACTGGCACACCCGGTACGAGTCGTCTGTAGCCGGCACGGCAACCCCCTACCGCACCCTGGTGTCGTACAAGGAGACGTGGGCAAACGCCAAGATCGACCCGACGTCGGAGTGGACGGGTACCTGGCGGGATCCTCGCTTCGCGTCGACGGCGGCGGGCGCCGGGAAGCCGGAGAACAACCTCACGGGCACGATGTACATGTCCAACTTCTCCGACCTGTCGGTCACGGTGTCGTCCGAGGAGGGCAAGCTTCGACTCTGGCGAGGCACCTCGCTCGCGTCTTTGGCATCCGGAACCACGGCCGGGCTCGCTCCGCACACGATCGGCTACGAGTCCGATGAGGATCTCGACAACGGCTCGCGTCCTGCGGGGCTCATCCGGCTCTCGACGACGACAGGCGCCGTGCCGCAGTACATGCAGGACTTCGGCAACACGGTCCTTGCGGGTACCACGACGCACCACCTGACCATGTACAAGGCTCCGAGTGGAGCGCTCGTGTTCTCGGCTGGTTCCATCCAGTGGACGTGGGGTCTGGACGCGACCCACGATGGTGCCGGAGCTGCCGCCGACTCTCGGATGCAGCAAGCGACGGTGAACCTGCTCGCCGACATGAAGGCTCAGCCCGGCACGCTCATCTCCGGCCTCGTCGCTGCGACCGCGTCTACGGACACGACAGCACCGACGGTCCTCATCAGCACGCCCGCAGCGAACTCGGCTATCGCGAACGGCGCATCCGTGACCGTGACCGGCACGGCGAATGACGTCGGCGGCCGGGTCGCCGGCGTCGAGGTCTCGACCGATGCGGGTGCCTCGTGGCACCCCGCAACCGGCACGACCGCCTGGAGCTACTCCTACGTCCAGTCCGGGCTCGGTTCGGTCCCGGTCCAGGTGCGTGCCGTCGATGACAGCGCCAACATCGGGACGGCCGCGACCAGGTCGTTCACCGTCGCCTGCCCGTGCTCTCTCTTCGGCGCGACGGTTCCCGTCCTAGCCTCGGCAAACGACCCGTCTGCAGTCGAGCTCGGGCTCAAGTTCAGCCCGACGACGACCGGGTTCATCACCGGAGTTCGCTTCTACAAGGGCACCGGGAACACAGGAACGCACGTCGGGTCGCTCTGGAGTGCCACCGGGACGCGGCTCGCGACGGTGAACTTCACCGGCGAGTCCGCAGCGGGCTGGCAGACGGCGACGTTCTCCGCAGCCGTGAGTGTCGACGCGGGGACGTCGTACGTCGTGAGCTATACGGCGCCGGCGGGCGACTACGCCGTGCAATCGGACGCGTTCTGGTACCGCGGTCGATCGGCACCACCGCTCCAGACCAGTGGCGGCTTCGGGGCATCCGGTGCGGGCACCTACGGGTTGCCAGGTACGTTCCCGGCCCAGACCTATGGGTCGTCGCAGTACTACGTCGACGTCGTCTTCACGACGGTGGACACCACGCCGCTGACGATCAGTGGGCAATCGCCGCTGGCTGGCGCGACGAGCGTGCCGGTCAGCACGGCGCCCAGCGTCGTCCTGTCGAAGACGGTGACTGCCGGGTCGGTCGCGATGAGCCTGACACCGCAGGGGGGCACCGCAGTCGCGGGCGTCACCAGCTACGACACGGCGACCCGCAGGGCGACGTTCACTCCGTCGTCCCCGCTCTCGAGATCGACGATCTATACAGCGTCGATCAGCGCGACGGCGAACGGAGCTGGGGTCGCCGGGCCTTCCTCCTGGACCTTTACCTCGGCAGCGCCTGACCAGGTCGTCGGCGCGCGGACCGTGGGTCTGTACAACGACTCGGATGTCCCTTCGATCCTGCAGGCGGCCGACAACCAGGCAGTGACGCTGGGGACGCGGTTCGCGAGCAGCTCCGACGGGGTCGTGACAGGCGTCCGCTTCTACAAGGGACCGAACAACACGGGAACGCACACCGGCCAGCTGTGGGCAGTCGGTGGTTCGCAACCCCTCGCGCAGGCGACATTCAGCAGTGAGAGCACGACTGGCTGGCAGACTGCGACGTTCGCGTCGCCGGTGCGCATCAGCAAGGACACCGAGTACGTCGTCTCCTACCGAGCACCCGTGGGCCTCTACTCCGCGACACTCGGTGCGTTCTCTGGAACTGGCTTGCAACGAGCGCCGTTGCGTACGGCATCCGACAGCGGTGCCTACACCTACGGCACGGGCTACCCCGGATCGAGCAGCTCGACCAGCTATCTGGTCGACGTGGTGTTCCTGCAAGACGCTGCAACCCTGTCGATCGCGTCGCAGTCGCCGGGACCCGGAGACCTGGGCGCGTCAACGACGGCGCCGGTGTCGGTGTCGTTCAACGTGCCGCTTGCCTCTGGTGCGGCGTTCGGCCTCAAGTCGGGAGCCACTGCCGTGAGTGGTGCGTTCACGAAGTCCGTCGACGGTCGGACACTCACCTTCACGCCCACGTCCGCACTCGCACTCTCGACCGTGTACACAGCCACGGCCACCGGACTGGTCTCGACAGACGGGGTAGCCCTCGCCGATGTCTCCTGGTCGTTCACGACGATGGATGCGGACGGGTGCCCGTGCACGCTGTTCCGCGGACAGTCGCCGACGAGCGCTGGGGTCAACGACTCGTCTGCCGTGGAGCTCGGTGTGAGCTTCTCGCCGACCGCCTGGGGCGTCGTGACGGGAGTGCGTTTCTACAAGGGCGCCGGGAACGGCGGGACGCACACGGGGTCGTTGTGGAGCTCGACCGGACAGCTGCTGCGCACGGTCACGTTCACGGGTGAGTCGGCGACTGGCTGGCAGACGGCGACATTCTCGAGCCCCTACACGGTCGCACCGGGGACCACCTATGTGATCTCGTACTACGCCCCGCAGGGTCACTACGCCGCCACGTCGTCGTACTTCGTCGCTGACAGGACGGTCGGTCCACTGACCGTGCCTGCGGCCGGCAACGGTCGGTACGGCTACGGCGCCGGGGGCGTGGCCCCGACGAGCACGTGGCAGCAGACGAACTACTTCGTCGACGTCGTGTACTCGACGGCCGCGCCAAGTCTCCCGACCGTCACAACGCAGGCGCCGCCAGGCGGTGCAACCGGAATCTCGACGACGGCCACCGTGGCGGCGACATTGTCCGGTGCCCCGACCGCCGGGACGCCTGCCGTGGCGCTGGTTGCGCCCAGTGGGCCCGTGGCAGGCACGAGCTCGTACGACCCTGCGACCCTCAAGGTGACGTTCACGCCCAGCGTCGCGCTGCCGGCCGGGACCGCGATCTCGGTGTCGACGAGCCTGTCCGGCACGGCGCTCGCGGGCGGCTCGTGGACGTTCACGACCGCGTCGTCGACCGCAAGTGCGGTCTCGCTCTGGACGGACGCTGAGGTCCCGACCTACGACGCCTGGAACGACACCTCGGCAGTCATGGTGGGTACTCGCTTCACGGCCAACGTCCCCGGATCGGTGACCGCGATCCGGTTCTACAAGGGTGCGACCAACACCGGCACGCACACGGTCAGCCTCTGGGATGCGTCAGGTGTCAAGGTGGCAGAGGCGTCGTCGACGGCTGAGTCCGCTTCGGGCTGGCAAACCGTCTCGTTGCCGACGCCGGTCGGGATCATGCCCGGGCAGGTCTATACGGCCGCCAACTACTCGACGACCGGCCGGTACGCGGTGACCTCGAACGGCCTGGCGACAGCCCGCGTCGTAGGCCCGCTGTCGACCGTTGCGAACGGTGGCGCGTATGTGTACGGAACGACGTTCCCGGTCAACTCGACGGCGACGTTCTTCGGGATCGACCTCGTGTTCGTCCCTGCAGGTTAGCCCGCGCGACCGGCTCGTGACCGCCGAGACGTCGTCCTCCGACCTCGGCGGCCACGGGCCCCGTGCCGTGTGCCGCCGTTCGGGTGTTCACCCGCTGGTCGCGGGGTGAAAATGTCCGGTATCTACGGACATGCCCCCCTTCCTTGGTGACACTTGAGCCCACCGAGACGTTAAGGGGATCGATATGACCGAGCAGCTGCGTGTGGCTGTGGTGGGTGCCGGGTACTGGGGACCCAACCTCGCTCGCAACTTCCGGAACAGCCCCGACTGGGATCTGGTCGCCGTCTGCGACCTGGACGAGGACCGCGCACGCAAGGTCGTCGGCGCCCGATCGACCGTCGAGGTGATGACGAGCGTCACCGACCTGCTGGCCCGCGACGACGTCGACGCGATCGCCATCGCGACCCCTGCCCGGACGCACGCACCGATCGCGCTGGCGGCCCTCGAGGCCGGCAAGCACGTGGTCGTCGAGAAGCCGATCGCCGACCGCGGCACGGCCGCTCGGACGATGGTCAGCAGGGCCGCCGAGCTGGGACGGGTCCTCATGGTCGACCACACATTCTGCTACACCGCGCCGGTGCTGAAGATGCGGGAGCTCATCGAGGAGGGGCACCTCGGCGACATCCTGTACGTCGACTCGGTGCGCATCAACCTTGGCATCGTGCAGCCCGACGTCGACGTGTTCTGGGACCTCGCCCCGCACGACCTGTCGATCCTCGACTTCATCCTCCCGGGCGGCCTGGTGCCGACGGGCGTCGCGGCGCAGGGCGCGGACCCGCTGGGCACCGGCCAGACGTGCGTCGGCTACCTGACGCTGCCGCTTCCGGGCGGCGCCATCGCTCACGTGCACGTCAACTGGCTCAGCCCGACCAAGATCCGCCAGATGGTCATCGGGGGCAGCAAGCGCACGCTCGTCTGGGACGACCTGTCCCCGCAGCAGCGGCTCACCGTGTACGACCGCGGCGTCGAGCTGGGTCAGCCGATGCCGGACAAGACGACCGCGAACATCTCCTACCGCCTGGGCGACGCCTGGGCGCCGGCGCTGCCCGAGAAGGAGGCGCTCGGCGTCATGGTCGCCGAGTTCGCGTCGGCCATCCGCGAGGGTCGCGCCCCCCGGACCGACGGTCACGCCGG